>QZLB01000124.1 GCA_004796425.1 Desulfobulbaceae bacterium | reverse complement strand
CGCGGCAACCGATCTTACTGTACTATTGCACATGCCAATGCATATGTCAATTGATGTCAAAGTAATATTTTCTGACTTCTTGGCGTGCGTGGAGGTAAAACCGTTTTCTAAATAGTTGTAAATAATTAAATATATGGATTTCCCAGGGTGGGGGTGCTGTTTGATTGGTGCTAATTTATAGATTGTGTTCAAATTAATAAAACATTGAGCACAATGTTTTATTGTGGTTATATGTATGTAGAGGTTTAAAGTTAACTATGATGTGATCAAGCAAAGTGCAGTGCAGCAAAGGGTAAATCGAACTGTGTGACAATGATAACTTGAGGGGAGGTGATGATGGAGAAAAAGAATAAGGTTCGCAGTAAGGAGATGTTGATAGGGCTGAGGAAAATTACACAGGCTATTGATTTACATTCAAAATACTTACTGAAAACCTTTGGTATAACAAGCCCTCAACTCGTGATTCTACAGGAGTTGATGGAATGTTCATCGCTGACAATATCGGAGTTAGCCCAGACAATATCATTGACCCAGGGAACTGTTACGACGATTGTTGCGAGACTTGAAAAGAATACTCTCGTAAGCAGAAAAAGGTCAGGTGAAGACAAGCGCAGGATTCATATTTCAATAACAGAGGAAGGCAAGAAGCTACTGAAAAGCACACCCTCTCCACTTCAAGAACGATTTGCAAATTCCTATTATGCCCTGGAGGAATGGGAACAGCTTATGATACTGAGCTCGATCAATCGTATTGTAAGTATGATGTCAGCTGAAAAGATAGAGGCCTCACCATTTCTAATGTCCGGGCCTTTAGACAATGGTTCTTAGGCTGTCAACTGTTTGCGATTAAGGAGCAGGTCGTAAAGGTTCTAAATTGAAATCGTATTAAGGTTTTGCCTAATCGCCTGACTGTGCAGCATTTTTACACATGGATTAACCTGTATTCCATATTAATAGCAGAAACAGATCACAGCTGTCGGAGCTATTTTGACTTCTCCAGTTATTCACTTAACTTTTAGCCGTGGGTATAATCAGTTGCGATGATAAGTATAAAAGATATCAAAACAATAAAGCGATTTAGGGAAATTGTAGCAGTACTGACAAAGTATGGATTCGAGGAAATTGTCGAACGTTTCGAATTGCCTGGTTCAGATCTCTTGCAAAAGGTTAGTCCTGTTAGCGGTGGATTAACTATACACGAAAGAATCCGACTGGCACTGGAGGAGCTAGGACCAACGTTTATCAAGTTTGGCCAGGTGATGAGTCTACGGCCAGATTTGCTTCCAAGGAAATTACTTGAGGAATTAGAGAAGCTTCAGGATGACGTTCCACCAATAGACTTTAACGAGATAGAAGAAGAAATATATAAATATTTAGAACCTCCACTCAATAAGTATTTTTCTCTATTCCACACTGAACCTGTAGCCGCAGCATCTCTATCTCAAGTCCACTTAGGGGTTCTTCGATCTAATGATGCACAAGTCGCAATTAAAATCCTACGCCCGGGTATAGAGAAGAGCTTGACTTCTGATTTGGATATTATTGAGACTATTGGAGTATTTGTAGATCAGCAATTTGAAGAATTGAAATGTTACGATATACCTGGCTTGGTTGCGACAGTTCGTCGTACACTCGAACAGGAATTAGATTTTACCCGTGAGCTTGATAACATGAACATAGCTCGTGGTAATCTTAATGATGATAAGATTTACATCCCAAAAGTTTACGAAGAATACAGTTCCAACACGCTCTTAGTGATGGAGTTTTTTGATGGTATAAAGTTCCGTGATATTTTATCCCACAGTGAGAAAGAGAGACAAAATGTAGCAAAAAATGGTTTGTACGCTGCGACAAAGCAGATATTGGAGGATGGTTTTTTCCACGCTGACCCTCATCCTGGCAATATTTTGATCGGGAAGGATATGCAGCTCTGTTTTATTGATTGGGGCATGGTTGGGAGGCTTACAGAGCAAGAAAGAATTGAATTACTTGAGTTGCTTAGTTCTGTAGTCAAAAAAGACAGTAAAAGGTTAACGCAGAGTTTACTGAGGCTTTGTAAGAAGAAAGAGTTCCAGCCAGAAGAAAAGGAGCTGGAAAGATCGATTACAGAATTACTGGACAGGTATCATTCCATTCCAATATCAAAAGTAAATATTGGAGATTTCCTTCTCAATATTCTTACAATATTGAGGACGTATAAACTTAGATTACCTAATGAGTTTACTATTATGATAAAGGCTCTCGTGACTGCTGATGGGTCCGCCCGGCTTGCTTACCCCAGGTTAAATATCGTTGATGAGGTGAGCGATCAGGTCGAGGCAATTGGCAGAAAGCGCTATCGACCTGAAACTATATGGAAAAACATTAAAGAGTCACTGAGTTCATTATTGGTATTCAAAAGAGATTTTCCAGGTCAACTCGCAAATATAATTGACAGGTTTGAAAAAGGGGAACTTGGAGTAAAGTTTCAATTCGAAAAGATTGATGAACTTGTAAACTCATTAGAGAATGCCTCAAATAGACTGACGATTGGTATCATTACGGGTGCAATAATAATTGGCTCTTCAATGATTATTACCACTGGAGTAGAGCCATTGATACTTGGTTATCCCGCATTGGGAGTTCTCGGCTACTTAATATCGGTAGTGCTTGGGCTATGGCTAGTTGTTACAATTTTGAGAAATAAGAAATACTAAGTATATTCGGAGGATTGGGGTATGAAATCAAGGGAAGAGTTTATTGAAATACTTCATCGTCAAATTGATGAATGGGATAAGAAGATAGGTCTTTTACAGGATCAGGCAAAGATAGTAGAGGGTGAATCACGTATAGAATTACAGAATCAAATAAACTCCCTGACACAAAAAAGAGATGACTTTGTAGGAAAAGTAAAGAATGCCCAGCAGGCAGGTACGGAAGCTCTGGAAGATATAAAGGCAGGTCTAGAGCTTGCAAGTGATGTGGCTCAGTCGTCAATAGAGTCAGCATTTAAAAGATTTATGAAGTAATCAACGAGTACTATCGGTAGCTTTTATAGCTGTACAAAGATTTTTTCTCTTGAGCTTCTTAAACAAAGGATCTCGGCATGGTGGGTGTTTCATGTGTACTTAACACAGGCTTAACTGAATGTTTCGATTGCCAAGGTCGAAAGATCGATTGTGCAGGGTCTGGACAGGATGCGGAGCATGCGAATTTCACGCCATGTCCAGAGCCACGTTTTAAGATCTTGGATAATAATTTAGTCCTTGATCAGTTAACACAGCTTGTCTGGCCCAAAGACGCTAATATAGCTGACAATATACTCAATTGGCATGAGGGTTTGGAGTGGATCTGTGAGCTAAATGGTAAAGAGTTCTTTGGTAGAGATGACTGGCGAATGCCCAACCGTAGAGAGCTGAGAAGTCTCATTGATCATAGCTGTAAGAATCCAGCTCTTCCTAAAGGACATGTTTTTGAAAATGTAAACCTCGGATGGTATTGGACATCTACAACCTCTACTGTGAATAATCGTTATGCTTGGTATTTGCATACGGAGGGTGGTCGGATGTTTTATGGCAACAAATCAGAGTTTTACTGGGTGTGGCCAGTCGCTGGTGAAAACAAGACATTGCCACGCACTGGCACCAATGTGACCTATGATGATAATGGTAAAGTTTGCACATCTGTTTGTAATGGTCAGGATGGTGATCTGTTATCTGGAATTGTTTGGCCAACCCCAAGATTTGAAATGACCATATATGGAGTGTTGGATAACCTTACAGGGCTTGTTTGGTGTCAAGAAACCTTTATCAATGATAACCCCGTAAGCTGGGATAAGGCGATAGAGATGATCGATTGTTATTGTCGTGACAGGGGGCAGCAATATCGATTACCAACGATAAATGAACTTGAGAGTCTCGTTGATGCATCGCAGCACTTCCCGGCTTTGCCAGCCAATCACCCATTTAGCAATCCGCGAGAAGCTTATTGGTCATCAACTACCAGTGGATATGAGACTGATTGGGCCTATGTATTATACTTGAACAAAGGCGCTGTCGGGGTAGGTTATAAAACGAATCATGATTTCCACGTTTGGCCTGTGATCAGTCATTCTCAGCTCAACATAGATAGTTCATGACGTTCGTGAGGACCATTATATGCATCCTCCAGGATTAGACGATTTTTAAATGTTCCCGGAGTCTCCCTGCGGTCGCTTACCTATCGAAATAGATCCATATTAGACAAAATAAGTGGGATAAAACGAAATTTCTGCTTTCGTTAACTCATTAATTTTATTCAATAACGGCCAGTTGCGAAGGGTGCCCAAAACAAGGTCGGACGCCTTGAGAGCAGGGGGTCGGCTTCGGAGAAGATATAGGATGTCATTATCTCTCGAAATTAAATGTGCGAAAAATTCTAGGCACTCCCCCTCTACCTCGATTTTCTCAACCTCCTGCCTTGATAAAACACAGGCAGGGTGCCTGGATTCTGTTTTATCAAGAGAAGAAAGATTGATCTTGCCAAAGACAGCCTCAACATGAAGAGAACAGCAACGAAATTATCTTCCTGGCTATATGTGGGAAGGATACAGATCAACACAATCCAAGGGCTTCTGTTGGAAGTGCGTCAAAAAGAAAAACTAGTAGTAATTTCCTAAAACTGGGAACGAAAGACACCAGCAACAGAAGACTTAACTATCTGAAATCTACATCTTTATTTTTTTAGCTTTCTGCAGTGGGTGGGTTCGTATTTTACCTTAACAGACAACCGCTTGATTTTACTATGGTTTTATGGCGGAAGTGCATGGGAATCGAACCCACCTAGCAGGCTATTAACCCGCTACACCGGATTTGAAGTCCGGGAGGGCCACCAGTGCCCTGTCCACTTCCGTTCGGTGAGGACTACGAGGAGGGGTAACATTAATTGCTATTTATCCTGAACGCAACTTTTTCTTAGCCGCAACAACACATCCACTCGAATAGCAACCAGCACTTTACCACTTACGAGTATCTATAATGGACTACTTTCGGAAATGATCAGACCCGGTGCATTATAGACTTGCTCAATACGTGAACCACGGGTAAATTATGCTCCGCTAAACCTTTACAGTATTGACTTTAACCGGAACCGCTGCTAGCCAACATGTAAGATAACAACAAGAGACTGATGGCGACTGATTCTCCTGCAACCAACAGATTGAAACAGTTCTTCTTGAACCCGCTGTTTTCCGGCTTGTTGTTTCTGAGCTCAGCAGTGCTTTATAAGGTTGATGGTACTGATGGATCGATCACCCCGTTGATGGTCCTCGCATCATATCTATCCCTTGCACTCCTGCTGATCTCAATCTTTTCCCGATGTGTCAGAAAAGACTGGTGGATTGCAGGAAATATATCTCTCACCTTGGCCTTGTTGCTGTCGGTGGAAATCGGCTTCTATCTGCTGCTTGGTATTCCAACACGTGAAGTAAAGGATTTTGCTACCGAAAAACCGTTTGGCCAGTCACTTGAGTCTCTCGTCGGCTTCTTACCAGAACCTAATGTCAGGATTGATCCTGAAACAGGCCATCAAATCTGGAGTGATTATGATGCCGACTATACCGTTGATAACCACTACCGTAGGGTAACACCGAACCACCAGCAACAGAATCAAAAACACGCGCTATTCCTGGGCGGCTCATTTACCTTTGGCCATGGTCTGGAAGATGATCAAACCCTTCCTGCAATCTTTCAACAGGTATCCGAAGAGTATACTGCCTACAACTATGGATTTAATGGTTTTGGAACGAACAATGTTCTGGCCAGAGTTCAAAATCAAAATCTTGCCGACCAGATCCCCGAGAAGCAGGGAGTCGCCTTCTATATATTTATCGAGGATCATATGGCCCGCACGATCGGTACCATGGATCGGTATGCCAAATGGGTGCACTCCAGCCCGTATTATTACCTTGACGGCAAAACTGTGATACGGGATAAGGATTTTAAACAAGGGCGGCCAGTGCTCTCCTGGATCTATGAGCATATATATCAACTTGCTATTATTCAATATCTGCAGATCGATTTCCCTGCCGTGATGCGCGCTCGTCATTATGAGCTGGTGGGTTCGATGATCAAGGAGATTGAAACGACCTATCACAGCCATTTTCCCGATGGCAATTTTTTTGTGGTATTTTATCCGAGTCCTGTACACCCTCCATCAGAAGAGGTTAGCCAATTAAAACCTCGGCTTACGGACAGGAATATCTCATATATCGACCTTAAGGGAGCTATTGACTACAATCAGCGTTACCGTCTGGAAGATGGGAGCCACCCGAACAGCGAAGCCCATCGAATTCTTATCCATAAGCTTTTGTCACATATCACGGCTGAGTCAGAGTCTCGGAACGTTTCCACCGCAGGCTATTAAACTGATAAAAGGAATATCTTGTCAGGCAGCTGTTAATAATTATTGACCTGAAAGGCCAAATCTTATTATACTTGGTGGTTCTTATATAGAGTAAACGTTAACAAGCATAAGATCATAACGATAGAAAAGGGAATAATTTTCAGCCTATGCAGTGTGAAAGACTGATTAACCTGGCCAAGTCATGGTACATTAGTGTCAAAGAAGAAACCATGGCTCCTGCCCGAATGGTTCAGTTCATAAAGCAACATGTTGCGGGTTGTCCGGTCTGTCAAGAAGACCCGGATATCCAGGAAGAGATCGAAAAAATTACTGAGATCATCTTGCCCGAATCAAAGATCCCCAAAGCGGTGCGTATGAAGCAGGAACAAGAAGCCGCTGAGGAACAAGCAGAAATTAATGGGGAAGAGGAAGAGGTCGAAAATGAATCTGAAGAGGACGATGATTTCGGCGATGAGGAGGAAAATGAAGAGCCGCTCTCCCCGGAAGAAGAGGAGCTCTAGTCTCAAAAATTGATGAAAGGCCATTCGGCCTGTCCCCGAAAACACCCTTCCAGGCGTTTGATTCTCCCGGCACCTAGCCCTTCATTTGTATTGGCAGTCGCGCGGATAAAACTACCGCTGCAATTGCCAATAAAGAAGCCATGAGAAAACTCATGGTAAACCCACCAGTGTGCTCAGCCAGCAGACCAGCGCAGTAGGGGCCACTAATCTGGCCAATGCCAAAAACAAAGGTCACAAAACCGAAGATTGTTGCAGCCCGGGCAGGTCCGGCAATATCTCCGACTAATGCCGCCATGATTGAAGGGATACTCCAGGCAACAATGCCAAAACAGAAAACGGAACCGTAGAGTGCATAAAGCGGTAGACCAGAGATCGCAAACAGATAAGCGACGGACTGAATAGAAAACACGGCCATCAGTGCATTCCGTCTTCCAAACCGGTCTGATACATAACCGAAAAGCGGTCCCGAAACGAGACTCAACAGTCCAACCCACGACCAGATGACACCCGCACTCTGCTCAATCATACCACGTTCCTGAACCAGTGAGGTAACCAGGAAGGTGACGTATATCACATAGGTAAAACCAAACAGGAAATAAATCGCCCCGCAATGGAGATATATTTTGCGGTACCAGGGAGGTGGCTCACCAATCGATTCTTGATGAGCTACACTGTGTTGCACCATTGACGCTGCAAGGATTTGCTCAGCAAGCTCTGGTTCAGGCTCATTCCTCAGGAGCAGGCCGGAGCAGAGCGCCGCTATCAGGGCAATACCACCGAGACATAACCAGCTGAGCTGCCAACCATAGCCACAGTTATTCAGCACTGGTACCAGATAGCCGGACATCACAATTCCCAGGCCATTGCCCATCACCATCACACCGGCTACTCTTCCACGGTAAAGCGGTTTAAACCAGACGGCCAGCAGCGCCATGATTGGCACATTAGACAAGGCACTGCCAACCCCGGTCACAAAGTACAACCCCATGATTAACCAGAGATTTTCCACACTGCCAATGAGCAGCATCGAGCCCCCCACCATCGTTAAGGCAATGAAGACCAGGAGTCTCGTACCACAGATTCTGGAAAAATAACCACAGAGCAACACCGCAGATAGATATCCACAGAAATTCAGGGTGGAAATGATGCCCATTTGAGCGTAGGAGAGCTGCAGTTCCACGCCCATTGCCGGTAACAGCATGCCCAGGGCGAACCGTCCGATACCAAGACTCGCAAAGAGTGCACAGGTACCGGAAAACATGATAACCCACTGATATCGGTTTGAAAACAGCCCTTCCTTCTTCACAAATTACCTCAGAATTCTATGATTTCATCTATCGGAATGTCGACGCCGCGGTTGAGCTGACTCTACTCGATTACAATCTGCTTGTCATTCAGGCAAAAAGGGATTACAGAAAAATCATGGCACTGGAAATTTTTAACCCATTCGAAAACCGGTTGTGCAGAGATATTAGAAATGATCTGTCCGAAACATTTCTGGATGTGCTTGAAGCCCGGTCGATTACACCATCGGAACAAGTGGCCGCTGGTTTCTTGAAGAAAGATCTCCCCAAAATCTGCAGAGACTACATCTTAGTCCGCCTGAAACGGTATCAAAGGGTGCTTGATACCATCGAGTTGCATGGAGATGAACTGTACATCAGTGCGGCAATTACCTGGGATCAGAAGCTCTTTTTTGAGGTCCATGAACTGCTTGAGCCTCCATGGATGAAGGCGGAGGGTGCAGAAAAATTGCTGCTGCAAGCACTCATTCGGGCCGCCGGTGTGTACCTCAATCTGGAACTTGACTATACCGACCGGGCCAGAAAAATAAGTTTGAAGGCTATTCCGATCCTGGAAGAACATCACCGGCTGCTCCCCAACACTTTGGATGCAGACCGGCTGATATCCTCACTCAAAGCACTTGACCCTGTCGCACCAAGCCTGCTGAGTGTTTAACAAAAAAGCCGCCGCACTTCGAAAAGTGCGGCGGCTGGTAATGATTGTGCAAGCTGTGTACTAGAGCAGTCCCTGAATTTTCTCTCGGATGCCGGCAGGATCGTATCCCTGGTGAGTAACCTGCTCTCCAAGACCACCCCTCCCTTCTTTGTGGGTACCGAGGTGAGCATACTTCGGAGTGAACCCTCTCTCCAGTAGCCAGGTGCCAAAACGAGCGCCGAGACCGCTCTTGGTGCTTTGGCTCTCAACCACTAGGACAAATGGACTCTTGCCGGTAAGGGCCATCATTTCTTCATCTATAACATTGAGTGTCGGCTTATTAATCAATCCAACATTGACACCCTCTTTTTTCAAATTCTCGACCACATCGAGGCAGCGGTAAAGCATCTCACCATAGGAAACGATATAACCCGCATCCCCTTCCCTGATAATTTCATCTTTGCCAGATTTAAACTCATAGCCCTGATCATAGAGTTTTGAGCCATCAGCTTTTTCAATAAACGGGGTCGCTGAACGTGTGGAGAACACAAACCGAAGCCCCGGATCATTAAAAATGACTGGTAGCATCGCCCGCAATTGCAGCGGATCGGCCGGAAAATAGAGCCGGGTGGTATCTCCTTCCGCCAGGCCATTGTCGGCAAAGAAGTTGTTGATACCAAAGTGACAGGTATTATCGGCCATATCATCCACACCTGAATGAGAGAAGTGGGCCAGCACATTGGCATTATTCAGCCGCGCCATGGTGATTTCTGAGACAACCATCTCCAGAAAGGCTGCAAAAGTACCAAATATTCCCTGTCTGCCGGGCTCTGAACCAAAACCGGCAGCGACCGAATAATTATTGCGTTCCATGATTCCGCCATGGACATAAACTGCAGGGTGATTCTTCCTGATATGATGCAATCCGCAGGACCCCTCGAGATCAGAATCTACCACAATCACTTTTGCGGCAGGATCCGCCATATCATCAAGCAATTCACAAACGATCTTACCAAAATCATCACGGCATTTGCCGGTTTCCGCACTGCTTCCGAGATAGGTCGGTTTCTTTTTTGCACCATCGGCTGGCTGGAGTGCCTCAACCGCAGCCGTCAATCCTTTGGCAGTGAGATAATCGATCGCCATCGGTACCGGGATTACGTCATGACCCTTGGGTAAACCTTCGATACCAGGGACCTGCGGAGCCATTTTCCGTTTATTAATGACGGCAACCGGGCCCTCGTTTTTCAATGCTGTAAGGATTCGAGCAAACAGGTCATCAATGTCTTCTCCATCTCCCTCACTCACCGCAAGGCCATGTCCGGACAAGGTTTTACCAACGTCAAACCCCTTCATATACTCGGTGGGGTGTCCGGCGATGGTTACATCGTTATCATCAATGATCAGTTTCACATTGAGGTTGCGGGCTACCGCATAGCGGGCCGCCTCTGCATCATCTCCTTCCTGTTGCGATCCGTCACTGCCAAACATTACGAAAACTTTAGATTTATCTGCCTCGGCAACACCATTGACGTAGCTCCAGAGATGCCCCAACCTTCCTGAGGAAAAGAAGACTCCCGCTGCTTCATCGCGCTCCGGATGGCCGTACAGTCCTTTGCCGAACTCCCGGTAGTGCATCAGGTCTTCAATCGGTTTCTGGCCATTGAGGGCAGCCATCATGTATTGTATGGCAACCCGGTGACCGGCCTCATCATAGAACACCGGAAAAAAACGGTCGTCGCCCTTCATGAACCCATCCATAATCAACACTTCGGGGGCGATATCGTAGGCACCGCCGGTATGTCCACCGAGTCCTTTCACATTGGCCAGGGCGGTGAAGAAAATCAGGCTATCTCGAACCAGCGTTATATTATGCACCAGCGTCTCACGCTGCTCGGAACTTAATGCGGTTTGATCAGTTGAAAAAGAGAGCGGTTTGTACGAACTCAGATCAATCGGAAAAGTCATGGATGCCTCCAGGAAATCTACATGATATTTACTACTTACACTACCCGGGGTCTGTCGGTGCAAACCCGGGAACCAGGATTACGCTTCAGGGGTGTCCTACCATATTCGAGTTTCAAGACAAAAACCACGCTTTTTTATGGTGATCGACACAATTGTTTTCCTGGTAAAGCTGTCTGCTATGATGGCCTGCCAAAGCCTCCACCGCCGGGTGTCTCGATCACGAACAGATCGCCAGGATTCATTTGAGTTTCCCCATTTCCCCCAAGGGCTTCAATCGTTCCATCCACGCGCTTGACGTAATTTTTCCCTCTGCTTCCCGGCTTACCTCCTGCCAGGCCATGGGGTGGTAGTGCTCTTCGGGATGAAAGGATCGTAGCGGTCATTGATTCAAGAAATCGCACCGCTCGAATCACCCCATCACCGCCTTTATGGCGACCTTCTCCACCGGAACCAGTTCGCAGGCTGAATGACTCCAACCGTACGGGAAATCGGTTTTCGATCACCTCAGGATCTGTCATCCGGGTGTTAGTCATATGGGAGTGGACACCGCTGGTACCGTCATGATCAATTCCCGCTCCGGTTCCACCACAAATCGTTTCATAATTCTGGTAGTGCTCATTGCCATAAACGAAATTGTTCATGGTTCCTTGCGACCCTGCCAGAATCCCGAGCGCCCCATACAAACAATCGGTGATGGCCTGAGATACTTCAGTGTTGCCCGCGATCACTGCGGCCGGAAAAACCGGTGAGATCAGCGTTGCCGGGGGCACGACAATCTTCAAAGGCTTGAGGCACCCGTCATTTAACGGGATATCATCATTTACCAGGGTCCTGAAAACATAGAGCACCGCCGCCCGGCAGACCGCAGGAGGTGCGTTGTAATTACCCTGATCCTGAGGCGAGGTTCCGGAAAAATCAATGATTGCTTCTCGCTTGTCATGATCAACCTTAATCGATACCGTGATATTGGCTCCGCTATCAAGCTGGTAAGTAAAAGATCCGTCCGTCAATACATCCAGCACCCGCCTCACCGACTCCTCGGCATTGTCTTGCACGTGTCTCATATAGGCATGAACTACTTCCAGGCCAAATTGAGAAACCATCTTTCTCAGCTCATTGACCCCTGTTTCATTGGCAGCAATTTGGGCCGCAAGATCTGCCATGTTCTGGTCCGGGTTTCGACACGGATATTTACCTGAGCCCAACAGTTCCCTGGTTTCCTTTTCCCTGAGCCGTCCATTTTCAACCAGGAGAAAATTATCGATCAACACCCCTTCATCTTCAATATGCGTAGAATCGGGCGGGCAAGAACCGGGTGTACGGCCACCAATATCGGCATGGTGCCCTCTGGAGCCGACGAAAAATAACAGCTCTTTCTCCGTTTCATCGAAAACCGGTGTTACAACCGTCACATCTGGGAGATGGGTACCACCATTATAGGGGTTATTCAGCATATACACCGCCCCCGGTTTAATCCCGGTCGGATTCTGCTGCAAAATGGTCTTAACCGATTCCCCCATGGACCCGAGATGAACGGGTACGTGAGGTGCATTGGCGACCAGTTCCCCTGCTGCATTAAAAACGGCGCATGAGAAATCCAAGCGCTCTTTGATGTTCACCGAATAGGCTGTATTGGCCAGGGTGGCCCCCATCTGCTCGGCAATAGACATGAAGAGATTATTGAAAACCTCGAGCATCACCGGATCAACTGATGTACCAATGGCCGATTCTTTTGGTCGGTCAAGATACCGTTCAATAATCATGTGACGATATTTATTGAGCATTGCCTTCCAGCCCATTTCCACCACGACGGTGCCCGTTGGTTCAATGATGATCGCCGGTCCCATCACCTCCTGACCTGGGATGAGTTTTACCCTTGCAAAAAGTAACACCTCGCGCCATTGCCCACCTATATAGACTCTCACCGTGTCGACAGGAAGCGGTTCGGAGCTCTCACACTGGATATCAGCCTGTTCATCACCAACCGACCCGGTGGAGCCGGTTACCTCAATGGAGACTGATTCAACCAGCAGATTCCACGTTTGAGCAGTAAAGCCAAATCGTTGCTGATGAGCGTGCTCAAACTCCTGTTTCATCGTCTCAACACTTCCCATACTAACAGGTATGGCAGTATCGGTTCCCTCATATCGAATCAGTACCTTTTGGGTAACAGAAATATGTTTCTGCACGACACCCTGGCTTTTCACTTCATCAATTGCTTCTTGAATTTTTGGTGCACAGTCCGTGTCGATCCGGCCAAGAACCGCAGCATCAAGTGAACGTTCAACATGAACCTCCCGCATCGCTGAAATATCTGCCAATCCCATTCCGTAGGCAGACAAAACCCCAGCAAATGGATGGACAAAAATCTTTGTCATGCCAAGCGCATCAGCCACCAGGCAGGCATGCTGCCCACCCGCCCCGCCAAAACAGTTGAGGGCGTAACCAGTCACATCATAGCCCCGTTGTACCGAGATTTTCTTGATGGCATTGGCCATGTTTTCAACCCCAATGCGCAGAAAACCCTCGGCAACCTGTTCAGGGCTCACCGAAGTTTTTCCGCTTGCTTCAGATATTTCCGTGGCAAGTTCACGAAATCCATGGCGGACGACCTCAGCGTCGAGTGACTCATCACCATCACGGCCAAATACCCGTGGAAAATAGTCCGGCTGTATTTTGCCCAGTATCACATTGCAATCAGTGATGGTAAGCGGTCCACCGCGCCGGTAGCTGGCAGGCCCGGGATTGGCACCTGCCGATTCGGGGCCAACCCGGAACCGGGAACCATCAAAATGCAAAATGGAACCGCCTCCGGCTGCAACCGTGTGTATATGCATCATCGGTGCGCGCATTCGCACACCGGCAACTATGGTCTCGAAACTTCTTTCGAACGTGCCGTCAAAATGAGCCACATCGGTAGAAGTACCACCCATGTCAAAACCGATCAATTTATGCAAACCACTAAGCTCGGCAGTTTTGGCCATCCCGACCACCCCTCCCGCCGGACCTGACAGGATTGCATCTTTGCCCTGGAACAACCGGGCATCGGTCAAGCCACCATTGGATTGCATAAACATCAGCCGGGGCCCGCTGCTGCCAAACACTCCAAGTTCACCGGCAACCTGATCCACATACCTGCGCAATATGGGAGAGAGGTACGCATCCACTACAGTCGTATCACCGCGGGAAACCAGCTTGATCAGCGGGCTGACCTGATGACTCAGAGAAATCTGGATAAAGCCGATTTCAGCCGCTATTTCAGCCGCTATGTTTTCATGTGAGGGGTATTGGTAACCGTGCATAAAAACAATTGCCACGGCTCTGATGCCATCATCAAAGTATGGCTGCAACCTGTTCTGGAGCTGGTCCCTGTCAATCGGTTTAATGACCGATCCCCCGGCATCGACCCGCTCATCGATTTCAACCACGTTTTCGTAGAGTAGCTCTGGTAGGCTGATATTGAGGGCAAAGAGCTCCGGCCTGCTTTGATAGCCGATGCGAAGGGCGTCACCAAAACCTTTGGAGGTCACCAGCAGGGTACGATCCCCTGTTCGCTCCAGAAGTGCATTAGTTGCAACCGTGGTTCCCATTTTCACGTGTTCCAACGCGGTGGCAGGAATCTCCTCTGACTGATGCAATCCAAGAATATCCCGTATCCCCTGCACCGCTGCATCATTATATTGTTCAGGATTTTCAGACAGCAGTTTGTGGCTGAGCAGGGTGCCATCTGAGCGTCGTGCAACGATATCGGTAAAGGTACCACCTCGATCTATCCAGATTCTCCAGTTCTCAAATTGCTCGCTGTGGTTCTCAACTAACGTGGTCATCATCTGCGCCTATAAAAATTTTTTATCGACATTTTGTCAACGTTATGTCATGATGACACTGCCCCGTTCAAATTGCAAGCTCTTATTGAGTGCAATTCCTCATCAATGTGTGTTAGCCTTCAAAATCAGGAGAGAATTCATGGTCACCTGCTACCTGACATACCGAATTGATCCATACCAGCAAGAGGCTTTTGAAACCTATGCAAAAATGTGGATACCATTGGTAAACAAGTATGGAGGTAACCATCACGGTTATTTCCTGCCTCACGAGGGTGCCAACGATGTCGCGGTTGCGCTATTCAGTTTTGAGAGCCTTGCCGCGTATGAAATCTATCGGGAAAAAATCATCACCGACCCTGACTGCCAGGCTGCATTCAGACATGCTGAGGAAACGAAATGTATCATCAGTTACAATCGGAGCTTCATGAAACCGGTACTCACCTGATTGGGTGAGCCGGCGCCCCTGAAACAGAGTCCAAACGAAGAGGAGAGAATCATGAGAAAAATGTCTAAACTAATCGCCACTTTTGCAGCAACCGCTCTTATTTCTGGTATGAGTACCATGGCAAGTGCTGCTTCCGTCAGTTGGGATATGCCAACCCCATACCCTGACAAAACCTTTCATACACAAAATATTATTGAGTTTGCCGAGGAGGTAAAAAAGGCGACCGGCGGAAAATTTGAAATCAAAATCCACTCTGCCGGATCATTGATCAAACACCCCGAGATCAAGAATGCTGTTCGAGGTGGGCAGGTGCAGATTGGCGAGTTTTTCCTTTCCCGACTCTCAAACGAAAACGCAACGTTTGGTGCCGATTCACAACCATTTCTGGCAACCAACTATGCAGATGCTGAGAAACTCTGGTCTGCCCAGCAACCAATCATTACCCCACTTCTTGAAAAACAGAAACTGATGCCACTTTTTTCGGTTCCCTGGCCACCACAGGGGCTTTATACCAAAAAACAGATCAATACGGTTGATGATTTGAAGGGAATCAAGTTCCGTGCCTATAATGCCACACTGGAAAAGTTTGCCAACGCTGTTGGGGCAGCTCCAACCCAGGTTGAAGTTCCAGATATTCCACAGGCCTTTGCCACGGGAAGGGTTGAAGCAATGATCACCTCACCTTCTACTGGGGCAAACTCCAAAGCATGGGACTTTGTTGACTATTTTACTGACATTCAGGCATGGTTACCGAAAAATATCGTCGTAGTAAACAAGAAGGCGTTCATGAAGCTTGATAAAGAGATGCAACAGGCGCTACTCACCGCTGCCGAAAATGCTGAGAAACGAGGATGGGAGATGAGCAAAAAGGAAACTGCTGCGAAAATTGCCATTCTCAAAGAAAACGGTATGCAGGTTGTTAAGCCCAGTGACGCCCTGATGGACGGTCTGAAAGAAACCGGGGCTGGTATGTTGACCGACTGGAAAAAGGCAGCGGGTGCTGATGGCGAGAAACTGCTGAAAATGTACAAGCAGTAATCAGTCCAGCCCAGTTCCGCGCCCAATACGATGCGCAGATTTTTAGATAACCTTTACACAACGAGCGGCTGGTTGGCAGCAGGCTTTATCGCCGCCATCTGCCTGCTCGTTGTAGCCCAGGTTCTACTCAACTTGATAGACCGGGTCAGTACCATTACCACCGGCTCGGCAATTGGACTTACAATCCCCTCATACGCAGACTTTACCGGTTTCTTTCTCGCTTCAGCTTCCTTTTTAGCACTTGCCCATACATTCAGACAAGGAGGGCATATTCGGGTTTACCTCGTGCTCTCACACCTGCCACCAAAACTTGCTCGATTAGCGGAATTCTGGTGTGTGGGCTGCTGCTGCCTGATGTCAATCTATTTCAGCTGGTACACCGCAGTACTTGTTTGGGAATCATACTCGTTCAATGATTTGTCACCGGGGATGATTGCGGTACCACTCTGGATACCACAATCAGGGATGCTCCTTGGCCTCATTATTCTCTCAATTGCTCTGGTCGACGAATTTTACAACCTGATCACCGGTAAAGACCCGAGCTATAAAGGTAAAGGTGAAAATCTACTCGGCGATGATCAACAGTCAGGACTCTCCACCGTAAAAGAGGTACGTGATGACTGAGATATTGATGATCATCCTGCTTCTGGCCTTTCTAATCACGCTGCTTGCAAGTGGCATTTGGGTCGCCTTTTCACTCCTGGGGGTTGGGATGGTCGGCATCCACTTCTTCTCTTCAGCACCACTGGGAAATGTGATGGCAACGACCATCTGGGGAGCAAGTAACAGCTGGGCTCTTGCGGCGCTGCCACTTTTTATCTGGATGGGAGAAATACTGTTTCGGTCCCGGTTGTCAGAAGATATGTTCACCGGTCTTTCACCATGGCTCACTCGAATGCCCGGGCGTCTGCTCCATGTGAATATCTTTGGTTGTGGAATTTTTGCCGCGGTCTCCGGTTCCTCTGCCGCAACGGCCGCAACTATTGGCAAAATGTCGATCCCTGAGCTCGCCAAACGGAACTATCCTGAGCGGATGATGGTCGGCACCCTCGCCGGATCGGCGACCCTGGGGCTACTGATTCCACCATCGATTATTCTGATTGTTTATGGAGTTGCAACCGAGCAATCCATAGCCAGGCTCTTTATCGGAGGAATTTTACCTGGCCTTATGCTGGTCCTGATGTTTGTCGGCTATGTCATCTGTTGGTCACTTTTTAATAACGAGCGGATTCCACCCGGCGACAAACCTTCCCCTTTCCTCGACAAAATCAAAAAATCGCGGAGACTGATCCCGATTGTCCTTCTTATCCTCGGTGTGATCGGCTCTATTTATGCAGGAATTGCTTCCCCGACAGATGCTGCAGCAGTTGGAGTTTTGCTCTCTCTGGTCCTTTCCAAACTCTCAGGGACACTTACCAAAAAGACTTTTTTTGATGGCTTGATCGGGGCCACCAAAACCTCCTGTATGATCGCCTTTATCCTTGCCGGTGCGGCATTTTTAACGGTGGCCATGGGATTTACCGGCATTCCTCGGATGCTCGCAACATGGATTGGCACACTCGGCCTTTCTCCCTATGCATTGCTGGCCGCACTCACTGTCTTTTTCGTAATCCTCGGCTGTTTTCTCGATGGGATTTCAGTGGTGGTTCTTACCACCTCGGTCATCATGCCCATGGTAGAACAAGCAGGAATCGATCCCCTCTGGTTCGGGATCTTTATCGTTATCGTGGTTGAAATGGCACAGATTACCCCGCCGGTCGGCTTCAACCTTTTTGTCATTCAAGGGTTAACGGGAATGAATATTCTCAGGGTCGCCGCTGCAGCCATACCGTTTTTCCTGCTGCTTCTTGCAGGGTTGATAATTATTACCATCTTCCCCGTAGTCGTTACACTGCTGCCCAATATGATGGCTGGTTAGAGCGATGATGCGGCACGTGCTGCCTGGTCGAACATCCCTGACATGAGCCTGAGGAGCGTGGCGCTTTCACTCACCTCGCTATCTTCACGGTCGAGAGACCCAAGCGCAGATACCAAACATTTTTCACGTACTTCACGGTATGCCTCACAGGCTGCTCTACCCCGATCTGTTGTCTGGTAAAATATTTCTTTGCCGCGCTTCTCACGCATCACAAGATCGCCTTTTACCAACTTTTTCAGAGAATAATTGACCGTATGCTGGTCTTCGATGTGCAGGACAAAACAGATATCGACCAATCGTTTCGGACGGTTTCGATGATTAACATTGTGCAGAACCAGCACATCCAAAGGACTGAAATCCGTGTATCCTGCAGCCGCCATACACCGGGTAATCCATCGGTTGAATGCATTATTGGCAGTGATCAACCCGTACTCAAACTCACTCATGTGCCAGGTACCTGATGAGGCAAGGTGCTCTGAAGAAACAATTTTGGACTTTGAACTGTCTTCTTCAGCATGCTTTTTTATGGCCATTTCTCCTCCCTGAAGATCAGATATTTGCAGACCTTGTAAGCATACCAGAATTCCCTGCTGAATCCAATGATATCAAACATATATTATATGGTGTTACCGCCTCTGACAATGATTGTCAGCAGTGCTGAAATCTGTTCAAATAACGGGATAGATTAAAAACGGAAGCCTCACTGCTTCATGATTAAAGCCAGATGAGACTACCGTTTTATGTGGTGCAGTCAACGTTATTTAATTACTCACTACTCACATTCTGCGGCAACTTACTGGTAGGCGATAATGTCGTGGAGGGTCTCACCGTTTCATTGAGTGCCGGTTTTGGTTTTTCTGTTGGTTTGATTTTGCTTGGCAGATTTGGGGTAAGTTTTCCGGGACTTGTTTTCTGTTGTATTGACGGTTTGACGGGTTTAATGGTGGATATTCGGTTAACCGAAACCGGTTCACCAATCTGGAAATACCGCCACTGACTCCAACGAGCCTTCTCCAGATCAAATTTGGTTTTGATACGGTATTCTCCCGGTTTCTGAGTTATAAGCCGTGCGCTCATTCTATCGCCTGATCGGCTCATCCCCCGGCCAATCATTTTATCAGATACTTTACTGAAGCGCTTTGCACTGAAGGGACGATACTCAATATGCCACTGGACAGACTGATCCTTTCCGACAAGCTGCAGATCCAATTTGATGAGATCACCACTTTTGTACTTTTTATTTGGTGTTGGTTGGACAAAAATCGGGACTTTCTGTATTTGTGGGATGTTGGGTCCAATCTGCTTTTCGGGTGTATGGTGCAGCTGAGAATCTACAGAGAGATTCGAACTGTTTTCAGCACCAGAAACCGTTATAATTTCCATAGGATTCGGCCGCTCTTTCAAACTGCCAATCAAGGTTCCGACTTTCACTCTCCTCCAATCAGTCCATTTCCCGTTCATAACTGGTGAGGCTACTGGAGACGGCATAATCGCCCTGATACGGAACCGGTATATTTTCGGCTCAGTCAGGTTGAAAGCAAATGTTGCAATGTTTCCGACAAGCCCTTTATCTGGCTCAGAATCATCAGTTACAAAAACGGCAGGCCCCCCCTCGCTGATTTCGGCATGCTGAAACTCATACTGGAACCAGTGATCAAGTGATAGCTCTGTAAAATTCATACCCTGGGGTAGCTGAACCGTATAAGTCAGGCGAGCAGGCGCAATAAAATTTCTGTTCTGCTCAGGATGAGTGATTGTCAACTCACCTCCAACAACTCTTATAATCCGCTCATTTGTCTCCGATTTGTTAACCAGGTATTGCTCTCCCCCCTCAGGCCGTTCCACCCAGGCTTTAATGATAATTTCGCTGACATCTTCAGCAGTATATGCCCCAAAGAGACCAGGTATTTTTGTCTCAAGAAATCCATTTGGCGCAGATGTGCTGCCCTCTGGAAACATGACAAATGATGGCTCGCCAAGTCCACGAACCCCCATCTGAAACTTCAATATGGCCCCTTGTTGAAAGCCAATCCTCAAAGGAATGGCCTCACTTGAGCTATAGGTATGGTTCACCCGTGGATCATGGAAAACGGGCTTTTTGAGCTGCTGCAGATGGGTGGGAATCACCTCCGGAGTTGAATCGATAGGAGCAATCACTTTGAATGTTCGAGGCTCGCTCCAAAACGACGTATTCTCTGTTTGCGCCCGCACCGTCCATTCTCCCTTTTCTAGAGGATGCATTTTAGCGGTAGTGACACCGTTAGTCGTCTGGATATTGAATATGATGGAACTGGTGACCTGTTTAAGTGCGCTTTGACTGTCTTTGCGCCATTCTATTTTAAACCGTGGCGTAAAATCTGGATTATGACTCACCAGGATAGGGATATTCTTGCCAAATTCATATTTCTCACCATTTTGCGGCAATAGTATAGACGGAGCGACAAGGAAGGTTTCGTATTCCTGCTGCAACCCCTGTTTGATCGAAGCAGCTAACATGCTCCCCTTGGGGTTTGGCGAAGTGTAAGGGATACCATAATTTTTCGGGAAGACTGGGGTTACACTGTATTGATTCTTGCTGCAGACAGTATCATAAACCCACGGATCATTACTGCATGTGGTTCTCACCTGGTACGAATAGTGTATATCGTTCTTCTTTTCGCCTTTGTGATAATAAAGAAAATGGTCATCCACCGATTCACTGGCATGTCCATTGGAGGGGTTATAACTGCCATAAAACTTTAGGTTGTGAATTTCATGACTGTTTTCCCCGTATGACTCACAGCGCCATGAAACCGTATAGTTGTTCACCCCTTTACTAAAGGTATGGTTTTCCAGCTGCATTCCATTACAATACCATTGATAAGCCAGACAGGTGTTAGTCCAAAACAGTATGACCGACACAATCATTAACCTGATCAATACTCCCATTTTCCCCTCCTTCCACCTCAGCCAGAAAGGCTTTACATATCTACTCAACAGAGATTTGCTCTTTAGCGGATAGGTACCATTGAGATAAGAAATGGTTCAAAACTTCTAAAGGAAAAACGAACCTGACTGACTATAATGTAAAGTTAAAAAAGATGGAATAACAGCGGGATATTTCCTCATCAATTCAGGTCGAGGTTGTTTTGGTTTAACAACCTCGACCTGATCATTGCCTATTGATGAACCCTGGGGTCGTCAATGATCCAGTCATTGAGGCGAACCGGGTTGCCATTGTTCGTCAGTATTTGCGGTCCTTCTTCTTCGTAGTCAACGCCCGGTTGGGCATTCGGTCCTACTCCTGGATAGGGGGATTCGCCCTGTCGAACCGGCCTGACACCCGCGCCTGTGACGGTATTACCCTCAGGCTCAGTCTGAATGTCCGGGCTATCGGTCTGGTGTTCATCACCTTTTCCTGGCTGAGAAACCGGAGTCGAAATGTGGCCTCCGCCAGAACCGCCGCCGGTTACACGCTGGTTCTTTTTCCGGCCGCTACTCAGGTCGATGGAGAGGTTCGAAGCCAGCTGGGCGCCAAGTGAGGGACCGTCTCCACTGCGGCCACCGCGGTCGCCGCCGGTTGGTTGTCCTTCCTCAGAAGTCTCTTCACTGTCTTCTTCCTGATCATCACCACTATCGTCGCTACTGCTGTCAGAATCGCCAGAATCATCAGAGTCGTCCTGGTCATTGTCATCGCTGTCATCGTCACTGTCATTACTATCATCGTCATCACTGCTATTACCACTGGTACCATCACCACTGTCATCACCACTGTCGTCACTATCATCATTACTCGAGATTAATTCGCGTATCTGCTCATCGGTAAGCCCACCATCTGCAGCAGCATCGTCACCCACCACACCGTCAAACAACCCTTCTAACCAATCAAGCCAAGGATCAATCGTGTCTGCTATATCATCTCCTAAGCCTCCAGGTGGACTAGAATGAGAGTCCAGCGCTGAGCTATCATCCATCCCCTGATTTCTGTCACCACCTCCATCAGGAAGATCATTCATCCCTCTTTGGTCAATGTCGTTATCAACATTCATATACAGCAACGCTACCGCTGCGAGCTCCCCAACACTGGAGATCCCATCATTCCACATACGCCGGGCCTCATCAGCCCAACTGTCACGCTGCGGACTGCCGCCTGATCCCTGTCCACCTCTTCCCCGACCCTCATGGCCAGAAACTCCAGATCCGGGAACTTTCCCCCAATTAATCCCTTCTGGTAGTGGGGCGCTTACATCTTCTTCGATTGGCTTGAACAACCCCTCCTCTGGCATGTCTAACAATGGGTCACGAATAGAGTTGTTTTTATCCAGAACTTTAATTCCACCGACTCTGTCGTTCTGTCCAAGAGCTGACAGCGCCCCATTGTTAACAGAAGCAATTGCTTGTACCGGTTTAGCAGGTTTTTCAATCTGTGTTCCAGGTTGAAGCAATGCTCGTTGCTTCTGCTGTTTTTCTTTCGCAAGGGCAAGACGGGCCAGATGCGCCTGATTATAGAACGCTCCTTTCAATTGGGTACACTTCAGCTGAGTAATATTCGGTATGACTTTGCCCTGCGATGTACAAAACCCTTGTGAAACTGGCCGTGCATCCTGCTTTTTCAGAGGCTTTCGTTGATTCTTTACGACCATGTTCTGCGCTTCTGCACGATTTTTATAATAATTGCCACGTAGCTGATCGCACCGTTTTTTATCGGTTGCGACGATCTTGTTATTTTTTGTAATACAAAAACCGGTAAGTGGTTGGCACTGGCTTGTCGCTTTGGCGAGATTGTTATACCAACTCCCCTTTTTCACTTTACACTCACCACTGGTAACCTGTCTGCTTTGCACAACTCCATTTGAACAGCAATAACCCACCGCCGGAGTCTGTATTCTGGGTTGTTTCACTAAACTTTGCGAGGGTACTCTTTTCTCTGGTGTTGATTTTGGCCGCTTTTTACCAGGTGAGATTCGCGAATCTTTTTTAATCTGGGCCGCCTGCGGCTTCTTATTGGTGTGGGTAACAACGGGTTTCTTTTTATCATGGGCAAGTTCTGCGTCGCCTTTGCTCACTGATGCTGCAGATACCGGCTGTCCGGCAAAGAGCATAAAGATGCTTAACATGATCGCAGAGTTTTTCTTGGTCAGTATCATTTTTTCCCTCTCAGCATTTAGGTTGACATACTCGTTTCGTTTCTCCTCTCTTAAACTTTGTCTCTCCAGGACAAAAAATGGTTCAAACGAGGGGAAATTATTTTCCAGAGTAATTGCTGAGATGAAGGAATTGCAGAAGCGGGGACAGACCACGTTTTTAAAAGTTTAAGTTAAGATAACGTGGATGTCCCCAATTGAGATCAATCCTTATAAAACTCTAAATCAGGACCGGCGAACGGGAGAAGATCAGCGACCCATTTCTGTCGTTGGGCCTGGTTCCAATTCCAGCTTTTCCTGGCGATTGAAGCGTTTTGGCTCACCTGTTCAGGAGTTTCCATACCACTGATCAAACTGCTTACGGGAAGAGATAGGACAAACCCGAAGACATCCTCGATACTCATTACTTGCGGGATGATGGGTTGTACCGAGACGTTCGTTCTGCGCCACCCGTTGTTCCCACCAAAGAAACGACCATAGGCCAGAGATTTCATGGCCAGCACACCAATACCCGCTTCAAGGCATTTCGGCATCACGTTTAACACGAAGCTCTCATAGTGAAGATCCGCCGGGTTCACTGCCATTTGGGCACTATTCATCTTGATGCCACGCTTATCGATCTCTTCAAGCATTTTCAGATGCGCCTTATATGAGCTATGACCGGTAAACCCGATATGTCTGGCCTTCCCCTGCGCTTGCACTTCCAAAAAAGCCTCAAGCACCCCGCCATTAATACGGTTTTCTACATCACGCTCACTCTCAAGCGCGTGTATCTGCCACAAATCAACGTAGTCGGTTTTCATGCGGGAAAGCGATGCATCAAGATCAGCCAACGCTCCTTTTTTGTCCCTGGCGAGCGTCTTAGTCATGATAAAAGCGACATCCCGATAGGCGGGGGTAAGAAACTTCCCATACCGTTGCTCAGCAGTTCCATTACTATAGAGTGGTGCGTTATCAAAGAATCGCACCCCCTCTTCCAAAGCCTTCTCAATAATTGCCTGTCCGTTTTTTTCAGACCCGCTGCCCACATGATCTCCACCTACACCAAGACAGGTTACCAGTGGTCCCGATAAACCCAGGGTGCGCAAAGGCAAGAGCGCACCTAGCCTGTCTGAGGCGGGAATAGAGGATGCATTGATTGGTTGAGCACCAGCCAGAAGCTCCGGGACCATCAGGCTGGCCGTGCAGCCGGCCAGCAGGGTCATGAACTCTCTTCGTTTCAAACTG
>QZLB01000184.1 GCA_004796425.1 Desulfobulbaceae bacterium | reverse complement strand
TGGGTCAGCCCGTATGTCTATGCCATGCCCCATCACCGCTGTCCATTTGACCTGGTGCAATGGCCTTATGCCCTGGTAGGACTGCCGCTTTATCTTTTTTTGCATGTCGGGTGCGGCGCAGGGTTGGTCTCTGGTATCGCGATGTTTCATGATACCGCTCAAGGCTTGTTCGGAAAGACGAAATCGATTGGTAAGATCGGGGGTTACCTGGCGGTGATCAGTATCAGCGGCTTTGCTTCATTAGCCATTTTGGTGGTCCTGAAATATCTATTGAGTGGAGGGGAATGATTTTTCCCTGCAGTCGTAGGATTATGTTTTATTTTTCGTACTATCGGTTATACAGTTAAGCCGAGATGAATGCAGTATGCTTCGGGTACCTAAAAACAAATTGAAGCCTTAAAACAGTCCCACCATAATTTCAAGCAAACGGTGTATGGCATGGCTGTAAATCCGACGATCCTCCCCACGAATTTTGATCCTCACTTCAAGGTTTTTCATGAATTGATGCCTTTCAAAATCCAGGAAATACTCCTGGTATCAAGCCCGTATGATGCCTTCATTATGGAGGAAGATGGCAGTATAACCACGAAAATTATTCATGAATATCAAGGTCTTAACCTGAGCAAAGCACCGAAGGTGACCAGGGTCTCGTCCGGTGAAGAGGCGCTGGAAGTCCTTGAGCGGAAACATTTTGATCTCGTGGTCACCATGCCCTATCTGAGCGGCATGGATGCCTCGGTTCTCGGTGCCAGAATCAAAGAGAAGCGACCCGATCTCAAGGTTATTCTGCTGGCTCATAATCCCCGAACCATACACCTGTTCCCCGAACAGGAGTCAAGTGATTCGATCGATAATGTTTTTTTGTGGTGTTGTGAGGACGATCTGTTTCTGGCCATTATCAAAAATGTCGAAGATCACTCAAACGTAGACAACGATACCACCAGAGCGATGGTGCGGGTTATTATTTATGTTGAGGATTCACCTGAATACCGATCACTTTTTCTACCGGCAATTTACCGTGAGGTCGTCAAACAAACCCAATCAGTGCTCGATGAAAGTATCAATGAGCGGCATCGGCTCTTACGGATGCGAGCCCGTCCGAAAATTCTGATCGCCCGGACTTATGAAGAGGCGGTACATCTCTACGAGACCTATAAACCATATGTATTTGCCGTTATATCCGATGCGCGATTTCCAAAAAGTGGCATGGTTGACGCGCGGGCGGGAGAACGCTTCCTCTCGGATATTCGTGCAGAGGTACCCGACCTGCCGTTATTAATGCTTTCCTCCGAAGAGGAGAATAAGATTCGGGCAGAGTCCATACCTGCCGTATTTATTGCCAAGCAGTCACCTGATATTTATAAAGAAATTCACAATTTTTTCTTAACGTACCTGGGTTTTGGCGATTTTATTTTCCGGCTGCCGGATGAAACCCCGATCAGCAGTGCCTCTAACATCGTCGAGTTCGAACGGGCACTAGCCACTATCCCTGAAGAATCACTGCGGTACCACGCCATCAGAAATCATTTTTCAAACTGGATGATGGCCCGCTCAGAAGTTGGTCTTGCCCGTCGGTTGCATAGAGATTTTATCGGTGACATCAATAGAATAGGTGATATGCGTGATGATATCATCTTCAAGGTCCGTTCTTTGAGAAAGTTGCGCCAGCAAGGAGTGGTCACCCGGTTTAACCCGGAGGGTTATGATTCGGAGATCAACGACTTTGTAAAGATTGGCGAAGGTCCCATTGGCGGCAAAGCCCGGGGCCTTGCGTTCATGTGGGCCTGCCTGCAGCGCCCGGGGTCCCCTGAGTCGGTGCTTACCGACTTTCCGGTGGCTATCCCGCCAACCGTCGTTATCTCGGCGGAGGGATTTGATGATTTTGTTACCCAGAATCAACTTTTTCCCGATGAGCATGCTGATGATGAAAAAATAGCCGACCTCTTTATCGATGCCAGGCTTCCATCCTGGCTCAGGCAGGAGCTGGAAGCCTTCCTGCATACCTGTGATGTTCCGTTATCGGTTCGTTCCTCGAGCCTGCTTGAAGATGGTCAATTCAGGCCCTATGCCGGACTTTATTCGACCTATTTTTTGACCAATAACCATCCCAGTTTTAGAGAGCGGTTGGCCCAGTTAGAGTGTGCCGTCAAACTTGTCTACGCTTCCACCTGGTTTGAAAGTCCCCAGGCTTTCTCCCGAGCAGGAACCGGCAGCAGGGAGGATTCCATGGCGGTGATTATTCAACACCTGGTGGGGCATGAGCACCCAACCGGCTGGTATCCCGCCCTGTCCGGGGTTGCCCAGTCACACAACTACTATCCGGTGCAGGACATGCAGCCGGAGGATGGTATTGCCCATATCGCTCTTGGTATTGGTAAAACCGTCGTTGAGGGAGAGCGAAATTTACGATTTTCTCCAGCCCATCCCCAGAAACTGATTCAGTTCTCAACCGTCGAGGATATCCTGGAAAACTGTCAGCGACAGTATTATGCGCTCGATATGAATAATCACGATTGCCTCAACCGTTACAACGCAAACCTGGTCCGCTGCGAAGTTCAGCAAGCCGAGGATGATATGCCGGTGAAGCTTCTTGCTTCGACCTATATTCCTGATGAACATCGAATTCGAGATGTTGACATGCCCGGGGTCAAGGTGTTGACCTTTGCTCAGATGCTGAAATATTCTACCTACCCACTGGCCCAAATTATTTCAGAAGTATTGACCATGGGCCGCTCCGGAATGGGCTCTGAGGTTGAAATTGAGTTTGCGGTCCAACTCGGTAAAACGCTTGCTGACAGCAGATTTCACCTGTTGCAGATTAGACCAATGGTGACCGGTGGAGAAAAAGCAGACGTCGGTATTTGTGACCACGAAATCGAGCAGTCGATTTGCTACTCTACTCAATGTCTCGGGCACGGGCGGTTTAAAAATATACATGACATTATTTATGTAAAACCTGACTGTTTTGAGCCAGCTCATACGAAAGAAATCGCCCATGAGATCGGTCTGCTTAATCGCAAACTATCTGCGGCGGGACGTCAATTTCTGCTGGTTGGGCCCGGACGGTGGGGAACTTCCGACCACTGGCTTGGTATCCCGGTACAGTGGAGCGATATTTCAAATGTCCAGGCTATCGTTGAAATACGAGGGGATATGCTCAGAGCGGATCCCTCCCAGGGTTCGCACTTTTTTCAGAACATCACCTCGATGGGAATCCCTTATCTGACCATTGACGAGAAAAATGGTAAATCAAGATCAGGTGATCATGATCGAATTAACTGGGCCTGGTTCCAGGAGTTTCCTTATGAGTATGATGGTGAATGGATCCGTCATTTAAAACTTGATTACAGTCTGACCATTAAATGTGAGGGCAGTGAATCGAAGGGTCTCATAATGTATCGTGAAGATTTAATAGATAGAACCTGTTCGATTGATGAAAATTAATCCAGTAATGGAAAAGGAGATTGACGAATGGAGCAAATAGTCGAGTTGATCAAAAATCGTGATCCGGAACAGTTTGAGTTTCATCAGGCGGTCCACGAGGTGATCGAAACGGTCAAGCCGGTATTGGATAGAAATCCAGAATATCGGCAGCAGGCGGTTCTGGAGAGAATAACAGAGCCGGAACGGGTTGTGATGTTTCGGGTTCCCTGGATGGCCGATTCTGGTCAGGTAGTGGTGAACCGCGGATTCAGGGTTGAGATGAATAGCGCCATTGGGCCGTATAAAGGAGGCCTACGTTTTCATCCATCAGTAAATCTTGGCATTATCAAGTTTCTTGCCTTTGAACAGGTGTTTAAAAATTCTCTGACCACCTTGGCCATGGGAGGTGGAAAAGGCGGATCTGATTTTGATCCCAAAGGGAAGTCAGATGCTGAAGTGATGCGCTTCTGCCAGTCTTTCATGGCTGAGCTCTATAGGCATATCGGGCCGAACACCGATGTTCCGGCGGGTGACATAGGAGTAGGTGCACGTGAGATTGGCTACCTGTTTGGCATGTATAAGAAGCTGAAAAATGAATTCACCGGGGTATTGACCGGCAAGAGTCTCAACTGGGGTGGGAGTCTGATTCGTCCGGAAGCAACCGGTTACGGCACCGTCTATTTTGCTGCCGAGATGCTTTCTACCAGATCTGAAACCTTTGAAGGAAAGACCTGCCTGGTTTCCGGTTCAGGAAATGTTGCTCAATTTACCACGGAGAAACTCATAGAACTCGGTGGGAAAGTCGTAACGCTTTCAGACTCTTCGGGATACATTTATGATGAAGCGGGTATTGATAGTGAAAAACTCCACTATGTCATGCAGCTGAAGAATATCCGCAGAGGCAGAATCAGTGAATATGCCGACAAGTACCCGGAAGCGGTTTATACCCCCACCGATCCGCAGCTTGACTATAATCCGCTTTGGGATCATAAGGCTGAGTGTGCGATGCCCTGTGCAACCCAAAATGAGATCAATGGCGTTGATGCTGGAAATCTTCTACGCAACGGCGTTTATGTGGTAAGTGAGGGTGCCAATATGCCGGCAACGCCTGAGGCGATTGATCAATTTATCGATAACCAAATTCTCTATGGTCCGGGCAAGGCTGCCAATGCAGGAGGCGTTGCGGTTTCCGGACTTGAAATGGCACAAAATTCCATGCGACTGGCCTGGCCGCGCGAAGAGGTTGACAATCGCCTCAAGCAAATCATGAAATCAATTCATGCCACCTGCCTGGAAGCAGCAGATGGCTATGGGGTCAGTGGCAACTATATGGCCGGGGCCAATATTGCTGGCTTTGTGAAAGTTGTCAACGCCATGCTTGATCAGGGATTGGTGTAAATCAACGGGCAGGGATGTATCATGTCAGCACTTTATGATCGTCTATGCAACCGTGAGTTCGAGCTGCTTGAGCGGCAGCTGGACCGGTATTTCATCAATATGTCGATGAAGTGCCCCTACCAGCTGCCGTATCAGGCAACCTTTTATCAGGCCCTGTTCGGACCACTGACCGATCATATCATGGAACTCTTTCTGGCGGCCGGGTATCGAAGAAACGGCAATAGTTTGTATACCATGCGCTGCCAGTCCTGCGATTTATGTATTCCTATCCGGTTGCATCCAACCGAGTTTAAACCCAGTCGGAATCAGCGGCGGGTTCTGAAGAAGAACCAGGATGTTGAGGTCAGCTTTGGACCGGTGCAGATGAATAATGAAAACATGAAGTTGTGTGAGCGTTTTCTGCGCCAGAGATACCCCCAGAAGAGCAATACGGCACTTGGTTATTATTCCAGTTTCTTCCTTAATCACATTGTCAACTCACTGGAGTTTCACTATCGGGTAGGAGATAGATTACTGGGAAATGGCATTGTTGATATCGGTGAAAACTGGATGAATGCGGTCTATTTCTATTTTGACACCGATGAAGAGAAGAGAAGCCTTGGTACGTTTAACATTTTGAGCATGATTGATTTTTGTAAGCAAAATGGGATTGAGTACCTCTATCTTGGTTATTACATTCCCAAAGTTTCAGCGATGAACTACAAGAAGCGTTTTCGTCCGCACTATCTCCGTGAAAAAGATCGCTGGGTACGATATACGGTCTGAAATTTTCTTTCTCGATAGCGTATTGTTTTCCCGTCACTTTTTTGTTTTTTCTTTCTAACTATTTAAAATCAATACACAAAAATTTTTTCCTTTTTCGACCATCCATTAATTATCCGGTTATACTACAGAAACCAAAATTGGAAGGTGAGCTAAGTTGAAAAGTGGGGATGAGTCGGTTTGACTCGTCAGAAAAAGGTATGATACTCTTTCCAAAAGCAGCATGAAAAATCTCTTTTTAGCTGTTTGGGGGGTAGCATGAAAAAATGGCATATGGAAGGGATCGTTGGTCTCTCTGAAAGAAATCATGAAAAACTAATCGTGCCTGACGTGTCAGAGTCGTGGCTCTCTGCCCGGGGACGACTCCTGTCCAAAGAAAGGGATTCGTTTGTGCATGAGTTCTTTCAAAAGCTAGCGCGCGCGTTTCTCAGATATTTCTAGAGTTTTCAATCATTCGCAGGTATTGTTACAGGCGAGTTCTCACTCGGTACGGGCAGTGTGTCGTATCGATTTCCGGCTATTATGATCTCCGGGTAAACAAACCATGCATCAGGCTCGCTTCTATCATACCATTGGTGCAGATATTCAGTGTGAACTCTGTCTCCACCAATGTGTGATCAAAAACAACAGATTTGGCAGATGTGGTGTCAGAAAACATATCGATGGTGTCCTCTATTCGACAATCTATAGAAAGCTGGTCGCAGAACAGATTGATCCGGTGGAGAAGAAGCCGCTGTTTCATGTGTGGCCGGGGAGTCTGACCTATTCACTGGCGACCAAAGGTTGTAATTTTCGTTGTCTGCATTGTCAAAATTACTCGATCTCTCAGGTCAGTGAGGATCTTAGACTTTACCAGGGGCTAGAAAAAAGCCCCCAAGAAGTTGTTACGCAGGCACTCAGTAGTGGGTGCCGCTCGATCAGTTATACCTACGTTGAACCAACGGTTTTCTTTGAATACGCTTATGATTGCTGTGTTAAAGCAAGGCAGCATAACCTCGGCAATCTTTTTATTTCCAATGGATATATGGGAAAAGGGGCGGCGAGTCTGTTAGCTCCGGTACTAGATGGCATCAATATTGATCTGAAGTCCTTTCGGGAGTCCTTTTATCAGGATATTTGCGGAGCCACCTTGCAGCCAGTGTTGGACAACATTTGTTTCTTCAGAGCACAGGGCGTGTGGGTGGAAGTTACGACCCTGGTCGTCCCCGGACTCAATGACTCTGACGAAGAATTGCATGACATTGCCTCATTTCTTGCCGCCACCGATCCGGACATCGCCTGGCATGTCTCCGGGTTCAGACCGACCTATAAAATGCAGGATCGTCCGCCAACACCCCCTGCAACCCTGATAAAGGCTCGCGAGATCGGTCTCTCACATGGTCTAAGGCATGTGTATGTCGGAAATCTTCGTAACGTCGGAGGAGAAGATACCTATTGTCCGGGCTGTTCAGCGGTCTTGATTAAAAGAGCCGGCTTTCATGTACTATCCAACCAGATGCAATCAGGGTTGTGCCCTGATTGTGGCAATAAAATCGCTGGA
>QZLB01000068.1 GCA_004796425.1 Desulfobulbaceae bacterium | reverse complement strand
TGTCTGGCATCTGACATCTGGTAGGCCCAACAGGTGAGCTCATCAGAAAGCTTTATGGGGAGGGCGTCCATCAGGTGGGTTCTGCCAGTTTTAATGATGGACTGAAATTCAGAACTACGAGTTTGACAACCGGAGATAAAGTGATCAAGAGCGGGGATAATTGTGTCACGGATAAGCATCAATGAACAGAGGTAGAGGGCAGTTGGAATGATGTCATTTGATGACTGACCTTTGTTTACGTGATCGTTCGGGTTTACGATCACTCCTTTTGCCTTGGCGATTCCGCTGATCACCTCATTGACATTCATATTGGTGCTGGTCCCTGAACCCGTTTGGTACAAAGACACTGGAAAATGGATGGAAAAGTCGCCTTCGAGCAGTTGATCTGCCGCTTCAATAATTGCTTCAACCTGTTTATTAGGAAGGGTCCCCAATGATCCGTGGGCAATGGCACCACTCCGTTTTAAAATTATCAGCGCTTTGAGAAAAATCAGGGGCATGCGTTCTTCCGAGATCGAAAAGTTATTGACAGCTCTTTGTGTTTGGGCACCGTAAAGGGCTTGGACAGGTACCTCGACAACTCCCATTGAATCTGTTTCTTCACGTGTTTTGCCGGACATGATATATTCTCCTCTAAAAGGAATGATTTCACTTTCGATAAACTATAAAACACCTTGCAGATTTAGTCTGTCCTCTTGCCAAACAAACAGGCATACATTTAATCAATGGGATGGTTAGTATGATCTGTACACAGGGCGATTCAATATACTGCATGCCCCCAATTTCTACACCTGCTGCAAAGGTCTTGATTCTCGGCTCAATTCCGGGGCAAAAATCTCTTGAGGAACAATGCTATTATGCTCACCCACGTAATGGATTCTGGCCGATCATGGCTCAGTTACTTGGTGGTAACCCTCGTGAATATAGAGAAATGGTGACCGTTATGCAGACGAATCGGGTTGGGATATGGGATGTGATAAAATCGTGTGAGCGAAGTGGGAGTTTAGACTCGGCAATTGATAATAATAGTATTAAGGTTAATAATTTCGATAAGTTCTTTCGTGATCACCCGTTTCTCAAAGCGGTTTTTTTTAATGGTCGCAAGGCAGAGCAGGAGTACTTTCGATTCGTGGAACAGACAATTTTCCAGAAGGTCGAGAAATTACATTATCAGCGCCTTCCATCGACGAGTCCGGCAATGGCAACAATGGGTTTAGCTGAAAAAGTGGAGCATTGGCGAATTATTTTGAAGTTTTTATAATTGAGAGGTGAGTCTGCTTGTCATGCGAAAGGAGTGGAAACAAAAATGGGTACCCATCATGGGACGGGTACCCTCAACGTATCGTGTGAAAGATTTTATGCCTTCCAAAGTCCATGTAGGTTGCAGAATTCTCTGACGGTTACATCATCTGCGTCTACTGGAAAAAATGCTTTCGGTTCATCACCAGGTTTGAGGAACTCTTTGTAGCTGATGCCGTCCGCATTCAACTCAATCCACTCAATCAGATGCTTCTCCTCCATCGGATGCGCCACTGAGCCAACGACAACCTCCCAGCCGCCATCAACTTTTGTGGCAACCGGTACATGTTTTTCCTGAGCAGCGTCAACGGTGTTCTCAGACATTTGTACCATGTCCTGACCGCAACAGACCAACGCTCCTGGTCCACCAGTCATTACTTCAACGATATTACCGCAAACATTGCACTTATACACTTCGAGTCTTTGGGCCATGAGTTTTCTCCTTGGTTTGGTTTAGTTCATGATTACTGTAGGGTCTGGACCAGTCCATATCACATTAGTGACAGGAAACTGGTTGAGGAAAGAACATATCTATTCGTACCTGTTTTTTAATCAAAATGACAACACTTATTCTATTACAATTGAGAAAAGAAATAGTCGCAAATGATAAAATTCTTGAACTTAATGGTAATGGTTATTATTACTGCTTGAATCATAACAGTTAAATTCTAGATGTCAACAAGGTATTCTTGTAATTCGGGTGACTTTTCTGTATGTACTTAATGAGCATTACTCAGCTTGTACCAATCTTTTTCTGATAAACTTTGAATAATAAAACTATTGATCTCTGTGGAGGTAAATTCATGAAAATTCTCAGCCTTTTTTGTTCGGTTATAATAGTAACAGTCACCCTGGCTTCCTTTGCTTCAGCAGAAACATATCAGCATCAAGTTGAGGTCAAGGACATGACCTTTGCCTGGAAGATTGAAGGAGATACCCTTCATGGCAAGATGAGTGCAAAAACTAAGGGATGGGTTGCTGTTGGCTTCAATCCAAGCTCTAAAATGAAGGATGCAAATTTTATTTTAGGCTATGTGAAAAATGGTAAAGCGAAAGTCGTTGACCATTTTGGTGATCGTTCCGTGGGACATTCTGAAGACACTAAAAAAGGTGGAACCGAGGATGTGACGCTGGTTTCGGGCAGTGAGGAAAAGAAAATAACCACCATCGAATTTACCATCCCAATGAATTCTGGTGACAAACTTGATGGGGTTCTTTCAGCGGATGGTGACACCGTGCTCCTGCTTGCCTATGGGCCCGATCGAGACAGTTTTAAAACCCGCCACAAATTTCGTGATACCAAAACAGTGAATCTTTCCACTGGTGCCGTAAAATAACCAGAGGGTAACCTGAACGTGTGGAGAACGAAGATATCATTACTCTGCTGCCTGATTGTCACTCTGACAATGATGGCAGCGGGGGTAACGTCTGGCCAGGAGAGCTCTACCGAGACCAGTGTGGAAGGTGGAAAAATCTGGGTTGATGAACAAACCGGCTCGATTTTACCTCTTGATCTGGTTTTTTCAAACGAGCAGGGAGAACCGGTCACGCTGGGAAGTTTGTTTGACAAACCGATCATTCTGCTTCCGATCTATTTTTACTGCCCCAACAGCTGTAGCACTAATCTCGCGAACCTCGCCGGTGCGATGAACAGGATGAAACTTGAGGCGGGTAAAGATTACCGGGCAATAGCGTTAAGCTTCAACGAAAAAGATAGTGCTAAAGACGCCCAGGATGCAAAAAACAATTACCTGCCATTGCTTTACAAGGGGTTCCCCGGTGAGCAGTGGAATTTTCTTACCGGATCGCACCAAAATATTTCTCAACTGCTTGACGTGATTGGCTATAATTTCAAGCCGCTTGATGATGGAACGTTTATTCATCCTTCTGCACTTATTACCGCCTCTGAAGATGGTATGGTAATTAAATATGTGTATGGAAATTTCATTCCGGGGGATGTAGAGATGGCGGTGTCCGAGGCGCAAAAAGGTACGCCGGCCCTCTCAGTAAAGCGTTTGTTGAACTTCTGTTTCAACTATGATCCAGATGCCAATAAAAGCTATTTCCAAACCGTAAAGGTTGTAGTACTGCTGGTTTTCAGTTTGTCGGTTTTTGTCTTTTTCTTGTTGTTTATCCGGAAAAAAAAGAGCGACCGATCCAGCTAAAAAAGATAAATGGAAAGGAACATGACTACCGAACATCAATCGTTCTATGAAACGCCTGCTCCTGCTGGCTTAACCGGTATAAAAGCCTGGCTGCTCACCCATGACCACAAAAGGCTTGGCCTGATGTATCTCTGGGCGGTGTTTTTCTGGCTTATTCTTGCTTTATTTCTTGGTCTGGCTTTGAGAACAGAGTTGATGTCAATCGGTGAAACGATCATGTCAGCTGAAGTTTATAACGCGACCTTCACCCTGCATGGGGTGATTATGATCTTTCTTTTCGTTATTCCGGCAATCCCGGCAATTTTCGGGAACTTTTTTCTGCCAATTCAGATTGGTGCCGACGATGTGTTTTTTCCGCGGCTTAATCTGTTCTCTTGGTATCTTTTCATGATTGGTGGATTTTTCGCGGTTATTGCGTTGTTCGCCGGGGATGGATTTCCTGATACGGGTTGGACATTTTATGTTCCGTTCAGCGTCAGTACCGAAAGCAATGTGTCCCTGACTGTCACGGCTGCGTTCATTCTTGGTATGTCATCGATGCTTACCGGCCTGAACTTTGTGACCACTGTGCATCGCATGCGCGTGAAAGGCATGGGCTGGATGCAGATACCGCTCTTTACCTGGTCACTCTATGCCACGGCCTGGGTGCAGATTCTCGCAACGCCGGTTGTTTCTATAACTTTTGTCCTGATTATCCTTGAAAGATTTCTGAACATCGGCCTGTTTGACCCTGATAAAGGTGGAGATCCATTGCTATATCAGCACCTCTTCTGGATGTATTCTCACCCCGCGGTCTATATCATGATATTGCCGGGAATGGGTGTTATTTCGGAAATCATCCCGGTTTTTTCACGCAAAGCAATTTTTGGCTACAAAGGTATTGTCGTCTCATCAATGGCTATTGCCATAGCCGGCTCACTGGTTTGGGCACATCATATGTACACCAGTGGTATGAGTGATGTTTCGGTGTTTGTTTTCTCTCTGCTCACATTCCTGGTGGCAATTCCTACGGCGGTTAAAGTCTTTTCATGGATTTCGACCATGTATAAGGGATCAATTCTGATGACGCCGCCGCTCCTGCTATCGCTTGTTTTTATTTATCTCTTCACTGTAGGTGGCTTAACCGGTTTGGTACTTGGTGCCGCAGGGCCAGACATCCATGTCCATGATACACAGTTTGTGGTTTCTCATTTCCACTTTACCATGTTTGGTGGTACAGGTTTTGCCTTCTTTGCAGCGCTGCACTTCTGGTGGCCGAAGATGTTTGGCATCATGTACAACTTTAAACGGGCATATATCGGAATTATCCTTGCTACGATCGGTTTCATTTTCCACTATATTCCAATGTTCATTCTTGGCATGCAGGGTATGCCACGCAGATATTATGATTACCTCCCGCAATTTGAAACGGGTAATTTCCTGGCTGGTTTTGGTGGTTATCTGGTTGTTGCCGGGGTGATGATGATGTTCATTAACCTTTTTCTCAGTTTCAGAGAAAAAGTCGAAGCCGCTGCTGACCCATGGGGAGGAACCACACTGGAATGGTCCATACCATCGCCACCACCGGTACACAACTTTATCGATGAACCGGTGGTTAAGGACTATCCGTATGATTTCAGTGAAGTAATTATGCGATCAAAGAAAGAGAAATAACGGGGAGATCAATGGATAAGCCAGTTGATAAAACCGGTATCAAGATAGGAATGTGGATATTCCTCTACTCAGAAATTATCCTCTTTGGCGGCCTGTTCGTGCTCTACGCGGTCTATTTCCACATGCACCCTGAGAGTTTTGTTGAGGGTGGCCTGAAACTTGATCGGATATTTGGTGCCATTAACACACTGGTACTGCTGGTCAGCAGTTTTACGGTAGCTGCATCGATTACTGCCATTCAACGAAGCAAGAAGATGCACGCAATCTGGTTCCTCCTGTTTTCGATAGGTTGTGGTTGTGTGTTTCTTATTATTAAGTATTTCGAATGGGGTGCGAAATTTGCGAAGGACCTCTACCCAAATTCAGATACTTTGCTTGATGGAGAGCCCGGCCTGAATGTGTTTTTTGGCCTTTACTACACTATTACCGGTTTGCATGGTCTCCATGTTATCATTGGTATGGTGCTCTTGCTGATCAGTCTGATCCTGGTTATCAAAAACAAAGTTACGGCTGAACGCTACGCAATGCTTGAGAATAGTGGCTTGTACTGGCATCTGGTTGATCTGATCTGGATATTTGTATTCCCACTCTTTTACCTGGTACTCTGATGCAAATGGGAGGTACGCTGTGAGTGAACATGAAGTTGAACATCAATTAAGCTATGGTTTTCTGGCGCTGATACTTGCCGGTCTCATTGTGTTGACCGGGGTGACGGTTGGTGTTTCTTATATTGACTGGGGCTTTTTGAATGTGCCGATTGCGCTTTTTGTCGCCTCCAGTAAAGCAACACTGGTCCTACTTTTCTTCATGCACATAAAATATGAGGGTCTGGTAATCAAGGTATCTTTTATCAGTACTATGTTCTTCTTGGCCATCATGATAAGTTTTACATTCTGGGATGTAGCGTTTCGTTAAGTCATATCAGTGAGTGATTAAAATATGGATCCCGTAAAAGGTATAGATCTGGCATTTTGGTATATTCTCGGTATTTCCGTGATATTGCTGTTTGGCATTACCATCGTGATGATTGTTTTCGCCATTAAATATAGGCGAAGCAAACACCCCGATCCTGTCGATATTCGAGATAATTTGAATCTCGAGGTTGTCTGGACGGTTATACCAACGATTATCGCCCTTACTATGTTCTGGGTTGGCTGGAAATCCTATATCGGGCTGCGGGATATACCAGAGGACGCCATAGAAATTGAAGTTGGTGGACAGATGTACTCCTGGATATTTATCTATCCAAACGATAAAGAAACAGAGAACGAATTGGTTGTTCCGTTCGGTAAAGCGATCAAGCTGAATATTGAATCCTGGGATGTCCTGCACTCCTTCTATATCCCATCATACCGAGTCAAGGTGGATGCGGTTCGGGGTATGAAAACATACGCCTGGTTCAATGCAGACAGAATTGGTGAATTCGACATTTTGTGTACTGAATATTGTGGTGTTGATCACGCCTATATGCTTGCAAAACTGAGAATAATACCCGAAACAGAATATCTTGAGTGGCTCGAACAGGAAGAGTAGTTACCTGCGCGGGCTAATCTCCCTCATGCGCTCTCAATGATTCGATTTCAGACTTTGAAATCATATCTGCAAATAGCCAAATTACCACTGTGCCTGCTGGTCGCACTCTCCGCAGGTTTCGGTTTTGTAATGACGGGCAATAACGACTTCGCCCGTATTATTATGATAACATTCTCTGTTCTGATGCTGGCGTGCGGAGCTGCAATGACCAACAGTCTGCAGGAATACCGGGTCGACAAGTTGATGACAAGGACGGCAGGTCGAACTGTCGCATTGGAACGTATTAGTAAATCCGCGACCTTGTTCCACGCACGTATTCTGTTCGCCCTTGGTTTGCTTGGACTGTATGTTTTTTCGAAAGAGTTAAGTGCGTTATTGGCGGGGGCATCTGGCGTTTTGGTATACAACTTTGTCTATACCCCTTTGAAGCATAAAACAGTGTGGGCCATAATCGCAGGAGCGATATCCGGTTTCTTACCCCCGTATATCGGTTGGTTAGCTGGTGGTGGAACCTGGTTTTCAACCAGAGTGATACTCGTTTGCGGTCTCTTCTTTCTCTGGCAGGTCCCGCATTACTGGTTGGTTGTCCTCAACTATAAAAATGATTACATCCACTCACCACTCCCTTCGATTATTAAGGAAATGGGAGAGAAAAAGCTCCGACTTCTCGTCTTTCCGTGGGTCGTCTCACTTGCAGTAATTGTTCATATCCTATTGCTATTCAATCTCCAGATAAAGCCGTTAGCAGAATCAATACTCAGCATCGCGACCATCTTACTGATCGTATTTTTTGCATTCGTCTTGTTTATGCTCAAAAAACCTCGATACCAACTTTTGTTTATCACCCTTAATGCTTATATATTGCTGGTAATGGTAGTGATGTCCACATCATTTTTCTATCAGATATGAATAAACAACAATTCTAAGCTTACTGATATGCTGCGTATGGCATCATGATTTCGTACTACAGTAAGTAATTCTCTGACACAACGACGGAGTAGTGCATTATGGGTGGGAAGAAAAAAAAGAAATGCTGCGGGAAATTTGCCAAGAAGAAAAAACATTGCGGGAGTTGTCCACTATTTGGTGATGACAAGAAATGCGTTCCCGATAAGGAGTTTTGCAACGGGTGCGATGTACCAATAAAAGGTAAGAAGAAAAAGAAAGACAAGAAGAAAGAAGACAAAAAGAAGAATTAGAGCGGTCGCTGGTTGGGCCTGTAATTTGCAGGAGTCAGATCGACTATCGGCGGGAACTAATCAGTGCAGCCATGATCGAATAAAAGGAGGCAACTATGATCGACCAGAAACTCTGTGATGCGCTTAATAAACAAATTAATGCTGAAATGTTTTCATCTTATCTCTATCTGTCTATGGCGGCATGGTTTGAAACAAAAAGTCTTTCAGGTTTTGCCAACTGGATGAGAGTTCAGTCTGAGGAGGAGATGTTCCATGCCATGAAAATGTTCGATTACGTCAATGAGCGGGGAGGACGGGTGATTCTCGATACTATCGAAAAACCGGAAGCAGAATGGGATTCACCATTGGCAGTTATTGAGGCCGTTCTTAAGCATGAAGAACTCGTAACCCGATTGATTAATGACCTTGTTGATGTGTCGATGGAAATACGTGACCATGCAGGGACCTATTTTCTACAGTGGTATGTTGAGGAGCAGGTAGAGGAGGAGGCCAATGTGGGGACCCTTCTCGAACGAATGAGAATGATTGCTGATGATTCAGCAGGAATGTTTGCTCTGGATATGGAAATGGCGAAACGTACGTTTACCCCACCCTCAAGTGAATAGACCTAGGGATTTGAGTGATGAAAATAGATTGGGCATACATGAGAAAGGGATGAGCATCGTGCAAAAAAGCCTGGGAGGCTTTTGGCAGTGCAGGTGTTGAGATCACCGAAGAAGTAGATGCAAAAAAACAGACTATTGGGGAACAGGATGTCTGGGACCGCTTAAAGGGTGCAGATCATCTGTTTATTGCCAGTGGTAAGAAAACTCTAGAGTTTTCACCAAAAGATACACAAAAAGAGGAGATATTGAGCAAAGCGACCGGTAGAACCGGTAATTTGCGCGCCCCAACGCTCGCGGTTGGGAAAGATCTTTACATTGGGTTCAATCAGGAGCTGTATGATCGTTTACTCGAGGGGTAGCTGATCCTGATAAAAAATCGAATACCACTCACCTGGCTCAGGTTCGTCTTCTTTTTAACCGGGTGAGCTATCAGTTAGCTTTCTGCTGATACAATTGGCTCCATATGTGGCACCAGCTTCTGTAAGGGTGGCAAATTGCTCTGCACTATGACCGAAACGGGGATAATATTTTTTCAACCAACCGTTTCGCTCCGGATGATACCCGGCGGATTTCAAAAAGACCCCGAGAGTACTCCACGGCTCTGATATCGGGTGTTTATAAATTAGACTCGGTTCGACTCTGGAGCTGTGTTTAAGCAGTTGTTTTCTAAGCAGGTAGTCATGCAGGCGGTAATATCCTCGACATGATATTATTGGTGTGACCACTGCTTTGGCAAGCACGTTAGAGCCGTATTCATCAATCAAACTGAGGATTGGTCCACTCGGATTGTAGGACCAGGTTGGCCCCGCCAGGATGACATGGTCATATGTCTCAAAACATTGATTGGACAGCGGCTGAATTGGAATTCGAACCCGCAAAAATGTCTGGAGCATCATTTTCAGGGTCGGCATGATTCCCTTGAACGGAAAGATCAGAGGTTTTTGAGGTTTTATCTGCTCAATATGAACGTGCACAGGGAAGGTTTTCAACCCTTCTGAAAATGACTTCACCAAACCTCTGCTCTGGCCACTGAGGCTATAGTAGAGGATGAGTATCCTGACTTTTTGCATGCGTTCCAATGTAATAAAGAAGATATTTCTGCTAACGATTCGATCTATTGGGAATATAAATACCATTTCACCGAACGCATCACAAGAAGCAGGTCATCGGTGCCACACGGGATTTTAAGCTATGGTTGGGTGGTGTTACGTCCCCAAACAAAAAAAGCCGGCCCTGCTCTGAGATAAATGAGCAGCAACCGGCTTCGTCGTTTCAGGATAGGGAGATCGCTTTATTCTTCGTACTTCCAGAATGCATCTTTTTCTGCACCGCAAAGCGGACATACCCACTCATCGGGAAGGTTTTCCCACGGAGTATCCGGATCAACTCCATTTGCGTAATCACCTTCTGCTGGATCGTAAATGTAACCGCATGGACATTCCCACTTCTGCATAATAACCTCCTTGATGTTTGGTGTTCTGATCTTAATAGTAATCATTACTAATTGGGAACTATTATACACTTGTTGCCAATTAAGTCAATAGATTTTGGTTCTATCGTAAAAAAAATAATCTAGCAAATACAGTATCTTAGGTTGAATGTTTTCTGTTGCTATCCATTGCGTTTAAGGATCTCTTTTGCTGGTATTAATGCAGTCGCAGTAGCGGAAACAATATTGCCCGCAACTCCTGGACCATCCCCAGCCATGAAAAGTCCTTCTATTTTCGTCTCAAGATAGGGTTTTGTTTCTACCTGGGTGGCAAAGAATTTAATTTCAGGTGCATACAGAAGTGTGTCATCATTGGCAACACTGGGGATAACCTGATTCAGCTGATCAAGACCATCGACGAGATTGGTCAGAATACGCTCAGGTAAAGCCATTGCAATGTCACCGCAGGTCACATTAGTCAAGGTTGGTTCGATATAGCTGTTACGAACGCGGTTCCATGTTGAGCGGCGTCCACGTTTGAGGTCTCCATAGCGCTGGAGTGTCGGCTTTCCACCACCGATTAGTGTGGCAAGTTTACCAATCGATTCTCCGTAAGATTGATTATCTTCAACAGGATCGGTGAGCACCACTTTTGACAGAAATGCGAAATTCGTATTCGAGCTTTTGCGATCCATATACGCGTGACCGTTCACACAGACGAAATTCTGGTAGTTTTCCAGCGCCACAAAACCGCCAAAATTAGTACAGAATGTTCGGGTCTGATCATCATACCGGTTGGTTCGGATAAAAAAGGTAGGATCATAGATAACCGAACAGAGATCCTGCATAATTTCGTTATGCACCTCAACCCTGACACCAACTTCTATACCACGTTGGGAAACATCGATATCATTCTTGCGGGCAATTTTGCCAACCCATTCAGCTCCAACCCGGCCTGGTGCCATAATCACATATGGTGCATGATATTCTCCTTTATTGGTCACCACTCCGCATATTTTCTCACCCTCGACCAGAATATCTCGCACCTCTTCCGAGTGCTTGAAGCGCACACCTTTTTCCTTGATATAATCAGCCATACCGGCAATATGATTGGGCAGGTTGTCGCTCCCCAGGTGTTTCTGTTTGATCACCAGCAGATCAATACCACATTTTCGAGCATCCTTGCGTATCTGATAAGCTTGATCAAGATCAGTCGGATAGATTTGTCCATCCATGCCAAAACGGTTGAAAATCTGTTCGGTTTCGTCGATCAGGTCTCGGGCTTCCGATTCAGCCATAAACTGCGTCAGATCTGTCTTACCCAGTTTATGGATAAAGTTTAATTTGCCATCGGAGAAAAGTCCCGCTCCGCCTATGCCGCAGAGAATGTTGCAAGGTCGGCATTTTATGCATCCCTTGTCTTTTATCGGACATTTTCTTTTTAAGGATGCTTTTCCTTTGTCTATGACAAGCACATCCAAATTTGAGTTTTCGGCCAGGTAATATGCACCGAAAAGTCCTGCCGGTCCACCGCCGACAATGATGACGTCATAATTGGTTTTTTTTGTCTTCTTTTTCATTTTTATGCTACCTGTTGCTGCTTAGCTATCATTAGGAGCGTGCCACAAAAAGCCCCATTCCAGTCGATGAATGGAATGGGGCTTTGAGGATAAACGGGCAATCGAAATAAACCAAAAGTACAAAGAGCGCTAATCCTCTTCTGACATTTCGGGTTCGCTATTCTTTACTTCCAGGCCATAGCCCATTCTTACCTTATTCTCTATTTCGGCCATCATATCTGGGTGGTCGAGGAGAAACCGTTTCGCATTTTCTCGACCCTGGCCAATCCGTTCATCAAGGTAAGAATACCAGGCCCCACTTTTATCGACGATATCCTGCTCAACGGCCAGGTCAAGAATATCACCAGCTGCGGAAATACCCTCACCATAGATGATGTCAAACTCGCACACTTTAAAGGGTGGGGCAACCTTGTTTTTGACAACCTTCACCTTGGTCCGATTGCCAATAACTTCCTGGCCATCTTTGAGCTGCCCGATTTTTCGGATATCGAGTCTGAGCGAGGAATAAAATTTCAAGGCATTGCCGCCCGTCGTTGTTTCTGGATTACCGAACATCACACCAATTTTCATGCGGATTTGGTTGATGAAGACAAGTATCGTGTTGGATCGGTTCAATACGCCAGTGAATTTACGCATTGCCTGAGACATCAGACGCGCCTGGAGGCCGACGTGGGAGTCTCCCACGTTACCGTCAATTTCTGCTCGTGGGACCAGGGCAGCAACGGAGTCTATGACAATGATATCGACGCCACCTGAACGGATCAGTATCTCTGCAATTTCCAGTGCCTGCTCTCCATAATCAGGTTGGGAAACCAATAAGTTATCAATATCGACCCCGAGCCTTTCGGCGTAGCTGGTATCAAGGGCATGCTCGGCATCAATAAACGCCGCCGTACCCCCCTGTTTTTGGGCTTCTGCAATCGCATGTAAAGCCAAGGTAGTTTTTCCACTGGATTCAGGACCATAAATTTCAGAAATCCTGCCACGTGGAAGTCCACCGACACCAAGGGCGATATCCAGACTAAGAGCGCCTGTCGGAACTGCAGGGATTTTTTCTGCCTCCTGTGAACCGAGGCGCATAATTGAACCTTTACCAAATTGTCTCTGGATCTGGTTCAAGGCGTTATCTACACTGCTCATTTTATTTTTTTCAGACATGAGAAAACTGTTCTCCAATTGTGAGTTTGGGGTATTCCGGAATCGGTTTCGGATGTAGTAGATATAAAAAGAAGTAGGGGAAACATCAAGAGAGATTAAAACGCATCGAACCGTTTTATGATTTATCGATCAGGTAGAGTCGAAGCATATTAAGTGCCGTGTGTGCCGTAATGAGTTGTATCCTGTTTCGATCGCCACTAAATTTGCATGAAATCACCTGGCAATTCTCTTTGTCCGCCAGAGCGAGATATACCGTTCCTACCGGTTTGTCTGGACTACCACCACCGGGACCAGCGATTCCGGTTGAAGAAAGGGAAACGTCGGCTCCAGTATTCTGCAGGACACCATGCGCCATAGCTTCGGCGACTTCAGCACTGACTGCTCCAAAACGCTCAAGGTCTGCGTGAGAGACTCCGAGTATTTTTTCCTTCAGCTCATTCGAATAGGTGACCGCTCCACCTAGAAAATAGTTTGAGCTCCCTGGAATTGAAGTGATTCGCTGGGAAATGAGTCCACCGGTGCATGATTCCGCTACCCCGAGTTGCAGACTTTGGTCCTCAAGTAATTTGCCCACGACCAGGGCGAGGTCATCATGGTCGGTACCATAGATTGCTGAACCCAGTAGATGTTCAACTTTGCGACAGGCATCTTCAAAACGCTCCGGACTTACCTCTCGTGCTTTCCCTCTTTGCAGGATACTTAAGTGTACATCTGGAAAATCAGGATAATAGCCGATGCTAATGTCTTCCGGAAGATTGAGCGAATTGATCATTTGGTTAAGCCCGGACTCTGCCATGTTGAAGATCTTGTAAATTCGCCGATGGGTTTTCAGACGGCTGCCAGCCTTCCATGCGGCCAGTCGGGGCAATACCGTATTTGACATCAATTCTTTCATTTCACTTGGAATTCCAGGCATGAAAAAGATCAATGTCTGATCATGAATGAGCTGGTAGCCAGCAATTTTCGACTCGGGGTTGAACGGATCAGCACCTTTGGGTAACCAGGCGAGTTTTTCCAGGGGACTATCGACGGCATCGGCCTGACTGAATAGGTGTGCTCGAATTCGAGAAAGAATTTCAAGGTTGGGCATGGTTGGCCGGTTCAATGCTTTGGAGACTGCCTCATTCGTAAGATCGTCATCGGTTGACCCCAATCCTCCGGTAACGATAACAAAGTCAACCCGGGTGATGGCGCGAAGTAACGCTTCACCGATAAGCTTGGGCGTATCACCGATGGTGCTCATCGCATGGATCGTATAACCTGCATCATAAAGCTTTCGTGCGGCATACCCACTGGTCGTATTAAGAATTCGGCCCGAGGTCAGTTCATCACCTATGGCAATTATCTCACCAAGCATTGTTACGTAACGTTTATCGCCTCCACATACTGATTCGTAGCTTGTTGTAGCTCGACCGTGATAATTCTTTGATTACCAAGAGGAGTACAGTTGAGCCGGACTGGTATATAGTTGTCTGTAAACCCCTTCAGCATGCCTGACCGATCTGGTTGATGTTCGATGAGTGCGTCTCTTTTCGTGTGCAGAAAACGGGCATAAAAATCCAGTGATTTTTCAGAACTGATTGAACGAAGTATTTCCACCCGCTGTTTTTTTGTCTGTTTTGCAACTTCATCAGAAAACTCCGCAGCTTTGGTACCCGGCCTCCGGGAATAAGGAAATACGTGCAGATAGGTACAGTCAACCCTCTGAATAAGATCCTGAGTATTCATGAAGTGCTGCTTACTTTCACCCGGAAAGCCTACGAGTACATCGAGGCCTATTGCTGCTTCAGGGACTATGGACCTGCATTTTTCTATGGTTTCTTTGAATTCTTCCCGACTGTAGTGCCGATTCATATTTTTTAAGATTTCATTATCACCACTTTGAAGTGGAATATGAAAATGCGGCATAAAATTACCTAGATCTCTCATCAGAGTCAATAATTTCCAACTGATTTCGGTCGGTTCAATGGAAGAAAGACGATAACGGATCTGTGGCGTCGCCTGGCAAAGCGTTTCGAGGAGATCGGCAATGTCTCGACGGGGGAGCAGGTCTTTGCCGTACATTCCGACATGAATCCCTGTTACAACAATCTCCTGGTGGCCATTTCTTTCAAGAGTTTGGGCTTGTTTGATCAGTTCTTCCAGAGGCATGCTCCTACTCCTGCCGCGAGTGTAAGGCACAATGCAATAACTGCAGAAGGAATCACAACCATCCTGGACTTTCAGAAACGCTCGGGTTCTATTGGGAAAATGGTCAACCCTCAGAGAGGTTGGAGGAGAATCGGAAATTTGTCTCAGGACTGTTTTGTCTACAGAACTTTGGGCGAGATCAAGCACCTGGGAGACCAGGATATTTTTGTCTACATTACCAATTACCTGGAGTCTTTGAGCTGAGATCGTATGCTCCTTTAAGAGTTCTTTTGAAGCGAGCTCGGCATGACAGCCGGTCACAATAACCTGTGCCCGCTGATTGGAACGAAGTGCTTTTCTGATCTCCTGTTTGGATTGGGAGCTTGCTTTGGCCGTCACCGCACAGGTATTTATCACAATGAAGTTGGCTTCCTCAATATCCCGGGTCGAGGTGATTCCATATGCTGCAAACCCACTAAAGTAGGCAGCACTTTCAAACTGGTTGACCTTACAGCCGAGGGTGGTGATAAATACTTTTTTCATATCAGACCTGGCTGTGATTAGCGAGCGGGAGAATCTCTCCGGATCCAATAACCCGATCCTGCTCGTAAAGCACAACGAATTGTCCGGGAGCAATGGCGCGCTGGGGATGATCAAAATGCAGCGTAAAGCGAGTCTCATCAATTACATTAACTGTTGCAGCGGACCCTCGGTCGGTCGAACGGATTTTGACATTTAACCGATCACCGTCAGCAGGAGGGTGAGACAACCAATGGGCTGAATTTGCAGTGAGGTGACTGCGAAATAATTCATCTTTTTTACAGACATAAAGTCCATTGTTATCAGTACACATGGAGTGAACATACCAGGGTGTTGAATCAGGCAGACCAAGACCTTTTCTCTGCCCAATGGTATAACGGTGCAATCCTGTATGGGTGCCGATTTGATTGCCGCTCAAATCTAAAATGGGTCCTTCCTGTGTCGATGTATTGAGGTGCATCTCCAAAAAATCCCCAATAGAGGTGTCTTTCAAAAAACAGACGTCCTGACTTTCCTGCCCGTCAAATTCTGTAAAACCGTGGTCGCGTACAAACGTATATACCGACTTTTTTCTCATTTTACCTAGCGGGAACATCAAACGAGAAAGCTGGTTTTGATTCAAGCGCGAGAGAAAATATGATTGATCCTTAACGGGGTCGAGACCTTTTCGCAGAATAGATTTGTCACCTAAGTGCTCAATAGTTGCATAGTGTCCCGTGGCCATCATTTCAACCCCGCTGTTGAGGATATGCTCCATGAACAGGCCAAATTTAATGGCCTGATTGCATATAATGCAGGGGTTGGGCGTTTTTCCACCACCATAGGAGGTAGAAAAATATTCGAGAACCTTGGCTTTAAAGGAGTCCCTCAGGTCAATAACTGTGAATTCAATATCCAGGCGGGCGGCGATGTTCGTCGCTTTTTCTTTGACTGCTCGGAAATTGGGCTGCCCAACATTCATTAAAAAGCCAGAGATAGGGTATTTATTCTGTAAAATGAGGGCGGTTGCCGTGGAGTCCACACCGCCACTCATACCAATACCAATTCGTGTATGTTGCATGGAATATCTTGCGAATAATAGTATTATTCTATATGACAGACAGTTTTATCTGCGCTGGTTACTCGATACAAATAAACTACGATAATAATGCACAAGAGATGATTTACCAATGTCAAATCTAAGACAGTCCACCGTCATGCCAGAATTACTGGCACCTGCAGGAAGTTTTGAAAAGTTGGAGACGGCGATTCATTACGGTGCCGATGCGGTATATATGGGAGGACAACACTATGGTCTTCGAGCCAAAGCAAAGAATTTTGATGAAAATGAGCTCAAAGAAGCAATTGCTTATGGTCATGGCCATGGGGTGAAAATTTATGTGACCGTTAATATCTTTGCCCATAATAAGGATTTTGAGGGGCTTGATCACTACCTGAAATCGCTTGAATCTTTCGGTGCTGATGGGGTAATTGTATCTGATCCAGGAATCCTGATGATGGCAAAAGAAACAATCCCACATGTGCCTATTCACCTCTCTACTCAAGCGAATGTGACCAATGGTCAAAGTGCTCGGTTCTGGTCAGCGCAAGGGGTACGACGGCTAAATCTGGCCCGGGAGCTTGGTTACGATGAGATCGTGGCAATTCGAGCGGCCACCAACGCTGAACTTGAGGTTTTCGTTCATGGGGCTCTCTGTATATCCTATTCGGGAAGATGCATGCTTTCGACTTATCTGACCGGGCGTGATGCCAATCATGGTAATTGTGCCCACCCCTGCCGTTATAGCTTTACTTTGATAGAAGAAAAACGACCGGGTGAACGGTTTAAAGTGGTAGAGGATGATCGGGGTACCTACCTGTTCAATTCAAAAGATCTCTGCCTGTTGAAAAAGCTCCCGATGCTGATGGGTATTGGCATAAACTCGCTCAAAATAGAAGGGCGAATGAAATCGATTTTTTATGTGGGGGGAGTCGTCAGGGTTTATCGTGCGGTGCTTGACTATTTATCCACACTCGAAACAACGCAATGGGATAATCCAACCAATATAGAACTACCCGTTGAGTTTTTGCAGGAAATAGAGAGACTTGGCACGCGTGGTACGACAGAGAATTTTTTTGATGGTCCCCCAGATGAGACCGATATGCTGTATGAATCATCACGGCATGAGCAACCTTATGAACCGGTGGCGGTGGTAAGAGACGCGGGCGATCCACCACTGGTTGAAGTCCGCAATGTCCTGCGTTCCGATGAGAAGATAGAATATATGGACAGCGGTGTACGGACGGTAACCCTACAGTTATCAGCAATGTTTGATCAGACAGGCAAAAAGCTGACACGAGCGAATCCAGGAAACCTCGTGCGCATAGAATTTACCTCGTCAACTGAAATATTTACCCAAAACGGTATTTTCCGACGCAGGAAAGAACCATAGCCAGTTTTCCTGTGTCGGAATTATTGCGGTCTCAGCGACTCTCTCAACTCAATTTGGCGATTTCCTTCTGCCAGAAGGTGGGCCCTGTTTTGTGTACCGCTTCACCCCTGCTATCGACAGCAACGGTAACGGGCATATCTTCGACCTCAAATTCATAAATCGCTTCCATACCTAAATCTGCAAAAGCAACCGTTCTTGATGCTTTTATTGCTTTAGAAACAAGGTAGGCGGCCCCACCAACCGCCATCAGATAAACCGCTTTGTGGTGCTTGATGAGTTCAATGGTTGCATCGCCTCGTTCGGCTTTACCAATCATACCGATGAGTCCGGTTTTACCCAGCATCAACTCAGTGTATTTATCCATCCGTGTTGACGTCGTAGGGCCGGCGGGACCGACAACTTCATCACCAACCGGATCGACTGGGCCGACGTAATATATAAATCGGCCGTTAAAGTCAACACCGTCTGGTAGTGGCTGGCCGCTCTCAACCAGTTCCTGAATGCGCTTATGGGCTGCATCTCGGCCAGTAAGAATTTTGCCGTTTAGCAGAAGGGTGTCACCAGCCTTCCAGCTGGCAACCTCCGCCGGTGTGATCCCGTCAAGATTCACCTTCTTGATCGACTCACCAGCCTCAAGCGTTATCTCTGGCCAGTTACTGATATCTGGTGGAGTGAGCAGAGCGGGGCCAGTGCCATCGAGCGAGAAATGCAGATGACGTGCGGCGGCACAATTGGGAATAACCGCTACTGGAAGGGATGCGGCATGAGTAGGAAACTCTTTGATTTTTACATCAAGAACCGTGGTGAGTCCCCCCAGTCCCTGGGCGCCAATACCAAGTGCGTTAACCGCTTGGTAGATTTCCAGACGCAATTCTTCGATTTTATTTTCAGGACCACGTTCAATGATGGTATGGATATCAATCGGATCCATCAAAGATTCTTTCGCCAGACACATGGCTTTATCTATGGTTCCGCCAATGCCGATCCCCAGGATGCCGGGAGGACACCAGCCGGCCCCCATCAAGGGTACTGTTTTTTCAAGCCATTCGACGATGGAGTCAGCAGGGGTGAGCATTGCCATTTTGCTTTTATTCTCCGAGCCGCCACCTTTTGCCGCGATATGGATATCAATCTTGTTACCCTTTACCAGTTCCATATGAACTATGGCAGGAGCGTTGGTTTTGGTATTCACCCGGCCATGTGCCGGGGGGGCGACAATAGATTTCCTTAAAGGGTTTTCTGCATTTGAATAAGCTCGTATCACACCTTCATCGACCATTTCCTGGATTGTTTTATCGCTATCAAACTGGCATTCCATACCAACTTTGACAAAGGCAGTGATAATGCCGGTATCTTGACAAATGGGTCGTTTGCCGACGGCGCACATGCGAGAATTGATTAAAATCTGGCCAATTGCATCTTTTGCTGCTTTGTTTTCTTCCTTGAGGTATGCCTGGTGCATCGCTTCAACAAAATCAACCGGGTGGTAATAACTGATAAATTGAAGGCTGTCCGCTACAGAACTGATGAAATCTTCAGATTTTATGAGGGTCATGATATCTCCTTACGTCAGTGTTTGGTATATGGTGCGAATAATACTATTACTTTCAAAGTTATTTGATTCGTTTTTTATCCGAATGGAAGCCGGGGGGGGAGGTAGTGTTCGGCATCAGTATGGTTTTTTTGCCGAAAATAGTCCCTGGATTTGTCACAGAATTGCAACCAGTCTGTGAGCGATCACCAAGAATGGCTCCAAATTTCCTCCGACCAGTGTCGCAGAGTTTGTTCTCGATAATGATTTTTACATTTCCCGGCGTGAATTTCAGGTTTGCAAATTTTGTCCCTGCTCCCAGATTGGCATCGTTGCCAAGGATGGAATCCCCCAGGTATGCGAAGTGACCGGCCTTTGCGTCATCCAAAAAAATTGAATGCTTCACCTCCGTTGCATGCCCGACGACACAGCGATCACCGATCAAGCAATAACCTCTCATGTAGGCACCCTGTCTAATCTCAGTGCAATTTCCAATAATGGCAGGAGACTTGATGGTGGCACCCCCTTCAATCAACGTACCGTTTCCGATCGCCAGCTGAGTACCCTGTAAGATTGCACCGGGCATCAAAACCGATGCATTGTGTAACTGCTTTGAGTCGTGATGAACCAGAAGCTTGCCCTTCATGGTATCGCCAAAGGAAATCGAACACTCTCTCCCATCAATGATCTGTCCATCATAAAGAACCAGTGAATGGGGCAGTGGGGTCCCATCACAATGAGAAGCCAGCTCCTCATGATAGCCGGAAAATGAATCCATATAGCTTTTCAGATCCCGCAAACCGGTCCAAACCGGTTCCACCTCGGAAAAGAGGGTGCGGTGCTCAAAGTTCTGTAATTCAAATAAATCGGTTGCGTTTATCATTACCTCACCGAATCTTTTTTAGTGATTGAGTTGCGCTTGTGCGATATAAAATCTTACAATATGGTTGAATTAAAATAATTGATCAAGGAATTTCAGAATGAAATGAATGACGATTCAGATCTGTCTTGACTTCAATTGGTCCAGTGTTTACGTTTTCGACGGCTTTTGGGTGTATCTCAAATCTACATCTTAGTTACCCAAATAATGTTTATTATAAAGCTGTTGTTAACTCTATATATTTTGTCAATTCAGCCCACTCAGGCTGCTGGAGGTTTCGGTGGAATTTAATGATTCACTCAGTATCGGTATGGATGATTTTTCCAGTAATGAAGATTTGGAAATTCCTGATGTATTGCCAATGATGGCGGTCAGGGATGTGGTCATCTTTAATTACATGATCATACCGCTTTTTGTCGGCAGACCGGGGTCCGTTGAAGCAGTTAATGAAGCCCTTAATGCAGACAAACTCTTGATGCTTGTGACCCAGAAGGATGCAACCAAGGATAACCCTGAAGTAGATGATCTCTACCAGGTCGGGATGGTTTGCATGATCATGAGAACGCTTAAGTTACCTGATGGAAGGCTCAAGGTGCTGGTACAGGCCATGTCCAAAGCCCGAATCTCAGATTTTAAGCGAATTGAACCATCGTACCAGGTATCAGTCGAAGTGGTTGAAGATGAGGAACAGGGTGAATTAAGCGTTGAGATTGAAGCGCTTATGCGTACCGTTCGGGAGCAGACTGAAAAAATCATGTCTTTGAGAGGTATTTTGTCTGCTGATCTGATGATGATCATCAATAACATCGAAGATCCAGGCCGGCTTGCTGATCTGGTTGGTTCTAACCTTCGACTCAAAATTCCGGAGTCTCAATCAATTCTTGAAGAGACCAACCCGATAGAGAGATTGAAGCTGGTCAGCTCACTTCTCTCAAAGGAGCTTGAGGTTTCAACAGTACAGGCCAAAATTCAGAACGAAGCAAAAGAGGAAATGAGCAAGTCTCAACGTGAGTATATCCTACGCGAACAGCTTCATGCTTTGCAGAAAGAACTTGGTGATACCGATGAACGAACCCAAGAGATCGAAGAGCTAGAGAAAAAGCTGAAGAAAACCAAGATGTCCAAAGCGGTTCGAAAGGAAGCAAAGAAACAGCTCAGTCGGATGGAAATGATGCATCCCGATTCTTCGGAAGCAACAATCATCAGAACCTACATCGACTGGATTCTTGATGTACCATGGAAGAAAGGTACCAAGGATCGACTTGAGCTGAAAGCAGCCAAAAAGGTTCTTGATGAAGATCACTACGGTCTGGAACGAGTGAAGGAACGGATTCTTGAGTACCTGGCAGTCCGCAAACTGAATCAGTCAACGAAGGGACCGATTCTCTGCTTTGTGGGACCTCCCGGCGTTGGTAAAACATCGCTTGGCCAGTCTATCGCACGGGCGATGGGACGAAGATTCCACCGTGTATCACTTGGTGGAATGAGGGACGAAGCGGAAATCAGAGGTCATCGCCGAACCTATATTGGTGCAATGCCCGGTAGGATAATTCAGGGGTTGAAAACAGTGAAATCCAATAACCCGGTTTTCATGATGGATGAGATCGACAAGGTTGGTGCCGACTATCGAGGTGATCCATCTTCCGCCCTGCTGGAGGTTCTTGATCCGGAACAGAATTCAGAGTTCTCCGATCACTACCTCAATCTGCCTTTTGATCTGTCCAAGGTCATGTTTATTACCACGGCAAATATGAGTGACACAATTCCAGGACCACTGCTTGACCGGATGGAAGTGATACGTCTATCGGGCTATACACTTGAAGAGAAGCTAGTTATCGCGAACCGGTATCTCCTCCCTCGTCAGAAAAAGGAAAATGGTCTGAAGAACAATTCACTGAGAATCAATGACGAAACAATCACGTTGATTGTGACTCACTATACCCGTGAAGCAGGGCTGAGGAATCTGGAGCGGGAGATTGGCAAGATTTGTCGAAAGGTTGCCCGTAAAATTGCTGAAGGAGGCAAAGGGCCGTACACCATATCAACCGGTAATCTTCATAAATATCTGGGGCCCCCGAAAACGATCCCTGAATCAGAACTTGAAATGCTGGATCAACCTGGACTTGTTACCGGTCTTGCCTGGACTGAGGTGGGTGGAGAATTGTTGCAGATCGAGGTGAATATGATGCCCGGTAAGGGCAAACTCATTCTCACCGGTCAGCTTGGCGACGTCATGAAGGAGTCGGCTCAGGCAGCGCTGACTTATTGTAGAAGTCGTTCAATAGATCTCAATGTCAAAGATGATTATTTTGATCGTGTTGATATCCACATCCATGTACCCGCCGGGGCAATTCCAAAGGACGGGCCCTCGGCCGGTATAACCATAGCTACCGCTTTGTACTCGGCAATCTCAAAAAAACGGGTGCGAAAGGCTGTTGCCATGACCGGTGAAGTTACCTTGCGAGGGCGCGTCCTGCCGATTGGCGGCCTGAAAGAAAAAGCACTTGCGGCACTTCGGGCGCATATACGCGATGTCATCATTCCCGAGCAGAATAAGAAAGATCTCTCTGAAATACCAAAGGACATTCGCCAGAAAATGATGTTTCATCCCGTAAAGGACATGGACGAGGTAATAAAAATTGCCTTTGCTCGAAACTCCAGGCGTAAATCTGCTAAATCTTAGAGTATAGCCTCTGCGAGTGAGCGAACATAAGCAATCTGAAAAAGTTCGGCTCCCAAAATTGGCATGGATACTGATCGGGGTATCCATTGCCATTTTGGGAGCTATTGGCAGCTGTGCTTTGTGGTTGTATGTTTATGCCACCACTCCCGCACCAAAGCTTGAAAATGAAACGGTAACCATCTTTATCCCTCGTGGGATGCCGACCACAGAAATCATCTCCGAGCTGGCAGATAGCCAGTTGATCAGGCAAGATCTTCGGTTGTTCATTCTGATGAAATATCATCAGAATGAACTTAATCTCCAGGCTGGAGAATTTGCACTTCATACCAACCAGACACCCATCGCACTGTTAAAAGAGCTCTCCACTGCCCGGCCTGTTGAATATCAGATCACCTTACCTGAGGGTTTTACTGTTGAGGAAACAGCCGCGCTCTTTGCCCAACAGGGGTGGGCTGACAGCCAACGCTTTGTCCAACTGTGCTACGATCCCACTTTCATTGCAGAGCTTGAATTACCGGAGGTGGCTTCATTGGAGGGGTACCTTTTTCCAGATACCTATAATTTTAAGAAGCCACGCATCAGTGAAGAGCGATTAATAAAAATGCTGGTAGATCGATCAACAAAAGTTTACCAACAACTGGTCGAGAACCAGCAGAGGTCGACAGCCTTGACAAGACATCAGATATATACCCTTGCCTCAATTGTTGAAAAGGAAAGCGCTCAAGATGCCGAACGGGAGATCATCGCTTCGGTTTTTTTAAACCGTCTGAAGAAGAAAATGAGACTACAGTCTGACCCGACCGTCTATTATGGACTCGGTATGCCAAAACGTAAATTGACCCGAAAGGATCTTGCCGATCAATCACCCTATAACACCTATGTCATTAAAGGATTACCACCAGGTCCAATTTGCAGTCCGGGAGCGGCCTCGCTGGTTGCAGTGCTGAGCCCGGCAGAAACCGACTACTACTATTTTGTGGCCAAAAACGATGGTTCCCACCAGTTCTCGAAAAATCTCTCTGACCATAACCGCGCAGTCAGGAAATATCAGAGATAAATTTGTCCCGGCTTCTTGCAAGGATTAACTGGATATTTCCTCTTGTTTTGCTATGGTGCAAAACCAGGACACACAAAGAGCAGGTTCGCTCTGTGCCAATTGTACTTTCAAGCGTGATTGCAGATGAAAATAGCACTCGTTCAAACTAATCCTATCATTGGTGACTTCGCAGGTAATTGTAAGAAAATACTGGACTATGCGAACCAGGCAGCGACGCTGAGTTGCGAGCTGGCTGTCTTTCCGGAGTTGGCAGTTTCCGGCTATCCACCCCTTGATTTACTCGAACGCCAATCATTTATCGACGATCATCAGTGTGCGCTTGAGCGGCTGATTGGTGAGCTGCCTGATATTCACGTTCTGCTTGGAATCCTCGAGGCTCGCCCGGAGTCAGTTGGGAAGAAGCTTTATAACAGTGCGATCATGATTAAATCGGGGTCGATTCAACATACCTCCAGAAAAAAACTTTTGCCAAGCTACGATGTTTTTGATGAATCGCGGTACTTTGAGCCAGGAACTTCAACCACACCATACACCTTGGATGGTCTGCATTTTGGGATTACGATTTGTGAAGATATCTGGAATTATACGGTCGGAACATATCAACAGGATCCGGTGACTGAACTCATAGAAGTGGCCAGAAAGCAGGGAACGCCGCTTGATTATCTGGTCAACATTTCTGCATCCCCGTACCATCGTGGCAAAAATGTGATCAGAAATGAGCTTTTTTCATCAATCTGCGATGTCTCAAACCTACCGCTTATCTATGTGAATCAGGTTGGAGGTCAGGATTCTTTGATTTTTGATGGTCAGAGCCGAGTGATTGATGCAAATGCTCAGGTGCTCAGCCGGGCACACTCTTTTGCTGAAGATCTGATTATTTATGATACAAAGACAGGGGCTGGGGATATCAGAACGTTGAGCGAGGACAGCGAGATTGCGGCGCTGCATGAGGCACTTATTCTCGGACTTCGCGACTATGTGCGAAAAAGCGGTTTTCGCTCGGTTGTACTTGGTTTGTCGGGTGGCATTGATTCTGCGCTTTCTGCGGCTCTGGCAGTGCAAGCCTTGGGAAAAGAAAATGTATTTGGAGTAGCCTTGCCATCACCTTATAGTTCTACCGGATCGGTGGAAGATGCCCGCTCACTTGCCAAAAATCTTGGTTGTCGCTTCGAAATACTCCCAATTTCAGGGTTGTTTGAATCCTTCCAACATTCCCTTGAACC
>QZLB01000327.1 GCA_004796425.1 Desulfobulbaceae bacterium | reverse complement strand
TCAGAAATATTCTGGAGGTTTGCAATGGTAGACTCGAAACGGTTCTGGACCGCACCAAGATCAGCACGTTCTTCATCAATACGGGCAATCGCCTTATCGATAACCTCAAACGCATTTTCTGCACCAGTTCGATTAGAGATATCGATCTGGCCAACTGAGTCAAGGCTTGAACCTTGGGCGCCGGTATCATTAAAAATGGTGTTGGCGGTATCAGTTGTAACAGAGTAGGAACGAGCAGAGTGGAACGTGATATTACCACCAGTGGTGATAATGTCCGCAGCGGTATCGAGATCAGCAGCAGAACCTGAAGCTGTTTCACCATCAGCCTGCAGACCGGTTACCTGCATATTACCGGCATTGTAGGTCAGTTGAATATCAAAGCCTTCCTGGTTCTTCAAAGTTACAAAAGTCGAATCTGCTGAAACTTCAGCAGTTACACCAGTCTCAGACGCTCTGGCGTTGATTGCAGAAGCAAGTTCGGATACGTCGGTCAAATCAGTGATATTTGCCGTAATTGTTACTGCATCACCAGTCTCATTTTTACCTCTTAAATCAAAAGACTGTGATCCGGTAACATCAACATCGAGTTTGACATAAGTAATTGCATCTGCAGTTACTCCGGTGTCTGCTTCAACAGCGTTAATATCAGCAACGATCTGCTTGGCGGTAGCTTCAGCAGCAACGGATACTTCAGTTGACCCGCCACTACCTGCTACGGTAAGCGTCTGTGCCGCAACGTTATTAACAGAAGTTGCGTCGTTTACTGCATTAATGTAACCAGCACCATTGTCTGTCTCGAGCGCGTAATCACCGATCTTGTCAGATCTGGTGTTACCGACTGTTACCTGAATGTTCTGGCCGGCATTCGCACCAACATGAAAACTCTGCGCGGTGAAAGTACCATCCAGAAGTTTTTTACCGTTAAACTCAGTGGTGTTTGAAATACGATCCAGCTCCTGCTGTAACTGTGCAACTTCTTTTTGCAGAGAAGCACGATCGGATGCGGAGTTTGAGTCGTTTGCAGACTGAACTGCCAACTCACGCATACGCTGCAGGATATTGGTAGCTTCCTGCATCGCACCTTCAGCGGTCTGAGCAAGAGAGATACCGTCGTTTGCATTTCTAACTGCCTGATTCAGACCGCGGATCTGCGAAGTCATACGATCTGAAATAGCAAGTCCGGCCGCATCGTCTTTTGCTGAATTGATGCGAAGACCGGATGAGAGTCGCTGCATTGAATTAGCAAGCGAGCCTTGGGTTTTACCCAGGTTTCTCTGGGCATTGATGGACATTACGTTTGTGTTAATTACTAAACCCATGATATTCCTCCTTGAATATTGTATTTTGGGTTATTCGTTCGGTGGGCTTCCGTGCCCGGTTCTCCTACTTTTACTGCCGTGCTGTGCGGTGTCTTTACCTCCTTTTTAGTTATGTTTCTTTTTATTATCGGTTTACGCATAACTTTTGTTAAGGAAAAAATATATTTTTTCCTCATTTTACTTATCGACGAGAGTTAAAAGAAACTTAAGAAAAAAAAACGCAAACGATTACTTTTTGAAAATCAGAAACGATTCAAAAAGCTTAGGGATGTGCTTGGGGTGAATATGATGTCGCTCAAGAAAAAAATCGGACCGACCACTTAAATCTGAGGAAACCGTCATCTGATAGATATCAAGAAAAGGGAGGTTCATAAGTTCGCAATTTCTTCTCAAACACTCATTAACCAGACGCACGATTTCTCGGAGCAACGTACCGTCTTGTTCAGAAGCTTTACTGAGTGCCTCATCAGAAGGTGTTGGCACACCATAAAAAAGTACCTGCAGATTTTTGGGTCGACTATAGCTGATAATTTTTTCCTGGTACCTCTTAACCAAAGCAGGTACAGAATCGGTGTATCTGATACCAAAATTTTTATGTGCCTTGAGGATGCCTTCATCGAATCGGCAATCAATCTCACCAAAACCTGAGACAACCATGCTGTTGTCAGGTAAGGCGTTGAAAATAATTTCTGTACTGCGTGAATAGCAGTTCATCTCTGGTTGACCCAGATGGTACATTTTTGCACCGATAATTACTGAAGAAAGTATGCGGTGATAGTTTTCTCCTATTATAACTGGTAGTTCTGAGGGAGTGAGGCAGTGGCTCTCAGCAATGAAGAAAAGTGGTTTGTCTGCCACGTGCTGATAGAGATGCTGATGAGTTGTACGTTCCTGGAGCAATTGTCCAAGGTAATTATTGTAGGCAATAATGCTCCGGGCGTCTTTTGTATCATGTCCAGGTATAGTAAGTTCGCGAGAGCTTTTCATAGCCTCATGGGCGCTGGCAATATCCCCGGTAATCCAGTGCACCATAGTTTTTGAGGTTAATAAACTAAATTGGGCATCATTGTTCTTCTGAGTATTCTGCAATCCAAGCTCGATGACTTTGAGGGCATCGTCTGTGGCGTGCATGTAAAGCAGGCATGAGATCAACTGAATGTAAATCTCTGGATTATCTGGTTCATGCTCATTGAGTTGCAACAATTTGTTGATTGATCTTTCAAATTCCCCGCATCTCATTAAACAAATGGCAGATTTGAGGTGAGAGTCTATTGCTTCAGGATTCTGCGTTATAGCGATTTCAAAGGAATCTAATGCCTCCTGATAGCGGTGCATCTTGAAAAGAGAGACCCCTTTGTTTGCATGATAGGTGTCGTTATTGGGATTAATGGCGATGGCCTTGTCGAAGCTTTCCAGCGCGTTCTCATTAATGGATAATGCGAGATACGCATTCCCTAGGTTATTGAGAAGTGGACCATCACCGGGTTTTAATGAAGCTGCCTTTTGCAGGGTATTTACAGCCTCTTTATATTTCCCTAATTCACTCTGGGCAGTTCCGAGCAGAAAAAGTGCTTCAGGATTATCGGGGTCGCTTTGTAAAAAGCTGCGCAAAAGTGTTTCGACTTCCTGGAAATTCCCATCAATTGATGATTTTTGCGCTTTTTGGAGTGTGTGAATACGATTCATTAATCTCAGACATTGAAGATGGCAAATGGTGTCGTGATGAATCCCTGCGCACGCTTATTAGACGAAAGGATCAGAGAAAAGGGATCAATGATCCCTTTTCTCTGTTTAATTCTAGCCTTGCAGAAGTGAGAGTGCAAGTTGTGGCGTGGTATTCGCCTGGGCAAGAATTGAGACACCTGCCTGTTGCAAGATCGATTTCTGAGTCATGATCGACGTTTCCTGGGCAATGTCCGCATCTCGAATTCGAGACCGTGCCGCTGTCAGGTTTTCTGCAACATTCATGAGGTTGGAAATTGTTGATTCGAAACGATTCTGCAATGCACCGAGGTCACCTCGCTGGGCATCAATCTTGCCAAGGGCTGCATCGACAATTTTAATCGCATCATTAGCTCCCGCAACACTGCTGATATCAATCAATGTCACTTCTTCAAATTGAGCGATTTCATTTGTGCCTGCAGTACCATCTATGATAGACCCTGCAGAATCTGCAATATCCGAGGCCACCGTATAGGAATCCTGTGATGAAAATTCGATTAATCCAGAGATTCTGCTGTTTGCGTTTGTGTTGGTCAGAGATTCCGCATTACCATCTTGCGGGGTTAAGGCAAGGGTACCACCTGCACTATGGTTGTAGGATGAAATCTCGATGTCCCGTCCTTCCTGTTGGATAAGCGTGATCGTATTGTTCGAGATGGTTGCAGTAACACCCGTTACTCCTGATTGATCGTTGATTACAGAAACCAGGTTTCTCAAATCAGACTGTGTGACATCGGCGGATATCGTTTGTGTATTACCACCGGAGCCGAGGGTAAGTGAGACCCTGCCATCTGCTGACAGCGTATCAAGTGTTGCCTCGGTACGGGCAGTTGCGGTAACACCAGTATCTGCTTCTGTAGCAGTGATGGCAGCAGCAATTTCAAAAGAGGTTGCACCTGCCGCAACAGAGACCGTAGCCGCACCCTGGGCACCATTAATAGTCAGAGTCTGGGCGGCGATGGTATTAACAGAGGCGAGCGCTGCTTGAGGTTGAACGGCACTACCGGTACCCCGGCGCGCTACGTCATTTACTGCATCAATAAAGTAACGACCCAGGTCATCAGTTAGTGTGGAAGCAATGGAAACGCCAATCGTTTCATTGGCATTAGCACCCACCTGGAATTGTTGTGAAAT
>QZLB01000265.1 GCA_004796425.1 Desulfobulbaceae bacterium | reverse complement strand
GGTATAGCTCAACCGTACTGACTGATGCTGGAAAAGTTTGAATCCTATACCAGCCTCTGAGCTGTATCTCTGCTTGGTATTACCCGGCAGGAGATCGGCTGTAAGTTCATTTGAACCAGACACGCCTTCCCGATCTTCGTAGTTATAGACGAGCTTGGAGTCCAGCGTCAGTGCTCGAGATAACTGGTAACTGAGTTTCAGGGTAGCAGCCCAGGTATCTATAACACCGCGCTCGTCAGTGCCGGAAAAATTATCTGCTTTATAACCTTTATCGAGCCTGAAGTGCAGCAGTCCATGCTGTAATCGGTAGCTCAGCTCAGCAACACCATTACCTCCCCAGTTTTCATCAGATCCGCGGGTCTGCTTATAAGATGGTCCGGCCCCGATAACAGTGTATAAATGTGGAGTGATATCGTTTCGCCAACTAAGCTGCAACTCATGGATTAGGTCGTCTCCCCTATCGTTATCTTCATAGTTTACACCGGTGTAACGGTAACTCATTGATAAGGGATTATGTTCAATAGAATTGTTTTCAAGCCTCAGCAAGATATAGTATTCCTGCAGATCACTAGAAGAGCCTTTCCGGGCATCAGCGGTATCAAAGTCAAACTCATCATACTCTCCGAGGACATAGGATAAATCGGCTACCGTACGCCACTTTTTCGTAAAGCGATGTTCGTCTCTCAGACTAATCGCAGACCGGTCATAATCCTCATAGCCGTCATCGTCATCATCATTTCTGAGGACATCCCAGTCAAAGGACAGTTTTACCAAGCTGCCCTCCTGGTAGATATAATCGGTTGCCAGGTTCAAACTATTCTGGATGTAGCGTCGGCGGCCGGGATCGGCGTTGAGATTTGGAGAGGACAGCGCTTGAGTCGTCTTTTCCGTTGATCTATTTTCGTAATGATCACTCTGCAGGTATCGATTATATCCGGAGATGGTCCAGTACCTGCTCAACTCGCGCATGGCAGAAAAGGAAAAATCGCTGTCCCAGTCTGTTTTCTCGTCTTCAAAATCATATTTAATACTTGGCTGAGCCCTTAATTCAAAACGATCCCGTTCACTTTTAGTTACGTATTGTAGTAGAGGAGTCAGTAGGAATTTACGGTAATCGTCACCATCTACTGACGCTTCGTTGGACTCTCCTGATGAATCATAACTTCGTTCATCTATGTCGAGCGAGAGACTGAGCCCGGCTGAAAACGTACCGGATCTTGTGTAGCCATAAGCTGGTAGAAGTACCAGGATTAACAAAAATACTGCGATGAATTTGATTACAACCATTTTTATACGTACTCTTTAGTGAATGATTATAATATCGCCGTTTTCGATATGGATATTTCTTTCAAGCGCTTCGCCTGAAACGAAATCGTTGTAATCAAATTCCAGTGTATTGTTGTCAAACAAACTCTGTTTCTCGTCATCAACCTTTTCCCTGACCACGGTGATATCTTTATTTGCCCATTCATTAAAGCCACCAGAGCGCGCCAGCGCCTGAACCAGCGTGAGCGGATAATCAAGAAAAAGGATTCCCGGCCGAGCAATATTTCCCAAGATGGTGTAGCGCAGACTGTTACTTTGTTCGAGGGTGGTGGTGACAATTGGATCGTCATAAATGGTCGCAAAGAGTTTTTTTAAATAGTCTGCCAATTCGGTAAGCGTCAGGCCGACCACCTCGACATCACCAACATGCTTAAGTGAAACCCTGCCATCCATCATCACCATGATTCCTTTCTGGGAAGTGCGGGGGCTATCAGGATAAGATTGGCGCATATTTGCAATGATCGGTGATGAAGCCGCCATATCGCCTTCCCCGTAAACCAAGACGCTTAGAATATCACCATGACCGATTACATATTCCCGCTGGTTCTTGATCGTTGATGCTTTATCTCCAAGAATTTCATTTCTAACAAAGCGTTTCATTTCCGGCGTTGCAGAAACATCTGCAGTAGATTGCGCTGCAAAACCAGCTGTAACTATTATGAAAACCATCAGGATCGCCCAGAGTATTACCTTACCATACATGTCTCCACCTTTTCCTAAAATTACAAATACTTAAACGTCAATTTGTATAAGAAATTGATGCCAAGCATAGCCATTTTTTATCACAACCTTTGAGCAAAAATGAAAGTGTATTACTCAGCATCTTTCAGTTCATCATTTCCATAGTGAAAAAGACTGTTCTGTTTTTCACGGGCCTGGAACACCATCACCAGGCATGATATTTGCTTCTGCAAATTCAACCGTTAATAACCAAATCAGGATATTCATCATGCAAATAAACAAACTCATTTCCTATTTCGCACTTTTATCGCTATGCATTTTCCTTGCCGGTTGTTCATCTACTGAGGAGAAAAAAGAACGTTACTACTTGAAAGCCCTGGAATACCTCAAGCAGGATAATCAGAAGGCAGCCATCATTGAGCTGAAAAATGCCATCCAGCTGGATGCCAAATATGCTGACGCCCGCTATCAGCTCGGTCTTATTTATTTGAAAGAGAATAATGCCAAAGGTGCCTTCAGTGAGCTTATTAGAGCAGCCGACCTCGATCGTGAAAACCTTGATGCCAATCTGAAATCGGCAGAGCTATATCTGGTTACAAGAAAAAGGGAAGAGAGCAGAAAATATGTGGTGCGAGTACTTGAAAAGGACGCCAAAAACGTGGATGCCTCTGCTCTTCTTGCCAATCTTGAGCTTATGTCGGGCAACTACGACAAGGCACTTGCGGCACTTGCAAACATCAGCGAGAAGGTTGAGATATCTGATAAGTTGTTGAACATCAAAGGTAGAGTATTTTGGGCACAGGAAATCTGGGATGAAGCAGAACAGGCATTGCAAAAGGCAATTGAGGTAAACAGCACCAGTTTCGAAAATTACAACAACTTGCTGAGCTTTTACCGGCACAGAAAAGCAAAGGACAAGGTGAAAACGCTGCTATTTGAAATGGCAGAAAAATTTCCGGATCTCGTCCAGACACACCTGTTACTTGCCGGTTACTATCGCACCGTTAATGACAAGGCAAACGAAGAACAATCTCTTAAGAAAGTAGTATCCCTTGCACCGGACAGCGATCGACACCGACTGATGCTCTCCAGTTTCTATAAAGATACAAACAATACTGAGGCTGCAGAACTGGTATTGATTGAAGCTCGGAAAGATATCGTCGACAGCCCCGATCTTGGCATAGCCCTGGCAACCTTCTATTTTGATGCCCAAAACTACGATCGAGCCAGAAATGTACTCGATGAAGTAATTGCCTCAACACCAGATCACCAGGGAGTGAAACTTCTGGAGGCAAAGTTATTACTGAAACAGCGAGAGGTACAGGGTGCAATCGAGGTTCTGGAAAAACTCAACAAAGAGTTTCCCCGCTGGAGCGAGCCGTATTATTATTTGGGCCTTGCCAGATTCTCTCTTGGAGAGGTTGATCTCGCCCAGTTTGCCGTCGCTACCGCCATCGAAACCAATAGAAAGAACGATCGCTACCACACTTTGATGGCCGAGTTGTTCCTGGTTCAGGGAGCATTTGTTGATGCGGGTAAAGAAGCAGCCACTGCGCTGAAACTTAATCCCCGAAACCTGAGAGCGGCGTTGCTTTTTGCCGACTCTTTACTCGGCTCAAAAGATTACGAGCAGGCTCACAACCTACTGATCCAGCTTAATGAAAAGATTACCGACAACCCTGAAATCCTCAGCCGTCTGGCAGGAGCCACGCTGGGCAAAAATGATAGAGAAGGTGGCGTAGCTCTGCTGCGACAGCTGCTCGTTAAAGTACCTGGAAATAACAGGGCGGTTTTACTGCTTCTTGCACTTGAATACCGCAACGATATTGCAGGTGCTGAAAGATTTGTGCATGAGCAGATTGCACAAGCCCCCGAAAACAGTGGCCTGCAACTGATACTCGGCGATCTCTTCAGTAGCCAGGAAAAGGATGAGGAAGCTCTCGTGGCTTATGAAAAAGCGATTGAACTCGACCCAAACAATAGCAAAGCCTATGTCGCCGCAGGCAGACTCATGGTTAAACTAGACAAGAGTAACGAGGCGGTGGCGAAGTATAAGGCGATGATCAAACAGAATAAAAACTGGCTGCAGGGATACATGGGTCTTGCCACCTTATTGGAGTCTGAGGGCAAACATGAACTAGCAAGGGAACAATACCTCAAAGCTCTCGAGATAAAGCCTGATTTCGCACCAGCTGCAAACAATCTTTCGTGGCTGATTGCCTCAGACCCCAATGGAGATTTGGGCGAGGCATTGCGGCTTGCCATGATCGCCAAACAAGCATATCCGAATGAACCATACATCACCGACACGCTTGGCTGGGTCCACTATAAGCGCGGCTCACCCACCCTCGCAATCCCCCAGTTCGAGCAGGCATTGGAAAGTAAACCAGGTGATCCGACCATTTCTTATCATTTGGCACTGGCAGTTTATGAAGATGGGCAAAAAGAGAAGGCAGAATCGTTGCTCAAAACGATCCTTGAGGGTGGTGCTGATTTTGCGAAGAAAGATGAGGCAGCACAACTACTGAAACAGCTATCAGAATAGTAACTATATCAACCCTGCGTTTTGCTCTGGTAAGTGGGGTGGGAATAACTGCCATAGGGACCGTACCCTCTTATGAGAGAGCGTTCCAAAATGTTGGTTGTATGGCCATTGAAGACGATGCCGATGATTCGTTTTTTGCCAACTTCCTCTATTAATTTTTTCACGGCAACGTTTCCTGCGCCACCTTCCCGCACGACAATGATGACACCATCAACCAAATGTGCCAGAACCGAAGTTTCTGATGCTACACTCAGTGGCGGGCTATCAAAGAGAATGATTCTGTCTTCGTAACGGTTACGCAGCTCTTCAACCAAATCCCTCATCCTTGACAAACCAAGTAGCTCAGCAGGATTTACCGGGGGTTTACCACTGGGCAGCAGCGAAAGTTTTTCCACCGAGGTTTTCTGGATCAGTGAGGGTAACTCTCGGTGGTCACGAAGGTAATCCACCAGTCCCCTGTCCTCATAATGACCAAACATCGACGCCAGTGATGGCCGTCTCAGGTCGCCGTTTACCATCAGTGAATAATGTTCCATCCCGAGTGCAATTGAAATCCCGAGGTTTGCAGAAATGAAGGTTTTTCCCTCGCCTGGAGTTGCCGAGGTGATCATGATAGTTCTCGGGGGCACCCTGTCTTCCCTGGGATGCAAGATTCTTGAACGTACTATTTTAAAG
>QZLB01000067.1 GCA_004796425.1 Desulfobulbaceae bacterium | reverse complement strand
TGATACCTCGTAAGACTTTAATCTCAGTCATATCCTGAGCCACACAAATAAAGCCGGTTTCCCCTCTTTCGTTCTTTTTCTCAAGAGGACTTATCGAAAAAAGAATCGGTACATGCGCTCCTTTTTTGGATAAGTAGTTTGTCTCCACCGCTTTGATAGGTCCCTTGGAGCCGCCAGGAAATTGAGTTGTTGTAATTGGATTACTTGCGGGATCCAATAGGTCAAAGATCGATTTCCCCATAAGCTCGTCTTCGTTGTACCCCAGAAGAGTCAATGTTTCAGGGTTCACCGTAACAATCTTGTGTTTCTCATCGATAATGATCAGGCTGTTGAGCATATTCTGCAAAATGTTGTCAACGAAATCCCTGGTTACCGTGGTCACACGCAGATCGGAAATCAACTGGTTGAAAGCTTTACCAAGCTGGCCAATTTCATCTCGAGAAGAAATCTCTACACTTTTGCGATCACCTGGCGTCCAGTTTTTCCTTATATTTTCGATTGCTTGCGTCAGCTTGATGAGCGGACCGCTCACCCAGTAGGAAAGAAATGTAATCAATACAATGCAGCCAAACATAAATGACACGCTACTGATCGTAACTGAGTAGAGAGCCATTTGTTGTGTTTTTTCATCTATATGACTACGAGGAAAGCCCATCCTGATAAACGCAATAACTTTATCAAGACTATCTCTTACCGGAATAAATACGTCATAATAGTACTGTCCATCCAGCATTGACTCCGCAGTGATTTTCTCTGTTCCCGACAAGATCTCAAGAACGTGAGCATCAGTAACCATTTTTTGATGCTTGGAAGGATCGTTATGAAAAAGGATCTTCCCGTTTAAATCTAAAACCATGGCGTAAGAGAGAATGCTATGTTGTGAAACCGCATCCTGGCACATATCTTCAAAGCCTACCAGTTCAACTAAAGGAATATGCATTCTCAGCAGTCGGTCCAACTGGGATTTCAGACTGTTGGCAAGTACAAAAACTTCATCCTTTCTGGCAGAAGTATATTCCTTAGAGAAGTAGTTTGTCGTCACAAATAAATTCATCGCCATTGATACAAATAAAATGGCCACCGATATAGAGATGATTTTTACCCTGATACTCATCTACTTATCCCAATTAAACTCCGTCATTACATCTGATGAGAGCAGAAGATCTGCATGGACATTGATACCAAGCTTTTTAGCACGAGCAAGGCTGATAACGGGCTCTCCTTTCAAAGAGGGCCTGATGGTAAGCGTGCTCGGTGAGTGACCTTCTACCAATATTTCGCGAGCCAACATCCCTGCTGCCAATCCCTGCTCGTAGCCTGAAACTGCTACCGCGCAGAGGGTACCATAGGAAATTCTATCTTTCCAAAAGCTAAAATCAGGAAGTCTCGAGTTTTCTGCCGTCCATCGCAGCACCTCTGTATACGGTACGGTTGAACCATCGGAATTTTTATATCCAAAAATTCCAAGAAGCGCGATGGCATCCGTCTCTGTTTGCAGACGGCTGATGAGTTCCTTATACTCCTTAAACGAGGACATTCTACTCCAACTTGTAACCTGAATATCGGAAAGTTGTGGAAGTTTTGTCAACATCCTTCCACCAACACCTTCCCAGGTCGAACCTTCATCAAATATGACCGCAATCCTTTTTACCTCAGGAACAAGTTTTTGTAACAGTTTTATGGTTTCAACAAAATGCTCCTGTTCCATGATCCCGGTAATATTTTTACTCCCCAAAAAACCATACCGAATGGGATTACTATTAACACCGCTAAAAACAAAGGGAATATCACTATTAATATAGTCTTTCACCACATATTCCTGGGCGAGATCATCATTGGCGTATACGAGATCCGGTTGCCAGGTTTCTATAACAGTTTTAGCTTTCTGGGCTGCTGCCTTTAATGATTCAGGTGCATTGTTTTGCTTTGCATCCATTTGCACAACTTTATATTCAACATCCTGGTCCTGCAGGCCATACTTAAAACCATTGAACTGATCATCTGTCCATTTCCAGGGAGAATGATAACTCATGATATGGAGAATTTTATACTTTGGTCCTGCCTGGACCACTAGAGTCCAACAAACCAGTGAGCAAACGAAAACAAAGACAAATATACCGGCCTTTAACAGAACATTTTGTTTTTTATTTAAGTATCTTAGAAGAGATCTCATATCACCGCCCCCATTCATTGTGATGATTTCACTTAGGTATGTAATGGTAAATTGTATCAGCTCTCAACGGATCTACCTAATAGGAAAAAAATATATTTCTGCAAATCGTCACAGAATCACCTGAGGGGGTTATAAAGAATACTATTTAAATCAGTTCCATTGGAAAAAGTACTTGCCTTAACACGCCCATTCTAACACAATAAAGGTGTGTGAAAATGATTGTTCTGACCATGAATCATCGTGCAATATCCTGTTTTCAGATTCGCTTAGATCGCATGACAGAGGCTTGATCCTTTGGCTTGAAAACTATAGAGGTGAGGTTGAGATGATATCATCAGAAAAATACCGAAACATGGTGGGACCAATCTTGATTTTTTTAGTCGTTGGCTCACTCTTTGCCATGCTCCACAGTTTCACAACCAACGACCCTATCCCAACCCAGGAGGAACCGGCGCTCCGGCAGGAGTTTGATTATAGTGGCAGACCGGTACAACAAATGGCCAACCGGAACCAGTTTGTTCTCACCAGAGATCAACGCTTATCAATTGGCAAATACGACCTGTTGTTCAAAGGGTTTGAGGAAAAGAGAATCCGGGTAGACCTCTATCTCATGGAGATGGATCCTGAACAACCGTATCCAAAATATTTCACGAAAAAAGAAGCCAAACGTGGAATAACTCTGGGGAGAAGTGATTACCGCCTTGTTTCGGTGAATAAACAGAACCTGATACTCAAACGGATCGATCCTGAGTGAGAAGTGCGCACGTCCGGGTTACTTCTCCGCACCGATTCGCTGATTTCGCTGATCGATGGCTATTCGGCCGGAGGGAGCTCCGGGATAATACCAATCGCACGTTCAATTCGAGCCAGTGCCGTGAGGTAGGTATAATAGGTAATGACCAGATTTGACTGGTTTTCTGTATAGAGCAACTGGGCGTCATTATACTCAAGAATATCCCCAATACCCGCTTTATACCTGCCATCGGCCAGATCTAAGTTTTCTTTGGCCAGGGAGAGTGACTGATCAGCGATATCAACTGCAGCACTATTCTCTTCTGCCCGAAGGAAACTGTCAGTGACATCACGATCTATCACCAGTTCAAATTCACGCAGTCCTGCCCGGGTTTCGCGTAATTTCGCATTTGCCTCGGCAACCTTTCCCTCGGTTTCAAATCCGGAAAAGAACTCCCATGACAGCCCGACACTGATCTGCCATTGGTCCGCGAGCGATGAAATATCAGTCTCATATACGTTGTAGTCACCAACCGCTGAGATGGTCGGCCAGTAATCACCTTCTGCATTATTGACGACAGATTCTGCAGCTTGAACAAGAAAGGTATAGCGCTTAAGACCCGGCCGATTCTCTTTGGCAAGCCCGATCAATTCTTCAAGCTCCTGCATCATTTGGGGTTTGTTATCCGCCAATGTTTCCAAGCTGTCTTCATCAGACAAGAGGGTGTAGTTGCCCTCATGCGGTATGGTGCCAAGTGTATTTTCAAACAGTACCCGTGCCGCCTTCAAATTTGATTGGGCGCGCAGAAGCCCCAGTTTCTGGTTAGACAGATTAACCTGCGCATTGGTCACATCGATTTTAGTTCGAACACCAGCCTCATAATATTTCTGTGCACGGTAAAGTTGCGTTTCATAGTTCTTCACCGCCTGCTCTGCAACCGTTATCAAACGCTGCTTTTCAAGAACTGAATAAAAATTCGTCTTCGTTTCAAATACGATATCATGCTTGGTCTGGGTGAGATTCTCCCAAGCAGCGGCTCTACTGAATTCAGCACTGTCAATAACACCGGTTGAACGGCCAAAATCCCAGATCAATTGGGAAATTCGGAGTAAGCCTTGGAGGAAATTATCTTCTTCAACAGGAGCGAGACCATCAATGTTTATCCGCCCGTAATTTGCCCCGGCGGTCAATCGGGGAAGAAAGCTTGATTTTGACGTGGTGAGTGTTCCCTGTAAGGCAGCTTCCTGTTCGGTGGCGATTTCGACCCGGGGATTATTCTTCAGGGCAAGCTCGATGGCTGCTTCGAGGCTAAGCTCGGCCGGAGCATCTGAACTGTAGGCACTGAGTGGCAGCACAGCCAAGGCAACAACAACCAATAAGAATTGCCTTCTAACAACTGATAAAACAGACATTTGTTCCTCCCCGGATAGAAATAAAAGAGGCACACCGAAAATATTGTGGTGCCCGATGCAGGTATAATTATACCGTAATCTTGGAAAAATCCAGTTGATATCTTGTTTTTATTTGAAAACTAGGTAAGAAGAAACACAAGTGATACAATTGGTGTAGTGTCTAAAAACCTGACTATTGAAATCATCTCATTCAAGGAACTGCTCATGACCCGTTATGCACTATTATTATTGGTTCTGCTCTTAACTATTACCGGCTGCCGAGAAGAACAACCGGAAATGACAGCACAGGCACCAAAGGAACCACCTCCGCTACCGGTCGATGTCATTACTGTTGCCAAAGAAAATGTACCTATCTGGATAGAATACACGGGAAAAACAGAAGCGAGCAAACGTATTGAGGTCCGCGCCCGGGTATCAGGAAGATTGGAAGCAATTTTCTTTAACGAGGGTGAGTATGTTGAGGAAGGGCAAAAGCTCTTTGAAATCGAGAAAGACTCATATGAAGCTGCATTGAAACAAGCAAATGCCCAGCTGGCCCGTGATATGGCCACACTTGAGCTTGCCAGAAAAGATGTTGAACGATATCGACCGCTGGTTGCCGAAGATTTGGCACCACGGGTAACGCTCGAACAATATGAGGCAAAAGTTGCAGAGCTCGAAGCGGTGATCGAGGCTGATAACGCTACTATTAGAACCGCTGAGCTTAACTTGAGCTATACCGACGTCGTTGCCCCGATTGCCGGAAAAATCAGCCGTCGTGCAGTTGATGTCGGGAACATTGTCGGGTTCGGTGATAAAACGGTTTTAACCACCATCGTTTCAGACGATCCGATGTATGCCTATTTCAACCCGACTGAAGCCCAATTCCAGATCATGCGCAAATTCAAGGTACAGGATCAGATGGATGCCCGGGTGACGATCCCAGATAACGGTGAAGGGCTGCTGGTTCGTAAACCACTGGTCGGAAAAGTCGATTTTACCGACAACCGGATTGACCGGATGACGGGCACCATCACCATGCGGGCGGAGGTCGCCAACCCCGAAGGTATGCTCCTTGAAGGGACCTTTGTTTATGTCGAAGTAATGGTAACAGATCAGGCCTCCTTTCTGATGGTCCCACCGGGAGTGGTGCAGGATGATCAACAGGGAAGTTATGTCTATGTTCTCGATGAAACGGGCAGTGCCAAGCGGGTAGATATCACGCGCGGTTATGAAAGTCGACATTACCTGCTGGTAGTTGCCGGTCTTGATGGAGGGGAGCAGGTAATCGCTTCCGGCCTGGCCAGGATCCGCCCCGGGGCTAAAGTGAAGCCAACCGATGTAACTGATGAAAAAGGTGTTATGGCTACGCTCACCAAAGCGGGCATGGTTCCCGGTAAGGAGTAAGACCCTATGTTTTCCATTTTCTTCATCAAACGTCCCATCTTTGCGATGGTCATCTCCCTGCTCATTGTTTTGGCAGGTCTCGTTTCAATCATCCTGCTCCCCATTCAGGAATACCCGGATGTAACTCCTCCCACCGTCGTGGTTTCGGCGGTTTACGTAGGGGCGAATGCCTACACCGTTGAAGAATCGGTAACCAGACCATTGGAAGACCGTATTAACGGGGTGCAGGGAATGATCTATATGGATTCCTCCTCAACGAGTTCCGGTACCTCGAGTATCAGCGTCTATTTCGAACCGGGATACGATCTTGATATTGCGGCGGTCGATGTTCAGAACAAGGTATCCATGGCCACCCCGCAGCTTCCCGCCGAGGTACGTCAGCAAGGTGTGGTTGTCGACAAACGCTCCCCCACTATTGTCTGTTTTCTCGCCATCACTGGAGATGAGCGGTATGACGAAGGTTTTTTGAGCAACTATGTAAACATCAATATTTTAGATGAATTACGGAGGGTTCCCGGGGTCGGCAAAGCGGAGAATATGGGTGAGAAGAAATATTCGATGCGCATCTGGCTCATGCCCGACCGGATTAAATCCCTGGGACTCAGTCCTTCAGATATTACCACTGCCATCCAATCACAGAACCGGCAGGCCGCCCTGGGACGACTTGGTGCCCCACCCACCTTTGATGACCAGCAGATCCAATATACCCTGACGACCAGAGGGCAACTCGAGGATGTCCGTGAGTTTGAAGACATTATCATCAAATTCAAAGACGACGGAACCCTCGTTCGGCTCAAAGATGTTGCGACCATTGAACTTGGCGCCGAAAAGTATGACTGGAATGCCCGGGTAAACCAGAAACCGGCCGCCACCGTGGCTATTTATCAGCTTCCCGGTGCCAATGCGCTTGAAATCAGAGAGCAGGCGGTAGCCAAGATGGAGGAACTGAGTACTCGTTTCCCCGATGGAATAACCTATTCAATCCCTTACGACACCACCCTCTTTGTAGACATCGCGATTAAGAATGTGGTGCAGAACCTGATCATCGCCGTGGCCCTGGTTATTCTGATTGTCTTTATTTTCCTGGGCTCATGGCGCCCTACCGTTATTGCCTCGGTTGCCATTCCGGTTTCGCTGGTTGGTACCTTCGGTGTTTTGTTTGCCGCAGGTTTCTCAATTAACTTCCTAACGCTTTTTGGCCTGATCCTGGCAATCGGTATTGTCGTTGATGATGTCATCCTGGTCGTGGAAAATGTCGAACGAATCATGAACGAGGAACCGAGCCTCACCATTCCCCAGGTCGTCAAAAAGGCAATGCTTCAGTTGATCGGCCCGATCATTGCGACCACTCTGGTGCTGGTGGCCGTGTTTGTGCCTGTTTCTTTGATGCCCGGGTTAACCGGTTCCATATATCGCCAGTTTGCCCTCACCATCTCTTTTGCCGTTCTGATTTCATCCCTGAATGCGATGACGCTCTCACCTGCACTCTCGGCCATAGTGATCAGACGTTTCAAAGAAGGCACGGGAAAATTTATCCTGTTCAGATGGTTTGACCACTTTTTTGATCTGTTCACCAACTTTTATATCAAACTGGTTCGATTACTAATTACACTGCGCTGGGTCGTTGTACTGGCGTTTATCGGTCTGCTCTTTGCTACCTGGTACATGTTCAAAGTCACCCCAACCGGTTTTGTTCCCGAGGAGGACAAAGGTGGCTTTGTGATGATGTTCAATCTGAAACCGGGCACTGCCTTGAGTAGAACATCCGAGGTCCGTGCAGAAGTCGAAGATATTTTACGATCCATTGACGGAGTGAAGGATCTCGTCATCATTGACGGTTTCAATATGCTCAGTGGCACCCTTGACTCTAGTGCAGGGGCCGGTTTTGTTTCGCTGATTCCTTGGGAGGAAAGGAACAAACCGGAGCTCACCATTGAATCGATTATCCGACAGGTGAATATGCGCGGAGCTGCAATCGTTGATGCGAGGGTTGTCGCTTTTAACCTGCCGGGTATTCCCGGAATCGGCTCGGTTGGTGGTTTTGATTTCAGACTGCAGGATTATCTCTCCGGCGATTTGAACAATTTCGTCGGCTATGCCTATCAACTGATCGCAGAAGCCAACAAGGATCCGCGAATTGGCAGTGCCTACACGACTTACGCACCGAACTATCCGGTTGTGATGATCGACATCAACCGGCAAAAAGCTGCCGCACTCGGGGTGAGTCTGGCTGAGCTTTTCGCTACTCTGCAAACCTATCTGGGCTCGGTGTATGTAAATGATTTCAATAAATTCGGGAAAGTTTTCAGGGTATACGTCCAGGCCGACAAAGCGTTCAGGAGTGAAGTAAAGGATATCAACGATCTTTTCGTGAAAAACTACCAAGGTAACATGGTGCCAGTTTCAACTTTGGTAACCCTCAAGCAGACCACCGGGCCCTCGGACCTGGCGCATTACAATATGTATCGCTCCATCACCATCAGTGGTTCCGCCGCCCCCGGCTACAGTTCCGGTCAGGCAATGGACGCGATGGAAGAAGTTGCGGCACGGGTTCTACCGGAAAATAATGCCTATGGCTATGAATGGTCCGGCATGTCCTACCAGGAACGACTGGCCGGTAACACAAAAATATATGTCTTCGCCTTTGCCCTGATTGTGGTATATCTGGTGCTCTCCGCCCAATATGAGAGCTGGGTGTTACCAATTATGATCATGGTCTCTGTACCGCTGGTTATGCTTGGCGCACTCTTTGGCCAGAACCTGGCGGGCTTGGACAACAACCTTTTTGCCCAGATTGGTTTGGTATTGTTAATCGGGCTCTCATCAAAGAACGCCATTTTGATCGTTGAGGTCGCCAAGGAGCAGCGTGAACAGGGCGTATCGATCATCGATTCTGCGGTTAATGCTGCCAAACTCAGGTTTAGGGCAATCATGATGACGATTTTATCCTTCGTCTTTGGCGTCATCCCGCTTGCAGTCGCAACCGGGGCCGGTGCCATGACCATGAAGTCCATCGGTGTGGTCGTGCTGGGCGGTATGATTGCAGCAACCTTTGTAAGTACGATGCTGGTACCGGTTATTTATGTCCTGCTTGAAACTATGAGAGAATTGGTTGTCGATGTTGAGCAGGAAGTAAAGAATAGAGAGTTGATTTAGGTAGAATAACGCTCCCCTGACATGCTTAAAATCTACCTGCCAGGGGAGAGCTCATACCGTTACGAGGAATCACGCTCCTCAGTAGTCTCAAACAATGCTTCCAGGTATACGTTTTCCTGCTGGCCGGATACGCTCACCTCATATCCCAGTGAATGAAACAGCCTGATCATTGGGGTATTATCCTTTGAGGTATAGGCCGAAAACCCTTTTATTCCGGCGCTCATCGCCGCTTCGGCAAGCTTCTTAATGACGATTTTCGAGAGCCCTTTTCCCTGCCAGCTTTTTTCCACAGAGAAGGCAATTTCGGCAAGATTTGACTCCGGATTCAGGTAGTACTCACCAACGGCCAGGATGCGCTCATACCCTGGCTCACCCTCTACTGCAACGATGGTCAGATCTTTGGAATAGTCGATGATGAAGGTCCGTTCGATCTGCTTGGAGACAAAACTTGTTTTTTCATGAAAGAATCGTGACACCACATCATTTTTGTCCAAACCATAATAATGCTCCTGAATCGAACGTTCATCGGTAAGCTTTACCGGCCGGAAAGTAATGGTCTTATTATTAAGTACCCGCGTCTCTTCAAGATGAAGCGGATAGATGGCATGCATCTCCTCTCTCAACGAACGTTCTGGTCCCAGCAGCCCCAACTCTTTGGCTTGTTCAAACAGCGCATCTCGAAAATCCGGATGAGCAATTGAGATCAGCGCAATCGCCCGCTCCTGGATCGATTTGCCAAATAAATTGACCGAACCATACTCAGTAACCACATATTGCACCTCTCCACGTGGCACAACCACGGCCGAGTTTTGCAGCATCGGCACGATGCGGCTCTGCTGTCCGTGCTCCCTGGTAGAAGTCAGCATCAGGATGGATTTACCACCTTTTGACATTGACGCACCCCGGAAAAAATCAACAATACCGGTGACGCCAGAGAAATTGTTAAAAGCCAGGGCATCTGCAGCCACCTGCCCGGTCAGGTCGATCTCCCGGCCGATATTCATCGCCACCATCTTATTGTTTTGTGAAATAACGCGCGGATCATTCACATAACTTGAAGGATGAAACTCCACCGCTGAATTGTTATCGAGCAGGCCATAGAGATCCTGGTTGCCGATGGCGTTGGAACAGATAATTTTACCGTCATTAAAGCCCTTTTTCTTGTTATTCACCACACCCATGGCCATGAGTTTCATGATTGTGTTGGTCACATATTGCGTATGGATACCCAGATCATTTTTTTCCATCAGCGCCTCAACATTGGCTGCTGATGTGGCACCAAGGGACATCTGCATGGTGGAACCGTCTTCCACAAGTCGGGATACATAGCGACCAATGGCACTGGCAGAAGAAACATCCGGGTACTGCCCGATCTCTTTTAAATCCTCGTCGTGCTCAACAAAATAATCGATGTCGTTGACGTGGATATTTGAGCGCCCCTGGACCCATGGCATTTGCCGGTTCACCTGGGCAATGACGAGATCAGCAGCATCTGCAGCTGCGGAAGTGATATCAACAGAAATCCCCAGACTCATCCAACCAAAATCATCCGGCGGAGTTACCTGGATCAAGGCAACCTGGATCGGCAACAGCCTGGAATTTATAAGTCGGTGAATATCAGAGAGGTTGATCGGGGTGATGAAACGCAAATCCCCTTTAAAACTATCAGAATTTGCCGAGCCCAGGTAAAACGAGCGAATGTTCAGATTTTGTGACTGAGACCGCTCGGCAATCCGTGAGAGCGAGACCGATTCGGCGCTGAACAGCCTGACGATCTCAAGATCAGTGAAGGTTAGACTGGCATCGGCCAACCCCTTGACCAGATGTTGTGGCTCGCCGCATGAAGAACCGATAAATATCCGCTGACCTGAATTGATTTTGCCGATCGCCTTCTCCACAGAAAGTCTGTTCTGCTGGTAATTATCTGCCCAATAGCCGGATCTGATCATAGTCAGGCCTCCTGCTCGAAAAGGTTATCTGAGGGTGCACTGTCAACACTCATGGTATTGGGTTGTGAATGATTATTCAAGCATCACCAGAGAACCGGTGAAAAGATTTAGCCCATCGCTCCGATTCCTTATCGGCCGGTCATTATTGTGTTGCCCTGATGGGTTCCTCACGCTAGGATGAGTGCTTGATTTCATCGAAGGACAGAGAACATCGTCCAAATCAAAAGGATCATTCAGAATCAAATCCGGATCCTGCATTTTATATTTCCCGGCACTGGTGATCTGTAGATTTGGCAGTGAAAGCCCTATAAAACTCAACGGGATCCAGAACTATGAAAACCGGCTTTGTTTTTGATGAAAAATACCTGCAGCACATAACCTTCGACGGACACCCGGAGTGCCCCCAGCGCCTTTTGGTTATTGTTAAAGGACTGATCGATGAAGGACTCCTTCAGCAGATGGCACTCATTCAACCGGAACCGGCGAACCAGCGTTGGATTGAAGCGGTGCATCATGTCCGCTATATCATGCGGTTTGAAGAAGCCTGTAGCTGGGGGTTACCAGACATAGATCACCAGGACAACTCAATCTGCAGGGATTCGTACGACATCGCCCTGCTTGCCGCCGGTGGCGTGCTCAAGGCGATTGATAATGTGATGGAGCAGAAGGTAAAAAATGCCTTCTGCGCCGTACGCCCACCTGGTCATCATGCAGAAGTCGATACGGCAATGGGGTTCTGCTATTTCAATAATGTTGCCGTAGGGGCGCGCTATCTCCAACGTCAATGGGACATCAAGAAGGTGTGTATTATCGATTTCGATGTCCATCATGGCAACGGAACCCAGCACATTTTTGAAGATGATGACACGGTCTTCTATTATTCAATTCACGAACACCCAAGTTTTGCCTATCCGGGTACTGGCAGGGATTTTGAGACCGGCACCTCGGAAGGGGAAGGTTTTACCCTGAACAACCCGGTTTTCCCCGGTGCGGGCGATGACATCTATAAAGAAAAACTGGAGTGCGAGCTGATTCCGGCGTTTGAGAAATTCGACCCTGATTTTGTCCTGCTTTCATCGGGCTTTGACGCCCACGCCAGCGATTTGATGTCTGGCACGGAACTATCCACCGAGGGATATGATTTTGTAAACAACACAATACTCACCCTGTGTGAGGAAGTTGCAGGTGGCAAGGTTGTATCGGTCCTGGAGGGCGGATACAACCTTGAGGTCCTGCCACTGCTGGTGAGTAATCATATAAAACGGCTCATGGGTAAATAGATGTTATCATTATCCATCCCCAAATACCCACAGTAACCGGAGGAAAAACGATGTTTGTAAGTGAGACCATGCACGCGGATGTAATTACCGTCAGGCCGGACACCAAACTGGCCGATGCCCGTACCCTGATGATGGATAACAAGATACGACACCTGCCGGTCGTCGATGCGGAAGGAAAACTCAAAGGTATTGTCACCGATCGCGACATGCGTGATGCACAGCCATCCACCTTGCTGGATAAGGACGATTATGAAGCAACCTTTGCCAAGGTCATGAACCATACGGTAGCAGAAATCATGACGGTCGATCCGCTGACGATCTCTGGGTATTACACGCTGCAGGATACGCTCATGGTGATGGGCAAGAAAAAGGTCGGTGCCCTACCTGTGGTGGATGAAGACGGTCTTCTAAAAGGCATCATGTCCACCCGCGATCTTCTGCGTGCTTTTGTCAACATCATGGGAATCGGTGAACCGGGCACCCTGCTCTGCATCCAGGTTGATGAAAAACCAGGGCAGTTGAAAAAAATAGTCGATGTTGTTACCGAAGAAAACGTATCCATGGGCTCAGTGTTGGTCGCCCGCTATTGGGAGAAAGACAAACGGGCGATCTTCCCCTACCTGCTTACCAATAATGTGATGACCATTCGAAAGAAACTCACGGACTTAGGCTTTGAACTTCTGGATCCAATGAAATGGTATTTGGACCAGCTCCCGAAAAAAGAGTAAACGATTGCCGGGTATTGTTAAGAGAAAAGCAGAAAACTGAATTGCTCAAAAAGATTTCTGTGGTGCTTGAATCCCTTGGCCTAAAATTACGTCCATACCTTAATCGAATTTGGTTCATCTTCCAGCTGATTTAATTCAAGACCATGTGTGCCAACGAATTGTTAAAAAAAATATTTAAGGGTACCGGAGGATTACTACTGTTACTCTGCCTGCCAAGTATTTCGTTCTCTTCTGAGAATGAAGCTCTCCAATCTTGTATGCAAAAAACGTTACTTTCCGCCTCAGATTCAATGACTGTTGGCGAAATACGTGCCACCTGCCAAAAGAAGTTGGAAATAGAAAGTACGGATGAGTCGGCGAAGCAGGAAGAGGGAATCGTTGCCCAACGAATCCAGATTGACCGGGAGAACATACTCAAACCTTTCACCATCATGGCTCATCGGCAAAACTATATCCTGGCCGCCGCCCATAATTTCCAAGGTTACAGCCCCGATGAGTATTATGAAGCGAGGGGACGTAGTGATTTTGAGATCGACTCCACCGAGGTCCAGTTTCAGATCAGCATCAAGACACCCCTGGCGCTCAAGCTCTTTGATACTGACATTGATCTGTTTGCAGCCTACACGGTCCGTTCTTTCTGGCAACTCTACAATTCAGATGTTTCTTCACCGTTCCGGGAAACAAATCATGAACCGGAATTCTGGATTCAGACAGAATCGGATCTGGAGATATTTGGTTTTAAAAATGTAGGAAACATCCTCGGAATCGTTCACCAGTCTAATGGTCAGGCGGGAAATCTCTCCCGAAGTTGGAACCGGATCTATGCTGAGTTTATTTTTCACCGGGGCAACTTCGCTTTTGGCATTAAACCCTGGATTCGAATCAAAGAAGATATTGATAACGACGACAACCCCGATATCACAGATTATATGGGCCATGCCGAACTGACCTTTGCCTACAAGTACAATGACCACACCTTCACTCTGATGAGCCGTAACAATCTCGAATCAGGGTTTTCCCATGGGGCGGTTGAAGTTGGTTGGAGTTTCCCTCTTTTTGACTACCCCTTCCTCAAAGGGTATATGCAGTATTTCTCCGGTTATGGGGAGAGCCTCATCGACTATAACAACTATGTGAACCGGATAGGATTCGGCATACTGCTCACCGATCTGTTGTAACAGAGAACTGGTGAGACTGTCTATAACGCAATTTCAAAGGAAATCGCAGGGCAACCCAATGGGTATATCCTGGATTATAAGAGTCTATAATCTTTTGGTACGGAAAACTTTATCATCGCATTCAGAAATGAAACGTCTTAAAAGCTACTCTCCCTGATAATAACCGCAATTATTTTTCGAACCGCTCGGGTCGCAAGACTTTCACGTCGTGCTGAGATGACGATCGTGCCACGACTCACCTGTTGTCCGGAAATACTTTTCTGACCATCCAGAGCAATCAGTACTCGATAGAGACTTTTTTCGCTGAATAATTTATCATCTAGTACCCTGACAGGCAGGCTCCCCTCATATATAGACGCCAGATACGGTTCTTCAAGGATACGGGAGCTGGCTCGATCAATTGATTTGACCCTGCCACCCACGGGTGATCGATCTCCCGATTCGTAATAAAGTTTCGCATCATTATCTATTTCTATACGATCGATTTCATTTTCATCTGCGTACCCTTCAATGTGTGGTACTCCGAGATGTATGAAGACCCCAAGTTGCTCTGAACCATGGACCCATTTACCGGTAGACAAGCTTGGGCTCATATCACTGATGATTCCATCAGCCGGGGCATAAATATACAGTTGCTCCTGCTTTCTTCGAAACCCTTCAAGCTCAGTGAGCGATTGGGATAGCTTCCTCTGAATAATACGCTGCTGCTCAATCAGGTTGCTGTCCTGTTGAAAGCGTTTGAGCTGGGTCGAGAGCATCTCTGTCCTGATCGTGAGCCTTTCGAGCATAGATTCTATGTATGGTGCCTGAAGACTGAAAAGCAATTGCCCTTCTTTTACACGGGTGCTGTTCTCTACCATGATCTTATTGAGCTGCGCAGAGAAAGGTGGATACAACCGTACTGATACTCCTGGTTTGATAATTGCGGGCAGATGAATTTTAGTATCAAAAGGGAAAAAGATGAGGGAAATGAGTAGGAGGGAAATAAAACCCGTCACAAGAACATTTCGATTCATCCCAATTCGATCACGCTGTTTCCACCAGACGCCCGTTTCTCTTAATATTGGCAGCAGGATAAACCATGCTATTTCAAGTGAGAAGAGGATGATGCCAAGGACTTTAAAGAAAAAACTATAAATAAGCAGTGCAATACCAAGAAAAAGAATGAGCCGATAAAGCCAGGTAAAATAAGCAAAAATGATCAGCAGTCTTTTTTTGTTTTCGGGTAGATTTTCTGGACAACCCGCATCAAAGCCCCACAGGGTTTTTCTAAGGAACCATTTTCCCAGCTCAAAGGACCGGGTATGAAGATTGGGTGTTTCCCAAAAATCTGAGAGCAGGTAATACCCATCGAAGCGGAGGAATGGAGACAGATTGATCAACAGGGAACTGACCCAGGTGACCGTTGCGGTGATAAAGCATGCACTGCGCAGTGGTCCATCCGGCAGCACCCCCCACATAAACGTGGCAATCAGTGCCAGGGCTGTTTCTACCATGGTCCCGGCGGCAACTATACGCATGCGAGCGCTCTTGCTTTTCAACCGCCACGCATCACTGTTATCTGAATAAAGGACGGGCCATAGAATCAAAAAGGCTACACCCATTGTTGGTACACGCAGTCCGTAATACTTCGAAGTATAGGCGTGGCCCAGCTCATGCAGGAATTTGGAGAGCAGGACGGCAGCACCATAGAGGATCAAACCCTTTAAGGTGAAAAAGTAGAGAAACGTTGCAGTAAATGTCTCCCATTGACGAATGACCTGAAGCAGCCCCAATACTCCTATAATAGCCAGGATGACCAGCATCACAGGGGTGACAAACAGCCGTGCAAATGGCAGGGTGGCCTCCAGGAAACGATCCGGCTTAAACAACGGAATCCTGAAAAAGAGATAATTCTGGAGAATCAACGCAAATGTTGATGGCTTCTTTCTTTTGATCCTCGCCCTAATATAGTCAAGGTTTGCTCCAGGGGCGGCAAGTAGATTTGTGGCCAGAAATCGATTGAGGCCCAGGATATCATCATCGGTGATGGCCAACGTCGTTGTCGCATTGACCTGCGCTCTCACTTTATCCGATTGTCCCTGGTGCCAGGCAGAAAGCATCTTGAACTCTCGCCAGCCTAATCTGAAAAAGAGATTCCTGATGGGGTCGTGGAGTGTCCAGGTGGGTGAACCTCCATCCAAGGGGGGACCCGGAACCAGCTTAAGATCCTGGCGCAAGGGTACCAGGGCAAAAATCTCCGGCTGGTCGTTTTGGAGGATAGTGTCAGAGCCCAATGGTTACCCTCATCAACGTGAGTGGCCGGCGGAAGAGGTAATAAAAAAGAGAGACGCGGGCTCCGTAAATTTTTGCCGTTCCCCTGAGTCCGATCCGCGCACCCGTTTCTTGGGTCAAGGAGGCACGAATACCAAAGGCCAGCTCTCCCGTCGGGGTAACATGTGCCTCATAATCTGCCTGCTTCAACAATCCGGGAATTGGACGATCCGGCTGGGTATTGAGAAAGATTTTGATCTCTGCACCCGGCTCAAGGTTTATCGCATCCGCCACCGGCAAGGTTATTTCAGCTTCAATTCTGGCAGGGTCTGCGACCGTCATCAGTTTCTGACCAACAATGACCGGCTTGCCGATCCAATCTTCAATGTCCGAATAAACAGCCACACCCTGGTGCTCAGAGGTAATCCTGGTCAGTTGTAACATTTCATCAGCGAATGCGGCTTCTGCCTCTTTCAGCTTGACTTCAGCTGATAGTTTAGCAATCTGGGCCCTGCTTTCGTTATCCAGAAATGACTTTTGAACCGCTTTGGCATACTCGGCTTTGGCAACGTCAAGTGCCTTGAGAGATACCTCGTATTCATTCCTGAATCCCGTGTCCTCAAGACTGACGAGCAGGGTACCGTCATTCACTGGGCCATTCGGCAGCACGTGAATTTCCTTAATTACCCCATCCATGGGTGATGAGACAACCAGTGGATCACGCGGTACGATTTCCACGGGAGCAAGTACTGAGAGGCGAACAGGAAGAAACAATGCCCCAATGACAAGGATTAAAATCGCCAGCTTTACCGGTTTGTGCCTGACGAACTGGATCAATCGATTAATCAGTGAACCTCTGTTTTTTTCCAGAGCCCAGAGCGCATGAGCGTAGGAATCGAGAAGTCGGTCGAGCAGGATTGTTTCGCTCTCGTTCCATTTCGCATTCTTGGTCAGAACGATTCCACCGAGAAATTTCTGATTAGGTGGAATGAGTGGACACCAGAGTAGTTCCTTTAACTCACACCTTTGGTAGTCATCTTTTAACTTGTCCTCGAGATCATCAGGACTAATCGCCAGAGTCTGCCTGCTTTTCTCGCTTCCCAGTCTTTTTATCAGTTTCTTGAGAAGACGGGAGAGATCCTGGATGAGTGGCGCATTGGAGGTGGGGGTGTCGGTACCGGAAACGGAACGGATTGTTATCGTACCATTGGGTTTCAGTAGCCAGAATATCGCCTGCTTATATGGCACCAACCGCAGGGTCTCATTGACCATTACAAAACCGAGTTCAGCAACCGTTTCAGCATGACGTGCACTCTGCTCCAGCTGAATAATGGTACTGAGAAGCGTGATCTGTGGATTGTCGGCACTCATGGTAGGTTAAAGGTAACAACCCCGCTCATTCCAGGTAACAGCTCGCTGTGGCTATCTTTAAGTTTTCCTCTAATCTCAATTGTCTGGCTGGCTGAGTCGATTTGTGAACCAAGTGCGGTAACGATTCCCTGGTAACTTTTTTCCACTTCTTCAACCCGTATGGCAAATGTGGTCGTTTGATTAATTTTACTGACAAAATCCGAGGGAAGATGTACCTGGACCGCGATATTTCGGGTATCGATTATTTCCAGAACCGGTTGTCCGGTTGTGGTGTACTGGAACGGGGCCGCAACCCTTTCCACGACTCTTCCCGTGAAAGGTGCCCACATGGTGCAGCGGGAAACTTGATACTGTTTGATTTTCGTATCAGCAATTGTTTGGTCGTACTTGCTTTTCGCGACGGCGACTTCCAGCTCACTCACCGAACTGAGGCTTTCCAGTTTCTTGTTTACTTCCAGTGTCTTTTCAGCCTCATCTTGGAGTGCCTGTGCTTTTTCAAGCTCTGCCTGAAAAATTTCACAATCAAATTTAACCAGCTCATCCCCTTTTGCAAAAGAGTCCCCGGTATCAACATTGAATGCGACAATGCTTGAGGAAATCTCCGAGGAAAGGACCGTCTGTGCCTCAGAGATAACCAGCCCCCGGACGCCACCCTGAAAAACCGACAAATCGGCAGGTGTCGCCGCTGGAGACTGGGAGTGTAGCAAACCTGGATGACACAGGCTCAACGTCACCAGTGCCATCATAAAAAGAGTGGAGCTAAGTCGCATAGCCACCTTTTGTTAAACAATTTTGGGTGCTGCTATTTTTAAAGCCCCGAGTAGTTTGACTCTGGAAACCCGCCTGGCTTATTGGCATTTACTTTATTGTTCCACAGGACAAAAGATTTTTCCAGTTCACCGGCAAGGGTATCGATGTCAATCGCTTCTACTTCATCTGGCAGGAGGTCAATACCCAGGGTATTATAGAGCATACCTGCTGCATTCTGCAGCTCAGCATAAGCGATCTGGCGCCTGACGCGGGAGACCATTGCTTCAGTTTTGGACTGAATCATTGCCAGTGTACTGACCCTTCCTGCGGTCTTCTCGGTAGCCATCTGCTCGCTGAGTTCACTGTCCACCTCCTCGAGTTGGCTGGTGATTAAATATTCCTCGGTAGCCAAATCAAAGCGCTGCATGGAAATGTTGACCTGAGCGAGTACCCCGATGGCAAGTGCCTGACGTCTGAGTTCATCAAGTTCGACCCGTGTTCGGGCAACATCGAGCCGCGAGGAACCGGATGCCAGATTGATGAGATCAAGTGAAGCCTGGGCTCCGAAAGTATACCAATCATTTTTATAGAGAAATGAGTTGCTGTCGGTATTGTAGCCGAATTGGAAATTGAGAATGGGAAATAAGCTCAGATACGCCTTGTTAATCTCATTCTCGCTGATCCTGGCCTTGTAATCTTCCTCACGGAGTTCGGGTCGGTAAATGAGGGCCATTTTGTTCAAATCGTCGATCGAAGCGTTAAACTCAGGAATCTCTGCTGTTTCCGTGTCGGGGAGAAGCACGGAGAAATCGGTTCCTGGTTTCAAGTTCATCAGCGTGGCCAGTTCGGTCTTGGCAGGAACCAGCACATGGGCCAACCCCCAGAGGATTCTGATGTTATTGAGCAGTTCTCTCTGGTAGGTGAGCGTCTCCAGCCTCGGCTCAAGATTTTGACCGGAACTTCTTCTGGATTGATCGAGTGCGAATTGGGCTTGTCGCATCAGACTATCGATGTCTTCCAAGAGTCCTTCAATTCCCGCTGCCCGCCAATACGCATAACGAACATCCTGAATAATGTTCTGGATAACTTTTCGCCGAATTTCTTCGGAAACCATAACATTATCGGCGTTTTGCTTGGCCCGGAAGTAGCCGATACCAAAATCGAGCACATTCCACATCACGGTGATATTTGCGGTCGTGATTTCTTTCTCCTGAGAGGTAGACGTTACCAGAGATTCCTGTCCCCTGGTTGGGCCTTCCAGCGCAAAACTACTGGCACCGTTATAATCATCCCGGTTGGTATATCCCGCACCGGCAACAACCTGAGGGAGCAGATCGAATTTGTTCGAGTTGAGAACTTTCCCGGACATCGCCTTCTCCATGAGCTGCAAACGATAATCCAGATTGTACTTAATCGCCCTGGCCATGGCCTCATAGAGTGAGACATCACCACTCACCGGCTCCTGGTCGGCGAACATCTGTTCCAAGTCATTGTCTGCCCGTTCAGATATCTGATCAAGACTGAGCGGATCGGGTTTAAAAGAGCAGCCACTAAAACATGAGAACCCAAAAACTATGGTCAGCAACCAGAACAACAGTCTTTTTCTTACCATGAAACCTCTCCCCCTTTGCATGAAGTCACGATGATCTCCTCCCCTTCCCCTGGCCTGGTTAACAGTTACATAATATGCAGAGCCAACCACAACTGATAAGATGGCAAGCGTAACGAACGCTGTTCACTATATTGGGCCAAACGTCATACAATCCTCACAACAAGTATCTCGAGCCAATGTGCCATGGAACCGCCCAATTTTCTATAGTTTTTTTATCTGCAACGTTCTAATTACAGGTCTAGTATCATCAATTATTGGAAGAGATATTGCCAAACACCACTGGTAAACTTTTCAATAGGTTCTTCTCTAGGTTCCAGCTGTTCTGTTTGATGTCATCCCTGTCTGTATACTTTGCTTAGATAATTTCACCCATTATTTTCCTGGAGATTGAAAGAAATGAGGTTAAAACCATTCAACGGGAACATTCTTCAGCGTATGTTCGTGCCGGCCAAAATCACCATTGAAATGTTCAACAGTCTCGATAATCACATCGACAAGTGAGCCATCCTCCCGTTGAAATATCAGCGTTGGGGTCTCATAAATTTCCTGGGCACGATTATAGTCTCTGTTTAATTTTACATTATTAGCCAGAATTGCATTTATACCATTCTCGTCCAAACTCTGAATATGACGCAGGGCAGTGATATCAGCCTCTGCTTTGGTGAAAGAGAAACTCGCCATATCAGAGAGGAACCCGTAGGTGTGACGAATCATGTGCCACCCTTCAAACAGGTTTTCCCACAAAATCATGGCACGTGCCGTCTGATAATCAGTCTCCAGAATGGTTGGCTCATGTACGGCCCCTTCCATAGTACAGCCAGACTGAATACTGGCAATATCAAGCAACCTGCTGGTGTACGAAACCAGGTAATTGACATAATTATGAACCACTGAACCGAGTTTCAGTTTCGGTTTATTACCCGGAGTACACATCGTTGGCAAAGCCCCGTTGATGATTTTTGTATCCGGATTAATAGAATAGGCCAGTGCCATACCAGCCAGAAATTCAGAAAATGCCAAGACCGCCAGACCGTAAGGTGTCATCGGAGCACTCTGACCACTGAAAGGTTGGGTTACCAAACTGATTGGTATTCCGCGAGATACACAATCAATAAACACCTCGATTTTTTCTTTAAAACTAAAGGTAAGCGGAGATTGAAAAACTGTCTGGATTGCGATCACATAGTTCCCATCTTCAAGGTACCGCTGCGCTTCATCAACCCCCTGAAGGGTCGAGATTGGAAAGAAAATCGGACCATCAAAGATTCTCGTCATCACACTAAACTGCTCGGTTTCAAATAGCGAGAGTTGCCGGGCACTTACGTATGAGAACGGCATTTCGTTATTTTGGGCGAGGATAGCTTGTCTGAGAATGTCATTGAGATCGGGGTTTTTCAGTGGTTCATCGACACGGTCTCCTTCGCTGATATACCCAGCGACGCCACCGGGGCCAAACGACTTGTCGTAGACAGGGAAATCAAAGCGGGTGGCCTGGTCGATGATATTCTGGATATACTCCGGTTCGAAATGAATACGGCTGGTAATAGGGTCACAGATTATGCCAAATTGGGTACCACTGGTGAAGCGCTTAATGAGCTCAGCATATTCTTCTGCAGCCTTCGGCTGGCGTGGAAGTTTGATTCCGCAATAGAGCAGGAGTTGCTTTGAATCATATATCAGGTTGCGAGCAAGACGGTTCCAGAGATTCTCCGGAACGATCCGCTGATACTTTTTCAGCATAACGAACCTCCTGTCCAGAGCTTTGATTCACACTGCAAGATGATGCCAGTGACAACCAATCAGTACTTCGTAGATTATGCGCTCACCCACAATTTATCTGGATGGCCACTACCTGCACGAAACCTATCCGCTTTGCCACACCCTTTCAAGAATTATTGTTAGGCAGACTCTTTGGTACGACTAGGTATCACACCGATAAAACTGTTGATTTTTCATGACATAAATCGTAATTTCAGCAGCGTCTTTCAAAAAAACTCACACGATGGGGGGTACCATGCAACGCTTCATGACACTGATCTTATTCACCTGTGTATTATTCCTGCTGTTCACTAATCAGGGTTTCTCAAAAAGTGATCCACTGGCACAATGGCAACCCAACTTTGATCCAAGCACCGCGAAGCATACCTACCTGTTGAGCTGCGTCGGTCACCCGGCAATCGAAGGTGTGGCTGTCGGTTATCGGATCCGGGACCGGGTCTGGCAGGAAACAGGTGGACAACTATATGTCGATTTCCGTCCACTCAGTCAGTTAGGGGGAGAGAAAGACGTGATCAATAAGCTCAAATTCGGAGCGATCCATGGCATGCTCAGCTCTTCAGTGGCCGCGGCGAACATCGCACCGCGCCTGGGAGTCGTAAACCTGCCGTTTCTGATCAACGACTTTGAAGAACTCGACCGATTCAGAGACACCCCTGCATTATGGGAACCATTCAGCACGGCTGCTGCTTCCAGTGGTCTTGAGGTGTTGGATTTCACCGGTTATGGCAGTTATGGTTGGGCAACAACCACCCCGGTCACTTCACTGGAAGAGGCCAGACAGGTTAATTTCCGGATCGCCCAGGCACCGGTAAATATTGATGCGTACAAAATCTGGAAGCTGAAGTTTTCGGTACTGCCCTGGCCCGATGTCCCCCAGGCGTTGCAGACCGGCGTGATCAACGGATTGGATCACACCCCCATCGTCTGCAATATCTCCAAGAAATTCACCGTCGCAAAATATTATACCGAACTCAATTACGCCCAGGGACTCTATGTCCATATTATCAACAAACGTTGGCTCAACTCGATTCCTGCAGATGTAAGAGATACCCTGCTCAGAATCATCCGAGAGGAGAGCAGTGAAGCGAGGAAACTGACCCACGAGCAGCAAAAGCAGCAGATAGCTGCAGCGAAAGCCGACGGCATCACGTTCCTCAGTTTGAACGACGCGGACAAAGCAACACTTATCGAGGGTGCGGCTCAATTACAGCAAAGTTGGCAGGAGAAGGTGGGTGCTGAGTATCTGCAGGCACTGCGAAAGGCATTTCCTGATAATTAACCTACACTGCCTGCCGGATCAAGTTCGGCAGGCAAAACAAGTAAGTCGAAAACGGTTGAGCCTATTAGCTAACTGCGGACGCGATTAATTACCCACCTTCCACCGCACAGCTGCCCGCGTTACAAAGTGGTGCCTTATTCCAGGGTAACAGCATCAAAACTCGTGCCATTCCGCATGCCCCGGTCGCCCCAGCGAAGATCATGCCTCCAGACATGGCGATTGTCAGACCAAAAAACAGGGGGGAAACCAAAAAACCTAAAACGGAAAACAGCAGGATCATAGAACCTGCCGTAACAAGGACTTGTCGCTCAAGAGGCAACGCGTTGCGCCCTTCTGCGACGTTGAATCCATCGCGTTTCCATTGCACGATTCCACCATCAAGAACTGCTACGTCGTCGGTTTCCCGGGCAAGTGACTTTGCTGCCATTTCGGCCCGATTGCCCGACCGGCATACAAGAATCGGGGTCTTTTCACCAAGGCCAGCAGCAGCCATTTGGGTTTTGTTAACCAGGTCAAATGGGAGTGTCACCGAGCCAGGAATCTGCTCAGCCAATATTTCCCCCACGCTTCGTATATCAACAAGCTGTCCTTTACCCTGTTTAACCAAACTATCCGCATCTTGCGGTGATATCATTTTCATCGTTCCCATAATATATGCTCCTAAGAATCCGCGATCTAATTAATTATTTAACGAAATAATAATGCTGCTTGTCTCTCTTGACTATATTTTTTTCTGAATCGTCACACAATTCTTATCTGGTTCTCAAAAGAAGAAAACAACCCTCTTGGGGTAATGTGCTACTTTTTCTTTGCTTTTTTCTTTGATCCAGTCAACTATAATTGCTTAAACTACCAACAATCAATCAGTTAGCCACAATGTAGCAGCCAAACGTTCACACGTTTGGCCAACCAGGAGATTTCAATGCCCAGCCGAATCATTCTCTTCATTTGCACCTTTTTCCTGATCAGCCTGTGCTCATTTAGTTTTGCTGATGAAATGATGAACAGTGATGAAACCGAAGAGTGCCTGGGTTGTCATACCGAGCTGCATCCCGGTCTTGTTGGTTCATGGTTGAAAAGCAGACATGCACATAACTCACCACTGCAAGCGCTTGCCAAACCTAAGCTTGAGCGACGAGTTTCAGCAAAAGCTATTCCCGATGAATTACAACAGGTAAGCGTGGGTTGTTACGAATGCCATTCGCTTAGAACCGATCAGCATGCCGATTCTTTCGAGCACAATGGCTACCAGATCAATGTGGTGGTCAGCCCCGATGATTGTGCGACGTGTCACACCGAGGAACGAGAGCAATATGCCAAGAATATCATGGCTCACGCCTATGCAAACCTTGTTGATAATTCCCTGTACCGGGATTTTATCACCGTGGTGAATAACCATTATACATATAATGATAAAACCTTGACAATCGGAGCTCAAGACCTGCTCACCGAATATGAATCCTGCCTCTACTGCCATGGTACAAAGGTTGAAGTGATTGAGATAGAGACGCGTGATACCGATTTCGGGGAACTCGATTTTCCGGTTTTAGAGGGTTGGCCCAATCAGGGGGTTGGCAGGATTAACCCAGACGGATCAAAAGGGGCTTGCACCTCATGTCATCCGCGACACGCTTTTTCCATTGAAGTTGCCAGGCAACCCTATACCTGCTCGGAATGTCACAAAGGACCGGATGTACCCGCTTATAAAGTTTATGAAGTGAGCAAACATGGCAATATCTTCAGTTCAACGAAATCAGAATACAATTTTGACCGGGTACCCTGGGTTATCGGCCGGGATTTTACCGCTCCAACCTGCGCATCTTGTCATGCAAGTTTAATCGTTACCGAGGATGAAAGTGTGATTGCAGAGCGTACTCATCAATACAATGATCGGCTCGCCTGGCGCCTGTTTGGCGTGCCTTACGCTCACCCCCATCCACTCGATGCTGACTTGAAAAACGTGGTTAATTCAGACGGCTTGCCACTGGCGGTAGAAATGGATGGCACCCCAGTTCAGCAGTTTGTTCTATCGAAAGATCAGCAGGAAGAGCATACCGAAAGAATGAAAACCATCTGCAATTCTTGCCACTCGACCCAATGGACAGACAACCATTTTATCAGACTCGATAATACCATCGTCAAAACCAATGCAATCACCCTCGAAGCAACCAAGATTCTCAGTGATATTTGGGGACAGGGCTTTGAGCAGGGATTACCCCATGGCAAAAACATCTTTGATCAAGAAGCAGAACGAATGTGGACCACGGTCTGGTTGTTCTATGCCAACTCCACCAGGTTTGCCTCAGCAATGGCAGGTGGTGGCGATTACGGGGTATTTGCCAACGGGCGATACCAGTCATCTGAGCAAATCACCAAGCTGTTTGAGCGTTTGAAACTTTATGAGGCCCTGCACAAATAATCGCAAGATTATTATTCTGGTCATAACCTCACTTGATTTTCACTCACCTGCTGATTTATGATGAGGTATGAAACAGCTCATCGGTGTCCTCTTTAAAATTACAGGATATGGTTGTATCGGCTTGATTTTCTATAACCTGTTCTGTATGCGCGGTACCTGACCAACGTCGCTTGTTGCCAGTATGGTAACCAACGTCATTCCCTTGCTGATTCTCTATTACCTGTTCAATCTCATCGGGGATCATTTACGAAAAGCATAGCCGCAATGCTTCTTGCCCGTGAACCCTCATGATAATCCTGATTGTTTTTTCAAACCGTGAAGCATTGCTGCCAATGATTGTTGGGCCTCGGTAAGGGCCTGCTCCGGATTCTCCGATTGAGAAACCCAAACCGCAACCTCGTCCATCGCCCCCGAGAGTAAATGGGTGAGCGGTTCGGCTGAAACATCTGCAATCAAACCCTGCTCAATCAATTCAGCAAGACACCCCTGCAACTGTGCATAACTGCCCCCTTCGGTCGTTTCGTCAAGGTCCCGAAATGCATTCCAGCCCAATACCGACCGACCATCAATTACCACAATCTGCTGCAGACCCGGATCTGTGCAAGCTTTAAGAAAGGCCATGGAACCTGAAACAAGCGCCTGCCATAGATCATCACTCTGGACACTCTCCCGCTCGATCCTTCTGCCAATCTCTTTTTGTGCTTCTATGAACACCGCCCGAAACAAATCTTTTTTATCCTTGAAATGATGATAAAGCGCCCCGCGGGTAACCTTGGCCCTCTGCACAATGGCCTCCGTTGAAGCGGCTGCATATCCTTTGCTCTGGAACTCTTTTGTGGCAATCCTGATCAAACGTTTCGTCGTTGCCGCAGCCTGTGCTTTTTTGGTGGTTGGCTTCTTTTTTGTCATTTTCTTTTCCCTGCTGTTTGACATACAAGCTGTATGCATTATTTGTAAAACATACATGCAGTATGTATAAATCAAAACAGCCTAGAAAACAAGTAACAAGGAGGATATATCATGAAACTGATTTCAAGCTACCCTGTGATCTGCACCGATAAAGTAAAAGAATCAAGTGATTTTTATCAACAGCATTTCAATTTTGAACCTACTTTTGCAGCTGACTGGTATGTGAGTCTGCGCTCCAAGGATAATACGAACTTTGAGCTCGCCCTGTTGGATGCCAATCATCCAACAATTCCCGAACCATATCGTAAAAAGGTGAGTGGCGTAATCATCAATTTAGAGGTTGAGGATGTCGATACTGAGTACCAGCGACTGAAAGAGCAATCGCTTGAATTTGCCCTGGAAATTAAATCTGAGGACTTTGGGCAACGCCATTTCATAGTGGTTGATCCTAATGGCATCCTGGTTGATGTCATTCAAAATATTGAACCCTCTGCTGAATTTGCCGAACAATACGGAAGCTAATCATCAC
>QZLB01000083.1 GCA_004796425.1 Desulfobulbaceae bacterium | reverse complement strand
TTGACAGAATGTTTGACGCAATGGGGCTGCTCAGGGGTCATTTAAATAGTGTTCTTGATGAGCGCGATTGGACCCGGACCCACGGTAATAGATGGGCACTCACCCATAACTACCCAAGAACAAATCTTTTTGACAAAGGAGACTCTTTTGAACTCGTCGCAGAAGTACCGGGAATCTCAAAAGATGATTTGAATATCAAGATTCAAGGTAATTACCTCGAGATTAGTGGCGAAAGAAAAGTTGCCGCACCAGAGGGTTATAAAATTCATCGGCGAGAGCGAAGCGGTGCTTCATTTACCAGGAGTCTGACACTGCCAGCTGACATTGACTCAGAGAAAGTCAAAGCAAACCTCAAGGACGGTCTGCTGGTTTTACATCTACCTAAATCCGAAGCAGCCAAACCACGGCTCATATCAATAAAATAGGATGCGTCTTAATTGGTATTAATTGATATTCGGAGGTTCATCATGGAAAACAAAGATATTGCTCAAAGAGACCAAACTGGAATTGAAACTACTTCTGCGTCCCGAAGCGTGATGCCGCTGGTAGATATTTATGAGAGTGATGATGAGATTCTGCTTCATGCGGAAATGCCGGGAGTAAAAAAGGATGATGTAACAATAAACATCGACAACGGGAACTTGACACTCAGTGGCGTGAGTTCTGTTCATTCAGATGGGAGCGCTGATTGGGAAGAATTCAACAATGTGGAATATACACGCGCTTTCTCGGTACCACAGACAATCGATGTGGAAAAGGTGAAAGCTGAACTCAAGGATGGTATCCTGGCGCTGCACCTGCCCAAGTCAGAGGCGGCTAAGCCCAGAACCATCGAGATTACATCTCATTAATGATTGCTGTAAGATAGTTTTTCTAGAGAAAACAAGCCGGGATCTGAAATTTCAGATTCCGGCTTTGTAATTCTTGCCTGTTTACCAAATCTTTATAGGTCACAATCCGATCAAACATGATTGCCTCATAAAGCTATGGGGCATCACGGTGCACACCAGACTGTCACTTTTTCTGCCTGAGTAATTAGATTTGAAGTGAGGCTGCCAAAATTAATGCGCTTAAGAAGACCCTCATCGCTTCCTTCAACCCCAATAGCGATTGCCGCATAACCTTTTTTTTCTGCATAATCGGTAATCGTTGAGGCGATATTAATCCCCCAGGTACTCTCTGTGGTTATCCGATCGTCTCCAATGTTATGCTCCCGGAGGATCTCTTTTGCCTGGCCAAATACTTTGGCATCATCAAAGCCGGAACCATCTTCAACGTGAAACAGCGTAATTGCATGCTGATCTTGCTGGGAAAGGATGTATCCTGCGTGGTCAACGCCCCGTAATGATCCCTCAGACCCGTCAATGCAGACCAGCACATTTTTTCTGCCAATTTCTGGCAGCGGACAGATCCAGATGGGAGTGGTCAGCGCACTGTCGCGGATCACCTCATTGGCTGTTTCGTCTGCGGCCCGCTCGAAGAACCATTGCAGGGTATATGAAGCGCGCTTGCCGAGAATGATTGCATCATACAACCCGGACTGCCCTTCGTTCAAAATATCCTTCACCTTGCCAAAACGTTCCGCAAAGGTCTTGGTGATCATCTGGTCTACCGACATTTCTGATTTGGACAGCATTTCAACCGCTTTGTTCAAAGCCTTTTTCGCGCCAATGGTAGGCTTCCCGGTAACCCGTTCGTCTGGATTGTCCCACATCTGCAGCAAACTCTTATTTGCATCGACCGCATCAAGCCGACAGATGTGCAGAAGTGTTATCTGGTGCTCTGAAAGCTGTTTAAAAAAAGAGCAGACGAACTCTATACCGGTGAGTTGCTCATAATCATTGCTCACTGTAACGAGAAAACTTTTCTTCATCCTTATGCTCCTCTTGGGTGATTTTTAATGCTATGTGCGCGGCTCACCACCGAAAATCCAAGCACCCGCCGCAACAATGCGTTAATCAATGGTCACCGGTGAGACAAAACCATCTGGTTTAACCGTTAAAACGGTACAGTTAATGGTGGAAAGCAGCTTTTCAGCCTTGTTGCCAATCAACAAACCAGGAATACCGGTCCGGGCAACGGACCCCATTACAACCACATCAACGTGCTGTTCGGCTATAACCCGCCTGATCACCTCACTGCTCTCCCCCTCAATCAAATAGACCTGTTTTTGATCGTAGCCAATTGCATTGCGCTCAAGAAACTGGGTGAGCTGCTGTCGACGCTCGTTGCGTAATTCATCTTTCATTTCTTGTATTTCCAGCGCGGAAACTTTCATGCGAGGAGACTGCAGCATCTCTTCGTACTCAAGACGCCACGCATGCAGATAGTGCGCTTTACCATGCTCACGTTGAGCCAGAGAATGGGCAAGCTCTACAATTTTCTTGTTCAGAGACTGGCTTTCAGGATGATCAGCACTGATATCAACGGCAGCCAGGACATGATTAAAGGTTTTCGCCCCGCTTTTCATCACCCAGACCGGGCAGGGACATTTTCTGACCA
>QZLB01000248.1 GCA_004796425.1 Desulfobulbaceae bacterium | reverse complement strand
GTCTCTTCTGCCACAGCAGGAAATGCTACGGCCAGCACAGCGAGGAACAGTGCGCCGCCCCAATAGGTTTTCGGTTTGATTCTCATACTAAATTTCACGGTGTTGCCTCCTTGTTTTGGTTGTTGTTACTCTCAATCGCATCCTTCACCAAAAACAAAGCAACAGTCGTACCAAATCAAAAACAAGCAACATAACAAACTGAAATACTATATAAAAATAGAATTCTATTCAAACAAGAAATTGTTACACTTGTGTATTATTGCAACAAATATGTGCAGAAGAAAGCGCCAATATTACATATTTGTGATTCTTTTTCAGCGCTAGTCACAGCTTTCTATAAATTGGTTAATCCCGCAAGAATCACTCACAACGTCTATGGTCAATAGCCAAGCGAAGCGGACTGCCGGTCCAACTTCATAGCCATGATGTTTGTAGCCGCAAAATCCTTTGGTGCTCAGTAACATTATCCCGCGGTGCAGGTAAAGCACCTTTGGCTCCAGTTGGGGCAAAACCCCTACTTTCATAAAGTGCTATCGCCGGTTGATTATTATCGGCAACGTCGAGCAAAAGCTCCGAATAACCATTCTTTTTCGCCCAATCAATAACAACGTCAACCAGGGCTCCACCGAAACCTTTTCCTCGGTGGCGAGCGTCTACCCACATCGAAAAGAGACCCGCCTTATTACCATAAGGAGCTCCCACGATGATCCCCGCCGGCTCATCTCCACCTGTAAATGCAACAAACGTTGCGCAATCACTGCGCGCCAATCTTGCTCGCCATTTACCCTCGACATATCCTGCTTCTTCATCAAGCGTGGCACCAAACGCATCAGGGTTGGCCTCCAAAGCTGCAAGGCGCAACCGCTTTGCTATCGTCCACTCATCTGGGGATAGACGTCTGATTCTTAACATGACAAATGCTAACAATACGATTACCGCCACACCTGACGGTCAGGCTTCCAAAAAGTACTTCAGCCTCATCAAGCCTGTTTCGATATCCTTTCTGCCGATACCAGAATAGGCTAAACGTACATGCTTCCTTAATTCGCCAGACAGAGGTGTGCCAAAGTGTTCCCTGGCACACATTGACACCCCAGTGTTCCTGAGCACAGCATCAAGAAGCTCGTCATAAGTCTGAAACCCTTTATTTTCCATCGCCACCGTCACATCGGGATACAAATAGAAAGTCGCGTTCGGGCGAAAGCAATGTACTCCTCTAATATCGTTTAGAATATCCACGCAGAGATCACGCCTTTTCTGAAGCCGAGCCAGGATGAGTCGAACCGCTTTTTGGTCACCCTCAAGCGCCTCCAGCGCCGCATATTGCACAAAATGGTTGGTACACGACTCATCATTGACATTGAGTTTTCCAATTACCTCTATCAGTTCAAGCGGACCAATGGCTGCTCCTAATCGCCAACCGGTCATGGCAAACTTTTTCGAAAAGGTATAAAGCACCACCGAACGCTCGCGCATGCCAGGTTCTGTAACGATTGAGGACGACACCCCTTCGTAACGTACATCAAAATACGCCTCATCAATAAGCACGAGAAGATTATGGGCTACCGCAAGTTCAGCAATAGCTTTTCTATCAGCCTCACTGCACTCAGCGCTCGTCGGATTATGCAAATCATTAACAATGAGCACCCGTGTTTTATCGGTGATCGACTTTTTTAAGCCTTCTATATCAAATGTAAAACCATCATCATTTTGAACAATAGTGTACGCTACCGGAATTCCACCATGAAATGCTATTTGCGATTCATAAATTGGAAAACCGGGATTTGGGTACAACACTTCATCACCAGGGTTCATCACCGTCAACAGAAATTTGGAAATAACCGGTTTGCCCCCTGGTTGGATCGCGACATTCTCCGGTCCGAAGTTTGTTCCCCTTGATTTATTAAAATCATAGGCCAACATCTCTCGTAATTGGGGTATACCAGTATTTGGGGTGTACCCCGTCTTTCCCTTCCGCAAAGCTGCATACGCCGCATCAATGATATTTTCCGGAGTGGTTAAATTGAGATCTCCCAAATGAAAGGGATACACCGTATTACCTTCGGCCTCAAAAGCCGCGGCTTTTGAGGCCACCACAAATGCTGTTTCAACACCCAATCGCGCTACCCGGTTCGCTAGTCTGAGATGGGTCACCATATCATTCCTCCCTGTTACATTTCCCCAGAAGCAGAAATGTCCTCACACAAAGTCTCTGCACCTGGCTCTACTCTCATTTCATTTCATTTCAGTGCTGTTTTACCTCAGCAAACGAGCATCTGTCTTCTTTTTTTTACCAGAGACCTTACGTGGAATCTACGCTCAGGATCTATTCAAAGAGCGCAGGTGATCAATCTGACGGTAGTGCTTCAGGTAGTGAACACTTGGCTTACCATCTAGATAGATATGTTCGAGGTAACCCATTTTCCGTGGCATTTGTGAGGGCACACCTCTAACCACCAGAAATGTCGCTGGCTTCCCTACCTCAATGGTGCCAAATGTGTCAAAACCGCAGAGTTGTGCGCCCACCCCAGAACCACACCTAACAAGTTCAGCCAGAGAGAACCCCGCTTTCTTAAACAAGTTCAATTCCTCAACAAAGGATTCTCCATGGAGCACCCCAAAACTGCCTGAATCTGTTCCAACCGCAACTTTAACCCCTAGCTCACGAGCCAGTGCAAGTTGAGCCATTTGATCCTCTACATTCTTTTTTATAACCTCTCTTTTGGCTGCACCCTGGCCCAAAAATTCGAAATTTTCCAGACAGGCTTTCATTGCATAAATAGTCGGCACCCAATAGGTACCATTATCTGCCATGCGCTTTAGATTATCTCTACCCATGAAATAGCCATGCTCAATTGAAGCACACCCTGCCTCAACAGCAGCGCGCACCGCTTCAGGGCCATTGGCGTGAACCATCACCTGCATACCGAGTGTCGCCACCTTGTTGATCATAATAGTTAGCTCTTCGGTGCCAAATATCGTACGCTGATATGCATCATAATGCTGAAGACTGTTCATGCCCGAATTCACGATTTTTACAAACCGTTTTTCACCAGACATTTTTTCAACACGAGTCGAGAACGTCGCAGGATCGTGAGGGTGCCCCAAAAAAGCACCATAAAAGCCTTTGCGAAAAAAACCCATACCAGCACTTTCGACATTTACAGGAATTGATTCTTGCCTCATTTTCCCACGCTTATATATTGAATACCCATCGAACTGATCACCTGCATCACGCAAACCAAGAATGCCATGGGTAAAATTCTGCCTCAGGTGTTCAGTTATTGTCGTGTGTAACTCATCATCTGAAGCAGAGAGTTGTGCTTTTCGTACCCGTTGGTCAATACTTCCTGAATAGGAAATATGAACATGGCTGTCAACAAAGCCCGGCAAGAAACCACAATTTTTGAATCGCACAACCTTACGATCACCAAATTTATCATATTGCTTTGATTCACTAATATCCTCAACCACTCCGTCCCTAACCAAGACTAGGGCCTGTTTTCGGACGTCTCCTGACAAGCCGTCAACAAGCCATTCTGGTTGGAAAATTGTCGTTTGTTGTTGCATAGCGTGGGTTCTGTTGAGATTTTCTCATCGAATTTGGTATAAAGCATCTCTTACACACAAGTTATGTTCAGCATTAATTACTGTACTTTCAATGAATAATTCACTGACGATCAGTTAAAACATGAGCCCTGCCCATTCATTTTGTATTTATTTCAGTTATTTAAAAGCAACAAAACACCAATTCAAAAAACCAAACATCAGTTTTACTTAATTAGCGATTAAGAGTAATTGCATTATGACGAGATCTGTGTTAGGCATTTGTTAATCAGC
>QZLB01000195.1 GCA_004796425.1 Desulfobulbaceae bacterium | reverse complement strand
CTCAGATTTAACTTTCTCGATTTATAGCAATTTAACGCACGTATCGTTGCCGGATTGAATCAGCGTACCACCGGAACCCAGACCTCATAGACCATCGACTCTGGTGAGGCTTTATCATCATACGGATATCGTTCAAATACCGCACCTTCCCGCATTTGTTCACCAGAATTCGGCAGCCATTGCGAAAATATCGTATCGAATAGTTGTGGAATCTCAGAGACGGGACCCTGAGCTCGGAATACCGCGTAAGACCCAGCTGAAAGGATTACCACACAGGCGTCATCGGGCAGTGTTTCAGGGATTGGATCAATATTTCTGGCAGCCGCATACGAGAAGTGGCCATTCGCTCGCATATTATAGGATACTCCGTAAGCGGCCTGCTCTTCTGTGCCTTCAAATTGCCACTCTTTCGCCCAGAAGTCATTCCACAGTCCAGGAATGGCGGTACGTGTATCCATGGTGTAGTCACGCGAGAGGGCTACTAAGCGCTTTTCCTCCATTTCAACAAATTCTGGTTCGAGCTTCATTGTTATTCTCCCTCGTTATAAGTAGTGGTGCTATCAGGTTAAACTCACACGCTAGAGGATTTTTTTCACTTTCAAAGCCTGTAATGTGAGCACTTCTCTGTACCGACTATCCTGCTTTTTCTTGATTGCAATATTGGTTGCGAAAAACCATGTTTCATCTTTTTTCTCAACATACCCAACGTACCAACCGTGTTGATTCTCAATACGCATTGCCCAGCCGGTTTTCGCTCTGATAACAGCGTCGGGTGTTGATTTTACGATTAGTAGTTTTTTAACCAGTTCCAGATGGTTCCGGCTGTATGGCAGCTCGTTATGATAGAGTTTTTTCAGAAACTGTATTTGTTCACGGGCAGAAACAGCAAGATCACCATTGAGCCAGAACGTTGTTAGCTCGGACCCCGTTTTCATATTGCCATATTCAATATTCCCCAAATGGGTCAGATAGGAGGCGTTGCCAATCCGTGTCGCAAGTTCCTGATAAAACCAGATGCATGAGTCAGGCAACGCTGTTACCAGGGTTTGGTCTTTATTCCAGCGTTGCCACCCTTTATCAATGCCATCCCATGGAATAACTTCATTCTGATCACGAAGAGCCTGTTCATCCAGTGCGATTAATGAGTGGGGTATTTTAAACGTTGAAGCGGGTAAAAAGCGCTGCTCAGCGCGTGTCCTGTTATGAACAAACTCCTGCGTGCCATCAAGCGAGGAGATTATGATCGTTCCTTCTATTCCGCTCTTACGAAAAAGTTGTTCAAGATCAGTGTCTTGAGCCACGAGAACGCCTGCAAAACAACTGCAGAATGATGGAAGAAGTATCAGATAAATAAGCAGTGATTTCATCGTTGCTTCAATCACCTTGCCCTGGCGAGGCTATAAAAATTTACCCTCTATCGCATCGTTTATTTCTGATTCATCATCTTCGTTTACATCATCTGCCTGATACCCAACGGGCATGGTGAGGAAAACATTCAGAGATTTGCTCAAATTTTTAACGATCACGCTCTGTTTTACCTTTTCTTCCGTGTCACTTGCCTTTTCCAGGGCGGTTATAGCTGCCGTGAGTTGATTCGATAAATCATCAATAATTGCGTTGGTATCCATTTTTTCACCTGTGTGGAGGTTCGTGTGCTTTCAAGCGCATGTGGTTGATTTTACCGGTGAGTTACAGCGAGCCCGGCGGGATGACTTGATCCCCAATTATTATTTGAAATGTAAAGCCTTATTGAACGACTCGACAAGATCCTCGATCGGGATTTCCTGGTTATCTTTTATTCTAACACAACCCTTACCTGTACTAATTTTTGGATATTTTTCTTTTATGTTTTCAATTATTTTTTCATTACAGAAGTAGATGGAAATGTAGTGTTTCTGGTTACCAACTGAAGCCCAGTTCGGGCCAATTTCAAATGTCGGCATTTTGTATTTCAGACTCATCTCTGCATCGGGTTGGGATTTTATAAATTCATGAACGATTGCAATGATTCGCTTCTGCCGTGAAGCGGGCAGTTCTTTCAGATAGTCGGCAAATATATCAATCATAATTTTTGGGTTTGGCAGTCGTTCAATAACCGGTGGTCTGAGGGATTGAATAAGTGCTGCAAATTTTTAAGCGCTTCGTTATGTCTGATTTCTTGCTTCAAGCAATGATTTGAGATTCTCGCCTTCTTCTTTCATGTGCTTTCTAACACTTGCCAATCCTTTGTCTATTGATTTTTTGAAAATTTTTTTGCCTATCCAACCAACTTTAAAATTAACAGATGCGACAAACAGGCAGGTGGGGCCATCGCATTTAATTCTGAATTCGTTCTTGGGGAAAAACAGTCGAAGGATTCTGGATACCGGCGAATAGACTATTTTTTTATCTGGAATGACCTCGGTTATAACGAACTTGAATTTATGAAGCTTGCCATGAAAATATTCTTCGGCGTATAGGATTGATCCCTCTTGCCATGGAGCCCCCTTTAGCCATTGGAACGCAACGTGGTCAGTCTGATGCCAGGCTCGATAACTCTCATCATCTTTGATATTTGTTATGAATGTGAATATTGCCTCTGGAGTGGTTTCTATTTCAATGGAGTCGGTTAGAACCACATCTTCAAAGAAGGGCATGTAAACCTCTCTCACATAGAGTGCAGTGAAGGTGAAGAACTGATTGATTATACATTTTCTATTTAATGGTTAGAGATTCCATAATTTTGTTACCAACGGGAAGCCAATGTGCCGACTGCTCAATGGTCGTGTTGAAAGAAACAAGCAACAAACGATTATCCACAGAGGTACCATACATTATGTTGTGGATTTGGGTGTCGATCGCTGGCGTTATCAGTTCGAGAACCATAAATACTTGGCCATTTTGGGTTATTGTTTCATCCCTCAACCATTGCGCAGAGGGATATAGATTGTGAAACATTTGAGAAATACTTGCGTGGGCTTCTTTTATCTGGTGGGGTGTCATTTGATTTTTGGTGTGATTAAAAGCAAGTGTAACCCCACCTGTCGTGTCGCTCAGCACCTCCGTGGGTCTCCTGGAACTTGGATATTTTAGTTCCAGGATATCTTGAGGCATCGGCCCAAAGTTCTCAGGTGTAAGAAGGGAAACTTTGCCATTTAAAGCGTTGCGGGGAACTAAATTCTCAGCATGTGCAAAAGAGGTGAATAGGAGCAATGCAATGAATATATTAAGAAATTTCATGTTTCATCCTTTATAAAACGCTGGCTTGATGGTCGGTAATTATGCCGAGCCTGTTAAAACAGTTTGTTATACCGTTACTTATTGGATGAGGTTGCCAGTAACAGACCAAAACCTATAAATATTGAGCCACTCGTTTTGTTGACTATTTTAGCTCTTCCAGATTGAGCCAGCCAATTTCTCGCCTGATGCGCCAGTATTGAGTAAAGGAGCAAAAAAATAAAAGAAGATAGCATTAAGGCGAAGATGAGAGCTGAAAACTGAGGAATCAAAGCTTCGTTGACATTTATGAACTGCGGAAACAATGCGGTAAGAAAGATAATAGCTTTGGGATTACTAAGTGCTATGCCAAATGCTTGAAAAAATAATTTGTATGGTGAGGCGTTATGAGTGTTTGGTTTTAATTGATCAAGAACTTGATCTTTCTGAAAAAACAGCTTGATACCTAAAAATACCAGATAGGCAGCACCGAGATACCTAATGAGACCATATATGACGACTGAGGTCTGAAGTATTGCTCCCAAACCGGTAATGGCGACAATCCCAAGGCAGAGCAGCCCCATAATGTTCCCAATTGCTGCAAAAATAGTTTTTTGCCAACCATTCAACAAAGAGTTTGTGGTAATAAAAAGAATTGCCGGGCCAGGCGTCGCTGTAGCAACAAAAACAAATGTCAAATATAAAAGCCACGATTGGAGCGTCATGTGATTGATCCTTTCCGGTTATCTCAGTGTGTTGAGGTGCCGCCGTTCCAGGTTGTATGTTCCGTTCTTCTCACTTTACTTACTATACTAATTTAATATTATTTGCATTTATCTTTGAAAAAATGAATTCCAGCTGCTCTTTGTTCAGGCTTTTGCTGGGCAAGGTCATTGTCTCATTTTCTGAAAAGAATAAGAGTAATGAATTCTTTAATACCTGGACCTTGGCAATGAGTGACCAATTTATTTCGTTGCTGCCCACATCAGAGGTAATTTTTAACCTGTCTTATAAACTTCTAGAAGAGCCTCAGGCTTACCCATCCTGTTAAATCGGTTTAACGCACGGTTTAAAAATATAAAATATGAACCAGATATTACTAAAGTACTTAAGACTACAATACTTGCCAATACACCAACGACCCATGAGTTATTCCCACTCATGAGCAGAAAAATAAGGAACGCAGACAATCCCAATAACACCAGTATGAAACTTATGCCTATCTGCTTCCACCAATATGCCATAACCGTTTCTTTGATAATTTCTTATGAGTAGTGAAGCGTAATCGGATTCATTTTTTGTGTTTAACGGTGTGGTATGTGCCAGTGCCTCAAGGGTTAGGCTCTATGACACATAAAACGGTCAGTCATCTTGGAGCGCGAGAGTTGCCTCTATTTCGATTCTAAGTTCCGGCAGTATTAAGTTGGAAATTTCCACCAGAGAACATGCTGGAAGATTACCTTCATAAAAGGTAAATAGTTGTTCCCGGATTGTCGTAAGTTTTTCTATTTCTTTCACGAATATTGT
>QZLB01000079.1 GCA_004796425.1 Desulfobulbaceae bacterium | reverse complement strand
TAACGAAATACTCGGTCGCTGGTAGAGGAAAGCAACGCGGAATTAAGATCGGCGAAGTAACCTATGATGAAATACCGAAGACAATGCTGGTGAGTGTATTGCCTGCTGCTGATAAGGAATTTGCAATTGAAACCATTATGGATGCTGCCAGGTCCGGCAAGAAAGGCGCTTTCGGAGACGGAAAAATCTTTGTCTCGGAAGTAGAGGATGTGTACACCATCAGCTCTGGCGTGAAAGAAGGAGCCGCCGAGGAGGTTACGGCATGAAAGAAGTGATTGCTGTTGTTCGAATGAACATGATGAACAAGACCAAGTCCGCACTTACCGAAGCTGGAGTCGATGCATTTTTTGCGCACGAAGCGCAGGGCCGCGGGATGGGTTTTGTAAATCGTAAGCTCATGGAAGGTACCGAGGCCGGATACGAAGAGGCGGCCTCTCTGCTTGGGGAGAAGGGTAAATTGTATCCCAAGCGTATGGTTACCGTGGTAGTGGAAGACGATCAGGTTACCGATGTCGTCGATGCGATTATTGAGGCAAACAAGACGGGTATGCCCGGTGACGGAAAAATTTTCGTTCTGCCGCTAGGGGATTCTGTTCGCGTCAGAACCGGCGAAACAGGCGTTCAGTCAATATCTTAAGTTTCGCGAAGGAGTTGAAAATGGGAAAATCAGAAAAACTGGTGCAGTGGGATCCTTATGACGTTAAGGAAAAACTTTTGGAGAAATATCCCCCCAAAGTTGCCCGGAAACGTGCCAAACAGATAATGATCAATGAAGCTCAGGAAAATTCGACTCCTGAGATCGTCGCCAACGTCAGGACTATTCCAGGTATCATTACAATGCGGGGATGTACCTACGCCGGATGTAAAGGCGTTATCATGGGCCCGACCTCAGATATCGTAAATCTGGTACACGGCCCGATCGGCTGCAGCTTCTACGCCTGGTTGACCAGAAGAAACCAGACCAGCGCCAATGGTGAGGGCGGCGAGAATTTCGTACCGTACGCCATGTCCACCGATATGCAGGATTCAGATATTATTTTTGGTGGCGAAAAGAAGCTTGAAGCGGCGATCCAGGAGGCCTACGATCTGTTTCATCCGAAGGGGATTGCCGTTTTTGCCACCTGTCCGGTCGGTTTGATTGGTGATGATATCCATGCCGTTGCGAAAAAGATGAAGGATAAATTCGGTGACTGTAATGTATTTGCCTTTAGCTGCGAGGGTTATAAAGGAGTATCTCAGTCTGCAGGCCATCATATTGCCAACAATCAGGTATTCACTCACCTGGTAGGTACCTCTCCGACAGAGAAGACCGACAAGTACAAAATCAATCTGCTTGGTGAGTATAACATCGGTGGTGATGGCTTTGAAATTGATCGGATTCTTGAGAAATGCGGTATTACCAATATTGCAACCTTTTCAGGCAACTCGACCTATGATCAGTTTGCCTCTGCCAACCAGGCAGATTTGAGTTGCGTCATGTGTCACCGCTCGATCAACTACGTTGCCGATATGCTTGAAACCAAATACGGCATCCCTTGGATTAAGGTTAACTTTATCGGTGCTGAGGCGAGTGCCAAATCACTGCGAAAAATTGCCGAATACTTTGGTGATAAGGAATTGATCGACCGGGTTGAGGAGGTAATTACAGAGGAAATGCCGGCCGTAAAAGCGACCATAGATTCGGTTTTTCCACGAACTGAAGGTAAGACTGCAATGCTTTTTGTTGGCGGCTCTCGGGCGCATCATTACCAGGAATTGTTCAAGGAAATGGGGATGACAACCATTTCAGCAGGCTATGAGTTTGCCCATCGTGATGACTACGAAGGCCGTCATATTATCCCGGATCTCAAAGTTGACGCGGATAGCAGAAATATTGAAGAGATCCATGTCGAGCCCGATCCTGAACTGTTCAGACCGCGCAAGACCGAGGAGGAAATCAAGGCGCTTGAGGACCAGGGCTACGAGTTCAAGAGTTACGAAGGATTAAACCCCGATATGGATGAGAAAACCATCGTCGTAGACGACTTGAATCAATACGAAGCCGAAAAATTGGTCGAGTTAATGAAGCCTGATCTGTTTTGTGCCGGTATCAAGGAAAAATATTCCATCCAGAAGCTTGGGATCCCGATGAAGCAGCTGCACAGTTATGATTCTGGTGGTCCATACGCCGGATTCAAGGGTGCGATCAATTTTTATAATGAAATAGATCGACTGGTTAACTCCAAGGTCTGGGGATTTATGAAAGCACCGTGGCAGGAAAATCCCGAACTGTCAGCGACCTATGTTTGGGAATAAAGAAGAGGAAATATCATGCTATTAAAACATACACCAGAAGAAATCACCGAGCGCAAAGCGCTGATGATTAATCCGGCAAAGACCTGTCAGCCCATCGGTGCCATGTATGCGGCCCTGGGGGTTAAGGGATGCCTGCCACACAGCCACGGTTCACAGGGGTGTTGTGCCTATCATCGCTCCACTCTGACCCGCCACTACAAGGAGCCGATTTCGGCAGCGACCAGTTCGTTTACCGAAGGTGCGTCAGTTTTCGGCGGCCAGGCAAACTTGCTCCAAGCTATTAATAATATTTTTACCGTTTACGAGCCTGAGGCAATCGCTGTTCATACCACCTGCCTTTCAGAGACCATCGGTGATGACCTGCCGCAGATCTTTGATAAGGCCATTAAAGAAAAGAAGGTACCGGAAGGAAAGACCGTATTCGGAGCACCAACACCCAGCTATGTAGGCTCCCATGTCACGGGATTCTCCAACATGGTAAAAGCAATGGCAGCCCTTGCCGAGTCCAGTGGGAAACGAAACGGTAAAGTGAACATCTTGCCCGGTTGGGTTGAGCCTTCCGATATGGAAGAGCTGAAACGAATGGCAGATATGATTGGGATCGAAATCACCATGTACCCGGATACCAGTGGCGTACTCAATGGCCCGCTGACCGGTAAATACGATATGTTTCCTGAAGGGGGCGCTTCACTCTCTGATATTAAAGAGAGTGGTGATGCGACCGGTACCCTTGCCTTAGGGGAGTGGTGTTCTGCAGAAGCTGCAAGAACCCTTGATTCACGCTGTAAGGTGCCATGTTCAATCCTGGATATGCCTTTTGGCTTGGCAGCAACCGATCGGTTTGTCGATGCGTTGAGAACAGTTGGGGGAACATCCGTGCCGGAAGAACTCTCACGCGAACGTGGGAAACTGGTCGATTTTATCTCTGATATGCATCAATATTTCTATGGCAAGAAAGTTGCCCTGGTTGGCGACCCCGACCAGCTGATTGCCATGACTGAATTCCTGGTATCCATTGATATGTGTCCCGTGCATGTCATTACGGGAACCCCTGGTAAGAAATTTGAAAAGAAGATCAAAGCGCTTACCGAAAGCCAGGAATACGAGGTTAACGTAAAAGCTGCCGGTGATATGTTTCTGCTGCATCAATGGATCAAAAATGATCCGGTGGATGTGATTATCGGCAATACCTACTGCAAATATATTGCCCGAGATGAGGATACACCGCTGGTTAGATGGGGCTTTCCTATTCTAGACAGGCAGGGACATCAGCATTTCCCAACCGTTGGATATATGGGTGGGTTACGCCTGCTGGAGAAAATCCTTGGGGTATTACTTGATCGAAAAGACCGAGATGATTCGGAAATGACTTTTGAGTTAGTGTTGTAGCGAGGAGTTGACCACTCGGCCAGCTCTTTTTAACTGACCGCTGGCAATTGCTCAATTGAGTAGATTGCCAGCGATTATGAGATACATGCTGGGTTGCAATATGACAGCAAATATATATAAGTTTCCGCTTTCAATAAAAAAGAGCGAAGTTTTTCACCTGCCCGTTGCACCGCAGGTTACCTCAAGAACGCGCTTTGAGTCATGTTTGCCCAAAAAACTACCGTTTGTCATGCCAGAGGAGGCAATTCGACTGCTTGATGAGCGAATGAAGCAAAGCGAGAATGAAATAAAGCTGATTTCCATAAACGGTCCCGGTGATCCGCTCGCGGTACCTGATACAACATTGAAGACCATAGAGTTGGTGAAGAAGAAGTATCCCGATATCATGGTTGGCATAAAAACGTTGGGAATCGGTAGCGACCGATTCGCCTCGGCACTGTTCTCTGCAGGGCTTGGCCTGGTTGAGATGGTCGTCAATGGAGTTGCGGAAGAGATACTGGAAAAACTTTATGCATGGATTCGACCCGGTCAGAAAACCTTGAAGATTGGCGAGGCGGTAAAATTGCTGATCAACGAGCAAAAGGATGGTGTGGCAGCCCTGAAATATCATGATATCAGGGTTGTCATACAATCCGTTCTTTATCCCGGTTACAATATTGACCATGTGGAAAAAATCAGTCGTAAAATGATGGAGTTGGGTGCAGATGGTATTTCTCTGATACCGTACCATGCCGTAGAAGGTGCCGAGGTAAGTTTGGCCTCACCGAATGAAGGTGATATTGCAGGGGCTATGAGCGCAGCAAAGAAACACCTTACCGTCGTAGACTCACTACTCAACGTTGACCCGGTCAAAGACACCAGTAATGAGGTGATATTGTCATCGCTGGTCGCTGGTCCGAGTCGTGAGCGACCCAATGTCGCGGTGGTGAGTAGCAACGGTATGGAGATTGATATGCACCTTGGCAAGGCGGAAAAAATTTTAATTTACGGACCCCGTGAAGATGGCCTGCCGTGCCTGATTGATGTTCGAGAGGCCCCGCCACCGGGAGGTGGTGTTAATCGATGGGAAGTACTGGCAGAGTCGCTGAGCGATTGTTTTGCGCTGTTGACCGCCAATGCCGGCCAATCCCCCCGCAAGATTTTTGCCGCCCAGGGTATTTCTTTAAAGATCTGCAACGATGATATCAATGGATGCGTCGAACAGCTCTATCCGACGGGCTCGAAGAAAAAGAAAAAACAAGTTTAAAATGGAGATATAACAATGGCGTTGCCAGAAAAACAGATACTTGTGTGTCAGAGTTTCAGATTGAAAGGAGATCCGAAAGGTATCTGCCACAAACAAACTGATGGATTTTTGCAATATATAGAAGAAGAAATTCTCGACAGGGGACTTGATATGCAAGTAATTGCCACCGGCTGCCTGAAACAGTGTGAAGCAGGTCCGATCATGGTTGTACAACCTGAAAATTGGTGGTTCAAGGGAATCGACAGCGAAGATGCAATTGATGAAGTGTTGGACGGTATTGAAGATAACGAGCCGGCTGAAGCGTACCTGATCAAATAGACGATAGAAGATGATACGAATTGCTGTTGAATCTGATGTAAATGATATGGTTCTGCTCCTGGAACAACTGTTTTCCATAGAAGAGGACTTTGAATTCGATCAGTTCAGACAGAAACAGGGGCTCGAAGCATTACTCGCCTCACCATCCAGTGTGATTCTGGTAAAGGAGCAAAATAACACAGTTGTCGCGATGGTTACCGGGCAACTGGTTATTTCAACGGCTGAAGGGGGTGCCGCATTATTGGTTGAAGATGTTGTGGTTGCACCTGAGTATCAGAAAAAAGGATTAGGAAAAAAGTTGCTGCATGCGGTGGGTGAATGGGGAAAGGAAAAAGGTGCCCGCCGTGTGCAGCTTCTTGCTGATAAGCACAACCGCCCGGCACTGGATTTTTATGAACGGGTAGGGTTTCAAAAAACCAATCTTCAATGTTTTCGTAAGTATAATAAATAATTGAGAGTACGGTATGCTCGGAATAGAAAATTGGCAGGATTATCGAAGAGATGGCGTGGCGTTTCTCAAAACGGCACTGAAAGGGTATCAGGGAAGAAAAAAGGCTTTCAACCATGAGGCGCTCTATAATATCGTTTGTATGGCAATTGAAAAACTGATTATGGCCTACCTTATGAAGCGAGGGGATCTTGCTGAAAACCATACAATGTATGATCTGGTCAGAGCGCTTGAAAACCATCTCACGCTCTCAGATGATTTGAAACAGGCTATGCTCAGACTCGATTCGTACCAGGATATATGTGATCCGGATCAGTCGGTTTATGTTGTCATTTCGACTCAGGATATTGAGAGCATTCTCGATACCGGTGCGCAAATTGGGGCGTTGCTCCTTCCTGATCTTGACCGTGAGTTGAGCGTCGAACTGCCAGAAATTCTACGAAAAGAGAAGTTCAATGGGGTGAATCATTATGTCAATTGAGCAGGGACTACCTGACAAACCATTGGGTATTATTGCAAATGTACTGGAGTCCACCGGGTTTGAAGCCGGTTATGTGTTTGAAGATCTGATCTTTAGCAACCACAATTTCTTCGTGCTCAGGATGGAACCGCAACCGAACCGGGTCAGTATTTTCTTTAATGAAGAGTCGGACGTCCTGCTCCGCCAGGAAACCACTGAAAAATTAAAAGAAAGTGGGAAATC
>QZLB01000101.1 GCA_004796425.1 Desulfobulbaceae bacterium | reverse complement strand
CTTCACCCTCGGCAATATCCTTCAAGCCTGAGGCTGCATCATTGATCGGCTTGGTGATGGATCGTGAAACGAGATAAATTAACGGTAAAACGATCACCATTGAGATAATACCGACCAGGATCATCGAAAGTCTGATGGTTTTAACCCCCTTCATGAACTCATCTTTGTCCTGGGTGATCGCGATGGAATACTCTTTCAGCGGTACCGGTGCAAAACCGGCAATTTTCATTGTGCCCTTAAAAGTGTACTCCTCAACACCTTCTTCACCTGCCATCATCTTCCTGGTAATTTCTTCCATTCCCGCAAGTGTTTTTAAATCCAGAGAAAGGATGTGTTCGTTGTTGGGGTGGGAATTGATAATACCGTTTTTATTTACCATGAACCCGTAACCGGTTTCGCCGATTTTGTTGCCGGAAATCATCGTGGCCAACGCCTCACCATGGATTGATACACCAAAAATACCCAAGAAATCGCCAGCTTTTGACTTGATTGGTGCACACGCCACATAAATCAGCTTGCCCGTTGACTTTGATTTGACGATATCGCCAATCACCGCATTACCACTCATTTTTGCTTCCTGAAAATATCCTCGTGAGGCAACGTTTGAGCCTTTGTACTCTTTCCCTCCGCTTTTCTCACCCGTGATAAGCAGTCCGGTTTCGTCCGTAACGAAAATGCCAAAGAAGTGATCATCAAGTTTCTTGTACTTTTTGCCCATCTCAATTCTGAGTGAGGCAATATCCGTTGCAGCAGCCTCTGCACCTGATTCTTTCACCTTGGTCATAACCTCGACCACATGGTAGTCTGTGGCAAACGCTGTGGCTAGATCACCCTGCAGATCAAGCGTTGTTTCAACAAGCATCGCCAGCTCGTGGGCTTTTGTCCCCGCTTTTTCATAGGCAAGATCCAGAACGGTACTGGTGGTCTTGTAAATCGAGATGATGCCAAAGGCGACAAGCGGAATGAGTAAGGCAACAAAACCACCCACAACTAGCCTGAAAGAAATTGATTTCGTGTTAATTTTCTTCATTTTTGCAATCCTATTTAGATATATTATGTCCTTTGTTATTTGATAATCAGTGTGCTTAAGGAATAGTTCTCAACGAATCATATGTTTTTACCTGCCTGTATGTCAAATTATCGCAAGAAAAAATGCAATACTAATACATTGTGACACTCTCAGGTATCGATATCACGGGGTGAGGCAAAGGTTCCTGAGGGATCTGGTTTTGATAACTTTGTGAATAAGAATATTAAAGGTACTACGATTGAGCGGGAGTATCCACGCTCGGTGTCAAGTTTGTGATAAATCAAGAAGGGATGATTGAGAAGAAGAATAACTCTATTAAGCTGCAAGTGGTGCGAAGCAGTGAGGCCTATGGCTAAATAGGCTGAATCTGATCACCCGGTTTTATTTCGCCACCGCTGAGTACCTTTGAGAAAATACCTTCTCTGGGCATAATGCAGTCACCCGTTGCCTTTTTGATTGCACATCCTTTATTGTGACACTCCTTGCCGATTTGCGTGACTTCAAGAATCACTGATTCGCCGATCTGCACTTTATCGCCGATAGCAAGCCGGGCGAGATCAATTCCTCTGGTGATGATGTTCTCGGCAAACGCCCCCTTTTTCAGGGCAGGAAGCGACTCTTTAACGATGGCAATACTCTCGGCGGCCAGTAATGAAACCTGTCGATGCCAGTCTCCGGCGTGGGCATCGCCCTCAATACCCCACATTTCTTTAACCTGAACGAACTCCTGCTCTCTTTTAACGATGCCCTTCTTTTCGCTGATACATACTGCCTCGACAACTGCCATGATTTTTACCTCTTTTAGAATGATTCAGTGGTTGCACCAAATCTCTAAATCCCGTGTACTGTTCTGTTATTACACGTGTTATTGCTCTCATGCACAATGCTGTTCTGCTATCCACCAATAGAGGCCATGGAAGGCTCGGTGTGGTGGCCACATGACTGCTCCGCCAATCGACCATCACCAAATCGGTTGCCCAAACAGTGGGTGACCCTCTCTCCAAGCTCAGAATCAGAACAACCGTTTCTTAACAGTGCCCGCAGATCAAGGACACCATGGTCGTACAGACAAGCCTTCAACATACCCTGCGGTGTGATCCGGACTTTGTTGCAGGAGCCGCAGAATTTTCTCGAATGCCCCTCTATTATCCCAAGTGTACCGCGAGCTCCCGGTAACCAAAATAGTCGTGCGGTGGAGATGGTTGATTGTTCGAGTTCGGTCATGCCTGGCAGCAAACGTTGGAGACGGTGAAGCAAACCCTCGCTGCTTGGCACAAATGGACCATCCTTTCCCGAAAATGGCATATGTTCGATGAACCTGAGGGTAAGATTACGCTCTTTGATAAGGCTTGCCAGCTGTCGAATTTCGTCATCCGTTGTCCAGGCTGCAACTACCGAGTTAATTTTTAAAGGTATACCGTATTGGAGTGATTCCTCCAGCGTCAGGAAAACCCGATCGAAATAATTGCGCCGGGTAATCAATTCAAATCGTCCAGGATCAAGAGTATCAAGGCTCAAGTTAATACCGGCAAGACCCATTGCAACCAGCTCTGGAAGAAACCGAGCGGTTTCAACGCCATTGGTTGTCAGAAACAGCTCCTCAACCCCAACCTCTTCTTTTAGTATCCTCATGAAGTCTATGCATCCCCGGCGAACCAAGGGCTCACCGCCAGTGATGCGTACCTTGGTGACACCGGATGCAACAAACCAGCGGACCAGCCTGGTGAGCTCCTCATAAGAGAGAGTCTGACCATGCCCCACTGAATCGACACCTTCTTCGCCCATGCAGTAAGCACATCGCAGGTTACAACGATCAGTTATGGCAAGCCGCAGATAGGTAATCGTCCTACCATGATTATCAACAAGAGGATTGGTCCGGTGATTGCTGACAGAAGGGTTTGTCGATGGCTGGTTACGTGCGTTCATTTACACTCCTTTTCAAATTCGGAAGGCACGGCCGTTTCCCGCCATACCCTATCGGCCTCAATCCCTATCCACGGGTCGTTCCGGAACGTAGGAGCGTTGGCTCGGAGCTTACTATTTCAGTGTCTGCATCATCCCAAGTTCGTTCACGGTTTTCAATGACTTTCTTGTAGGGTAATTGCTTAAAAACGGTGTTGCTTTTGACCTTTTTTGAGCAAATCAGCGATGGATCGAGAAAAACTCAGAGAAGGCTCAACCGATATCGCTTATAACCAAAAGAAGCAACCAATCGGAGCTCTAAAATGAGGATTTCGAAACGCATGGAAAACCCCAGAAGTTAATGTTCCGATTGTGACACGTATTCCACAGAAAAAATGAGGAGATGTTATGCAAAGAGTAGCGGTGAGTTTTCTGGTAGTAATTGGCATAGTGACAGGATTCTTCGGCACACCTCTGGTTTGGTCTACCGCTGGGGAGCCGCTGCCTTCGTTTTCCTTTGTGGTGCCTGCGAGCGAAGCAGATCGGGAATATTTGAGGCTTGAGAAAGAACCGGGCACTCCTTTTGAGATTCCCGACATGAAGGCAGATATTGTGATTATTGAATTGTTGAGCATGTATTGCCCCTATTGTCAATCGGAGGCACCGTTGATCAATACGCTGGCTGATCTTGCCATGGCCGAGCAGGAGAATGGCATAACCATTCGGGTGCTTGGTATCGGAGCGTCAAATACTGAATTTGAAGTGGTTTTTTTTCGAGACAACTTTTCTGTTTCCTTTCCGATTTTTCCCGACCAGAGTCTTGAAATCTATGACAAGCTCAAAGGTGAGGGGACTCCTGGTTTCGTCGCGGTTTCCATGAAATCGGGTCAGAAACCAACCATCGTCTATCGCCAGGCGGGTGGTTTTCACGATCCACGTGAATTCCTTGATCTTGTCTTGACGCAGGCAGGATATAAATAGGGAGGAACACAATGAGAGCATTTATCGGATTGACGACGCTGTTGATCCTCTTTTTTTCAACATACCCTTTGTTTGCAGGAGGCAATCCAGTCATCTGTAACCTGGACGATAAATCCAGCAAAGTCTCGAAACTTCTTTATGAACCGGGAAAACTCAAACCAATTGACTCTGTTTTGCAGGTCCAGGTTGGTCAGATGGCTCCCGACTTCAGCCTGCCTTCAATCGATGGGAAGCAATTCTCTCTGAGCAGTTTCAGAGGCCAGTCCAATGTGGTCCTCAGCTTTATTCCGGCAGCATGGACCCCGGTCTGCTCTGGCCAATGGCCGGGATACAACATTGTGATGAAAATGTTTGAGCAGCATGATGCCAAACTTTTTGGGATCTCGGTGGACAATATCCCGACCCTTCATGCCTGGACTCAACAAATTGGCGGAATGAAGTTTGATATTCTCTCCGACTTCTGGCCCCATGGTGGTGTTGCCCAGCAGTATGGGGTGCTCAGATCGGACGGTACGGCAGAAAGGGCGCTCTTCTTTATCAATAAAGAGGGCGTGCTAACCGGTATCCTGGTTTCAGACATCAATATCAGGCCACCGTTGGAAGATATATTTAAGGAACTGCAGAAGTTTACTCAGTAGCTCCACTCGTTCATCTTGTTTGACAAAATGAACATGAATCGCTTTGGTTCATACTATTTACACGGAAGATGTCAGGCTTTAAAGCAATGGGTCACCTTTTTTTCCTTATAACCCATGTGCTTTTGTGATATGAAGAGCGGTAGTATTAAACACGGACTAACAATTTAAAATCATGGATTATCGCTCACATATATACCGTTTTGGAAAGTTTTCCCTGCTATTTCAGTGTTCTAAATAGAGCCAAACCGATACATTATTTCTGGATTCTACTTCTTGTCACCGGGTCTCTCCTGGTGAATCCGGGTTCAGGGATTGGTGCCGATCCTACAAATGCGTTAAAACAGGTAACGCTGCAACTCCGCTGGCACCATCAATTTCAATTTGCCGGATATTACGCCGCCATCGCGAAAGGTTATTACCAGGAAGCCGGTCTTGAGGTGACACTACAAGAAGGGGGGCCGGGGAAAAATACGGTAGAAGAGGTTCTTAACGGATCTGCGCAGTTTGGTGTTACGAATTCCGAGATTCTTTTGCACCGGCTTATGGGAAAACCGCTCGTAGTTCTTGCGGCTATTTTCCAGCACTCACCCCTGGTGATGGTCGCTCGCTTGGATAAAGATATTTCCGGACCGCACGACCTTGTCGGCAAGCGAGTCGTTTTGAGCAGGGGAAGTCGCGATCTGGAACTTCATGCGACCCTCCATGGTGAAGGGATTCGACTGGAGGATCTGGAAATTGTCTCTGAATCGGCCTCTCCGGACGATTATTTCGATAAGCAGATTGATGCGATCAGTGCGTACATAACCAATCAGCCTTACTACCTGGAAGAAGCCTATATCCCTTTCTCGATTATCAGACCGGCATCGTATGGTATCGATTTTTATGGTGATTGCCTGTTTGCCAACGAGGAAACCATTTCGAAGAATCCGGAACTGGTAAAAGCGTTTATCTCTGCAAGCCTCAAGGGCTGGTCCTATGCGATGAAAAATCCGGATGAGATCATACGACTCATCCTTGACCAGTATGAAACGTCAAAGACCCGGGCTCATTTACGATATGAGTATGAAGCAATGCAAAAGCTTATTATGCCTGAGCTTATTCAACTCGGTCATATGAATCCCGGTAGATGGCTTCATATCGCAGAAATATTCAAACAATACGGAATGGTAGAAAGCGAGATCAATTTGGATGGATTTGTCTATTCCCCGGAAAACAAGCCACTTTTCTCATTAAAATTTGTTTATGGTCTGCTCATCTCCACCATTTTCATCTCAGCTGTCGCAGTATCCCTATTAATTTTTAACAACAGACTGAAACGAGAAATCGTTGAGCGCAAACAGGTTGAAAATGCGCTCAAAGCTTCTGAGACACAGTCGGCTCAATACTCCAAGCAGCTTGAACAGGTCAGTATTGCAACCGCCACCTTACTTACCTCACGCTCAGATGAAGATGTTTTTGGAGAAATCAGTGAATTTGTTACCAACCATCTTGATTATAATCGACTGGTCATCTCTGTCTTTCAGGATAAATCACCATCTCGGGTGATCATAGGGAGCAGCGGAGTCTCGGAGGAAATTTTAAGGAAACTTACAAATATTGAACTTTCACCAAGCTCTTTTCTGTCTGTTTTTGAACGGGCGGAACCGGTTGGCAAGTTGAGCTATTATGTTCCCCACAACCTCAAATGTATCCCAGAGATAGATGAGAGTCTCGAAGGCAGTGGCCCCGAACCTGAAGGTGAGGATGGCTGGCATCCTGCGGATTATATCATTGTGAAAATCATTAATAATGCGGGAGAGTTTATCGGTTTTATGTCTGCCGATGAATCGACAACCGGTAAGAAACCCACAATTGAGTCGGTCCGCCCTCTGGAAATTTTCGCCAACATGATTGCCCAGGTTTACCTGATCAAAAAGGAACAGGAAGAACGGGCTGAGCTTACAAGCAAACTGCAACAGGCCCAGAAGATGGAAACCATTGGCCAGCTTGCTGCACGCGTATCCCACGACCTCAATAACATCCTTTCAGGAATCGTCACCTTACCTGATATGGTATTGATGGAAATGGAAGCGGGTTCACCACACTACAACTATCTGAGTCTGATTCAAAAATCCGGCAAGAGGGCCGCAGCCATCGTTGAGGATATGCTCTCCCTCTCCCGAAGGGGAGTTACGGTAAGCAAGGTGATCAATATCCGGGAAATCGTCGATGATTACCTGAAAAGCCCTGAGTATATGAAACTGCTTGAAAGACACCCGAGCATTGCAGTGCATAATAGTAGTAGTGAAGGGTTGGCGATGATAAAAGGTTCACCAGTTCATCTCACCAAGGTAATAATGAACCTCGTTCAAAACAGTGCAGAAGCAATGCCTGATGGTGGCACCATAACCATTACCACCCAAAACAAATACCTCCACCCCGCCAAGGAGGAAGAAGAGGAGAAAAGAGAGGGTGCCTTCGTTTCGCTCATCATTGAAGATAACGGAATGGGCATTGCACAGGAGGATATCTCTCACATTTTCGAACCCTTTTACACCACCAAGTCAATGGGGCATAGCGGAACGGGACTTGGTATGACTGTCGTCTGGGGAACAATTCAAGACCATCAGGGATATATCGATATTGACTCTGCGCCAAACAAAGGTACACGATTTGAAATCTTTCTCCCGGTCACCAAAGAGCAGAATCTTGAAGAGGAGGAGGAATCTTCATTTGAAAGTCTTCAGGGGAATGGCGAGGCAATACTTGTTGTCGACGATGTAAGCGAACAAAGGCATATCGTAAAGGGTATTTTAAAGAAGCTGAATTACAACCCGGCATCAGTTACCTCAGGGGAGGAAGCCATTGAGTATATACGACGCCAACCGGTCGATGTGGTCATCCTTGATGTTATTATGGAGCCGGGGATCGATGGGCTGGAAGCATTGCTTCGGATCAAACAGATTAAACCTGAGCAAAAAGCCATTTTTGCAAGCGGATACTCTGATCAGAGTGTTATAGATAAGGCGTTTGAAGAAGGGTTGAGTTCGTTTATCCAAAAGCCTTATTCCCTGGTGGCCCTTGGTCAGGCGATTCAGAATGCACTTAAAAGTTAAGCGTTTGCTCCGTGTTATTTCTTCTTTATTCTTAACTCTATCTCCTGGATATCATCGGTGAGTTTGAGTGAACTGATAAACCCTTCAACGGTTTCGCCCAGGCAATCCTGGACAAACCCTTTCAACGGAATCATATTGCCATTTACCAGCAGGGCACATCTTTCAATTCCTTTTGGCTGACCAAGATTAAACCGCTTCTCTATGAACTGGGCAATTTCCTGGGCTTCATCAAGTTGGAACACGTAGTTGCCTGCAGTGTCTTCAATGTTTGAGGCCACGGCAATAACACCATTGACCTGGTTTCGAAGGAGATGATCCTGGTCTCTGATCACCTCGATCTTCGGGATTTTTCTGGCCTGTTTGAAACCTTCCCCAATCACCACATCTACACCGGGAAAATAACGGTGGGCAAGGGTGGTGAGGGAAAGCTCCGTGGTACCCGTTTGCAGGACCATCTGGTCTGGGCCAACAAACATGACACTCTCAGCCCCGGCCGCTTTATGGGTCGCCGTGTCGGTCCCTGGGGAGTCGAATAATGCACCCTGATGGCTGGAGGATTTAATAACGGCTACCTTGTACCCCATTGTGTTCAAGTGGGTGACCACCTTGCTCGTTAAGGTGGTCTTGCCGCTGTTCTTTTTGCCGATAAACGTAATGATTGCTGGCATGGTTTAAACCTGTTGTTAGAAATAATCTTCGCGTCACTATAGCAAATCCTCCACAAATGGAAACGAACTCTGGCTGAAAATGCAGAGTTGTTGGCTTTTTACGTTGGACCTCTGTCATAACAAGTTGGAGGAGTATAAAATCTTGATAGGACGGTTAGAAGCAGATAGGATATAAAGAAGTCGTATTTGTGTGGGAGAAATTTCCAGAAAATTGGCTGATGCTTGCAGAGCGATTACTAATCACCTGCAAGCCATGTCACTCCTTCGCTGATGCAAATAGTGCGGTATTAACAAAAATAGCGGCTGTTTTATAAACCAAAGAATCTGACACACGGGAGATAACAG
>QZLB01000070.1 GCA_004796425.1 Desulfobulbaceae bacterium | reverse complement strand
TCCTCTACTTCCGAGACAAAGATTTTGCCGTCTCCGAAAGCACCTTTCTTGCCGGACCTGGCTGCATCCATAATGGTATCAATTGCAAACTCCTTATCAGCAGCAGGCAGTACGCTAACCAGCATTGTCTTCGGAATTTCATCATAGGTTACTTCGCCGATCTTAATTCCACGTTGTTTCCCTCTACCAGCGACCGAGTATTTCGTCACCGCAGGAAAACCGGCATCCATCAAGGCTGCCAATACATCATCTGCTTTCTCGGGTCTTATTATCGCGCGTATCATGATCATCATAATGGTATCTCCTCAAAGTATTTATTAAGCGTCTTCCAGTAAGCCAAATTCAAGCAGTAACGATTCCAGCTCTTCGATCTCAAGAGGAGTCGGAATGACGAACGATTCATTTTCATCAATCGCTTTTGCCAAACCTCGATACTCATCTGCCTGATTACATTCACCGTTCCATTCAATAACGGTTTTTCTGTTAATTTCAGCTCTCTGAACATCATTATCGCGCGGTACAAAATAGATCATCTGGGTACCAAGTCGACGCGCCAGCTCTTCAATCATCTCTTTCTCGTTATCAACATTTCGAGAGTTACAGATCAGACCACCTAGGCGAACACCTCCCGACTGAGCATATTTCATGATACCTTTGCAGATGTTGTTCGCTGCGTACATTGCCATCATTTCTCCAGAACAGACGATGTAAATTTCTTCTGCCTTACCATCTCTGATCGGCATAGCAAAACCGCCACATACAACATCACCAAGGACATCGTAAAACGCATAATCAAGTCCTTCGCTTTCTTCATATGCACCTAGTGCCTCTAGCATATTAATAGATGTAATAATTCCACGTCCTGCACAGCCAACCCCAGGCTCTGGCCCACCTGATTCAACCGACCAGGAACCACCGAAGCTCTGTTTTCTGATATCGTCGAGTTCTACGTCCTCTCCTTCCTCCCGAAGCGTATCCAGAACCGATTTCTGCGCAAGACCACCCAATAATAGCCTGGTAGAATCAGCCTTTGGATCGCAGCCGACAACCATTACTTTCCTGCCCATTTCGGCCAGACCGGCAACCGTATTTTGTGTTGTAGTTGATTTGCCAATTCCACCTTTTCCATAAATCGCAACCTTTCTCATTTCAATCTCCTTGTAGGTTTTATGTATAGAAATGTTTCATCTGATTTGGTTCATTCCAAACGCTCTGTTGTGTCTAATCAAATCGTCTTTTGCTGTTAAACATACCAGAGCAAGGTGTGTGCCATCCCATGAAAGTGGTATTTTTTGTTATATTTCCTTAATGTTATAGATATCTCACTCAAAAACATGCAGAGACCAGAAGTGAAATTATCGCCAATTTTGTAGCGTTGCGACAATTTGGTCGTGTTCTTTGCAGATTGTGTCCTGACAAGACACCTTTGATTTTTTTTACGTAATTGTAATTCTAGCCATCAAACCCATCACATTATCGTTAGCATGACAACCTCTCGACTTTGCCTAAAAATAATTTATCACTAATTTTCAATAACATATGCATGTGGCACGCTTATTGCCTTGTAATGGAAGTATAGCGAAGCTCACCGGGTCATGAACTCCTCGAGAAAATGATCTGAAAATTATTGAGTAGAAACCATCATGGCATACACAGAAGAAACACCGCAGCCTTCAAGCCGAACCCAGGGGATTGAGCTACAGGCCCTCCACAAGATTACCGAATTGATCGGTACTGCCGTGGACCTCGACTCCACCCTCAACAATATTTTAGAGGTCTTGCACAGCTCCCTGAGAATGGAACGGGCCACATTACTATTGTTTGACAAGACCAGGCAAAAACTTGTGATCAGGGCATCTTGCGGTTTGTCTGCCGCCGAGGAAACAAGAGGGGTCTATAGGCCAGACGAAGGTATTTGTGGCCAGATCTTTCAGACGGGCTCCCCTTTCGTCGTTCCAGACATTAACTCCGAGCCTTTATTTCTCAATAGAACAGGAGCAAGAACCGGCATTTCCCGCTCAAGGGTTTCATTCCTGGGTGTCCCGGTCACTGTAAAAGGCGAGCCAGAGGGTGTTCTTACCGTAGATCGGCTTTTTGGCGATGATATTTCATTCGAAGAAGATATCCGCTTCCTGTCAGTATTGGCGACGCTCATTGCGCAGTTCATCACACTTCACCGGGAAATTGAGAAAAAAGAAGCGAAGCTCATTGAGGAAAATCTCTCGCTCAAAGCTAAACTACATCATTTAAACGAAGGCCATTTTATTATTGGTCATTCCAAACCGATGCAGGAGGTTTTTTCCATTATAGACAAGATAGGTAAAAGCAGAGCGACCGCACTTTTGCTCGGCGAATCAGGTACCGGTAAAGAATTGGTTGCCCGGGCAATCCATGAAAGTGGCAGCAGAAAAGAGAAACCATTTATAAAAATCAATTGCGCAGCGCTTCCCGAGACCTTGCTTGAAAGTGAACTCTTCGGTCATGAAAAAGGTGCGTTCACCTCAGCCCATGCTGCAAAACCCGGACGTTTCGAACTCGCTGATGATGGCACTATCTTTCTCGATGAGATTGGAGAAATGCCTCTATCCGTTCAGGCTAAAATGCTGCGCGTACTTCAAGAAAAACAGTTTGAAAGAATAGGAGGTACCAGCACTTACACCGTAGATGTACGAATTGTCGCAGCCACCAACGTTTCCCTAGAGGCCGCAGTCAACCAGGGTAAATTTCGAGCTGATCTATACTACCGGCTCAACGTCGTGCCAATTGTTTTGCCTCCGCTCAGAGAGCGAACGGAAGACATCCCCTTACTATTCAACCATTTCCTGAAAAAGAGTAACGAGAGAAATGGTCGTAACATAAAAATCACCTCAAACCTACTGGACTTCCTCCTCTCTTACTCCTGGCCCGGTAACGTGAGAGAGATGCAGAACATGGTTGAACGGATGGTAATTCTGGCCGAAGGAGACCGCCTCACACTCTCAGACTTGCCTGGCAATATCACAGGAGAACCAGAACGGGGACAATTAACTCCAACTCTATCAATAAACAGCCCGATGATTGCAGCAGAAAAACCTCCTGCTCCCATAACAACACCAAAAGAACTTCACGAGATTGAAAAGCATGAGGTCGAAGCTGCCCTCCGCAGAAATGGTTGGGTACAGGTGCGCGCAGCAAGAGAGCTCGGACTTACCCAGCGCCAGATAGGCTATCGAATCAAGAAATATGGTTTGAACCGGTACGAATCATTCAAAAATCCCCAAGACTAGTTAATACATTTTTGTAATTTTCAGTGTGCGTTTATATCGTTTTTGTCAATTTTCTCTCCCGCCATGTCTGGGCCGAAATTGACCGAATGCATATATCACATCGTTTTTATGAGGTTATTTTTCACTGAATCAAGATGGCACGACTCTTGTAATAAATCTTCAAAAATAAGCAATTGTTCTCAAAAACGGAACAACAACCAAAACAAGGAGGCAACACCGTGAAATTTAGTATGAGAATCAAACCGAAAACCTATTGGGGCGGCGCACTGTTCCTCGCTGTGCTGGCCGTAGCATTTCCTGCTGTGGCAGAAGAGAC
>QZLB01000310.1 GCA_004796425.1 Desulfobulbaceae bacterium | reverse complement strand
GTTCATGGATGATTCCTATCCGCTCTGTACCTATTTCCAACCGACGATGAATGTTCTTGAGCACATCGCGAACCTTTCTAAGCAGGTTGGCCAACCAGTAGAGTTAAACCATCCACTTCATTTTCTAGAAGCGATAGACGCACCACACGAATTACAAAATTATCTCGATGATCTATCGACGGTGGGCAGGCTTGTTGCCAAGATGCCCAAAACCCCCAATGTTCTTTCAACCTTGGGGTCCCACAAGGAACTTGAACATCTGCAACTTTTTACATTCAGTGAGGAATGGAAAAAGGAACTCATCAGATGGCACTGGCACAACCAGGATCCTGAAACCGGTTATTGGGGCGTCCGCATAAGGGGGCAGCAGGGGTTAATAAATGGTGGTGATTTAACCAATACGGCCAGGATCATTAAACTCTTTGCCGACAAAGATGGCAGGGATTTGCATGCGGAATTCCCATTGCGCTATAAAAGCAAGATGATTGAGACCACCCTTGCCAAGCTTACAATGCCAGTCCCTGCTGATTTAACCGTACAACACGAGTGGTCGATCGATCGATCCCGCTGTGTTCGTTTGTTAACTGATTACCTCTGGCATGATCTTTCATCAGGACAGAAAAAGAGCGCAAGGAAGGGCTTTGAGAAGCTGCTCAATGATGTGTTTACGAGGTTCTATATCCCACAAAAGGGGGCGTTCAGTCTTTATGCGGATCAGATGTCTGCAAGCCTGGATGGCACGGCAGAATATTTCAGTCTCATGAGGCGGTTGGGCTTTTTTTCTAAAGAAAGAAAGCAAAAGATATGGGGAGATTCAAAAACCGCTCTTCTACAAATGGATCAATCCCCGAGCCCAGATGCTCTCATTTCATTTATTAAGAGTTGTTGCCTGGAATATCCCATAAATTCAGTACGTTTATATGCAGGGAGCGCTCCCGGCTCACCGGATCTGGCCGACACACGCGCCGTAATCTATCCAACGCCACCAACTGTCCTGGATAGTGTTGATATTCTCAGCCACCTGAACCGGTGGCTAGAGAATACGAACCAGAACATTGGTAACTGGGTATCAAAGGGTTCGTTACTAAAGAAGCTCAGCCAAGAGCGACTGCAACCGGTTCCTGTATTTCATGGTTACCCCGATTCCACTACCATCAGAAAGATCCTGGAACAAAATGCGTCCCTCACGGTCGTTGGAGTAGATACACGGCAAAAGCCTGTTGTGCGTTTCTCGATATCAAAGTGAACACACTGATGTTTTCAACTCAACCACCTGTGAACTTTGAAAGAGCTCAACGAGTATCTGGTTGAGTGGAAAACTGGAAACTGCAGTTATCGCTGGTAATCCATTCCTTTTGGGTGCGTGGGTATTTTCTGCAATTTAGTGGGCGCATGGCATAGATGGAACAATACGCTTTACCATCTTCCGTATCGATCAGAAATAAACAACGGACCGGCAGGATACAGCAGGCCCCGCAACTCTGACACTCACCGCTGCGACTCGGATCAACTTTTAAGAATGCACTCACTGTTCGTTTTAACTTTGCTGCCCAGGTGTTTTTGTTCTTACTCTTCATGTGGTTTCCTCATCGTTTCAAGATTGATTGTCATGCGACGTGTAGAGAAAACACAATCAAGAAAACAGCTTAAAGCGGGAAGTCTTCAAAGGTAATGCTGGTGTCCTGGATGGCACGATTGGCAGCCAGCTGTCCTGAATAGAACCGTAAAACCGGGGACAGACCCCGGTTTCCTTTCATTTGTGATGATTAAAGAGTATCTTTTTTCGTCAGGAGGATTTTCCCACAAGAGAGAAAGGACCTCGCAATGAAATGCTGTAACTGTGGAAAACCTTTTCGGTTAAAAGATGTTACCCTGGCTGATGCAAATCCGCCGGGCATATTTTTTCGTATTGGTATGGTGTTTGTGATTTTAACGGTGGTCGCTGCTCTCTATGGCTCTGTTTTGCTCATCCCATTTGGCTTGATTGCACTCATCGCGATTAGTGCGATGATTACCTCAACCGTGGATAATAATGGTGGGTATGGCAAGCCGAAGTGTCCTCACTGTGGAACCGAGAATAGTGTTTCTTTCTGGCAACTTTGAGCTGGCAAGAATGGTGTGGGTGAATAGAAAACGGTGTAAGGCTCCGCTTTCATTCGCCTTCATATATGGAATCTGGTGGAAAACTAGCCTCTGCAACAATCATATCGACCAAACCGGAAGGTAGTTCCTCTCCGTTTTTTGAAACTCCTTTTAAGACTACCTCATACCCTGTAACGTTTATAGCATTAGCAGCAGCTTCTTTTATTTGAAAGTAATGGATAAAGGTATCTGTACCTCCATTATCGCTCTCAGTTACTTGGGTTATGATCAAATCCCCTGTCAGTGGATCTTTTGACCAAGTCTTATCTCCCTTCTGATTCAAGTAGTATGACAAAACACAGCCAAACTCTATGTCTGCATAGTGAATAAGCGAAAGTAAAATTGGATGAGAAGGACCATCAATAGGATTTTTAGCTAAATATTTTTCACCCTGTTCAACAACATGTGTTTGATTAAGCAATCGGCTCTTATTCTCATGCGCAAGTGAGAGAACCTGTCCGGCCGATTTGAAAAGTTTCTCATATTCAGGATTTTCAGATTCACTATCTCTTTTTAACTTATATGCCTCTTCCTCAATATTTACGAGATCCTTCATTTCAGAATCAGAAAGGACTTTGTCATTTTCTACGAGATCTTTCCGAAATTGGTTCAGCATTTCCATCATCTCTTTTAATGATCGTTTGTTTATTATTTCTTTCTCAGATTTTCTTTGAGCCACTTTGGGGTTTTGGATTCCAGCGTATTTTGGGTCTTTTAACGCATTATCCCTTTTTTCCTGTCTCTTTTTCAGAGAATCAATCAATCTTCTAGGCTGCTTGGTATTCCTTCCGGACTCAACTAATTTCTCATAATCAGCAATTGCTAATTCTAGAGTATCCAGATTATTAGAATAAAGCCTTGCCCGAGCATACAAAGAAAAGCTATTATCAGGCTCTTTTTCTAGGGCTCGGGTGTAATCCATAACCGCTTTCAGGTACTCTTTCTTTCCCTCATAGCAACTCGCCCTTAGGAAGTAATCTTTATGTTTAACATGTCCTCGCTTGATGGCATGAGATACATCTGTAATACATGCATCATAGTTTTTGAGCTTATAATATATATATGCGCGTTCTTGATGATAGAGCCCTGATGTACTATCTAACTCAATTGCTTTGTTGTAATAAGGTTCAGCTTCAGCATATTGCTCCCTGTTTTTTAGGTAGATCTGACCAATCATGTAATAGGGCCAATCATAGTCAGGTTCCATTTCGATCATTTTGTTGAAATTAATCTCCGCCTCATCTTCACGATCATTAAAGAAATTGATTAACCCTGCTATTTGATTTTTTTTCATTTCCACATACGTTCCATCAGGGTACTCAGACTTGTACCTGGTGGCGACATCATCTATGAATGTTTCAATTTCTTCGTTTGAAGAGAATAGAGTACTGATTTTGTCCATGTCGTCGAAGAATTCATCTATTATCAACAGCATCAGCAAATATGTCATACTGTCTCTCGGAGGATTGTCATATAGATTCTGGGCAAAGTTCAGGGCTTCTTGCCAGTCACCACCCCATTTGGGTAATAGATCTGTCAGTTTTGCTGAATAAACCCCATAGAAAGTTTCATCAGCTTTTTTCCCACGTTCGAACCATTTTTCTCGCTCTTCTTCTCCTGCAGCAGTTCCTACGACGATCATCAACATACCTGCCGCAATATTCGGGTCCTTCTGGTTGAGTCGGTAAGCCGTGGTATAATTGTGTTTGGCCAATAGGAGTTTATCCCGGAATGTACGGAAGTTTTCTTCTGGCACCAATGATGCGGCCTGGCTCCCCCTGACCCTCCAACCTTCATATATTCTATATAACCCTCTTACAACAAAAGCTGAGTGATGTGAGGTCTGCTCACACCAGGCATCATACAAATATAACTCACCCCTTTTATAAGATTCTGCGAGCTCTTCGTATAAGGTGCTACTCAGATGGAATCCATCCTTATTCCTGGTCTTTTTATCGATTAAATAGTCAAACAGGTCCTCAACGCTCTGGTATTCTTCACGGATTAATTTGCTTAGAACATAATCCTTGATTTGACCATGGTTTTCGGGATTACTCACCAAGGCTTCCCAATCATTTTTTACTGATGCGGAACAAGACAATAAGAAGGTGGTCAAACAAGTAATGATCGTAACCCATTTAATTGCTTTCATATGTTCCTACCAGTTGTTGAATTGTAATTGGAAACGATGACGGCTTACGTGGTATTTAATTTAAACGTAGAAAACGTCGTATACAGCCACTATCGCCTAACACGAAAGGAGTAGAAAGTAAAGCTAAATACTTATTGTTACAGACAATAAAGGTAGGCAAATCGGGGTCAAATCGGGGTCAGACCACAGTTAAACCCTCATTCTGAGTATTCTCTCATCCATTGATGAATGAATGCAACCGCGTTTGCGGTGCCATTTTCCTGGCTGATTTTACGGCCCAGGGCTGCAGCATTTTCGCGCATTTTGGTATCGCTTAGTAGTGCTTCAATTGCCTGGCAGAGCAACTGAACAGATAGTTTGGTCTGGGGTATGGGAGGTGGGCCAACGCCGAGACGCGCAACCTGTTGGCCCCAGAAGGGTTGATCGCCAAAGAACGGACAGATGAGGGTCGGTTTTCCTGCAAGGAGTCCGGCAGCGGTTGTACCGCAACCGCCATGGTGTATTACTGCTGCGACCTGGGGAAAGAGCCAGCGATGCGGTACCGAATCAATAACCATGATTGAATCGGGCAGGTTAAAATCATCAAGTTCGATGCCGCCCCACCCCCGGGCGAGTATTGCTCGTACTCCACAACGTTGTACTGCTTCCAGGATGATGTTCGTTACCTTCTGGGGATCACGCCCAAAGATACTGCCAAAGCCGATATAGATTGGTGGTTTGTCTGCTGATAAGAAGTCTGTTAAAGCGGTTGGGGGAGTCCAGTCTTCTGTCTGGTCAAGAAACCAATAACCGGTTACCGTTGCACTGGCGGGCCAATCACTGGGGCGAGGAATGAGGTGTCTGGAGAATCCGTGCAGGGTTGGAATTGGATTGCCATTGGGGAGTTGCATTCTCAGCCCGTTGCTGCGCGAAGGCAACCCATGCTGGGAGCGCCACTTTTTAATGCGTTTGCCCGCCAGAACCATTATCCTGCGGATGATCTGGTAGGTCAACCACCGATAGCCAGGCCCCAGGGGAAGGTTGGGGAACCCCATGGCCGGAGCTTCTGTTGTGGGTACATGCAACGGGAGCCAGAAGGCCAGCATGCATGGTACCCCAAGTTTCTCGGCAAAGTCCGGTACACCGGCAGCCTTCATATGGTAAAGAATTAAATCTGATGCAGATGTTTTGCATGCTTGCCAAACATCGTCCATCTGTCGTTGTTGGAGTTGGCCAAGCCTTGAAAGTAAAGGTATGACTGTTATAAGCGTTTTCCAAAGGCTGCCCGCATTGCCGAGGATGATCTTGCCCTCCGGGGTGTGCATGAAATCTATAAAGTCGTTGTTTATGTATGCATACTCAAGGC
>QZLB01000299.1 GCA_004796425.1 Desulfobulbaceae bacterium | reverse complement strand
TTTCAGACCTTCACCTGCAAAAGTGGTAACGGCATGACCCTGCTGCCTCATCGCAGCAGCGAGTGCGGATGGGTCATTGCAGCTGATGACTCGAAGAATGAGATGTCCCATGGCGATGAGTTTTTCTACTTTGATCCCAACCAGATTGCCGGTCGCAAAACCAAATGCATAAATAACCCCCAGTGCAGGCTGTTGCGACACTGTCTGCACAATGGTAGACACCACTGCCAGCCAGATCCCGGCTTCAAAAAAACCAAGCCAAAATGACATCAGGGTGCGCCCATGAACAATTGCGATTGTTCTCAATGTGCCAAGCGAGACATCACAAACCCTTGCGGCAAAAACTATCAAGCCATAAGACCAATCGGTGTTATGCAAAATGTCGATGAGGACCATTGTGTTCGCTCTCAGTATAAAAAAATGCCGGGCCTAGACATTGGACCCGGCTTAGTCCTGTCAGGACATAAAGCGGCCTGACCTCAGGTTAATTGAAGGTGATTGCTAAGAACTGTTTATGATTGATTAATAGTCATCAAAAAGCATCTCACCGAAGTAGTCATCGTCTCCATAGCGGTCTTCAGACATTTTCAGTTTCACGGGACTTTTAGATTCGATAAAATATGCTGTTCCACATTCGTAGCAGGTTATCTCGTCACCAACCGAGAAGTAATACTCAATAGGAATGTACCCCAGACAAATCTGACATTTACCAAAACGTTCTCTGTCTTTTTGATGTTTGTTAAATTTGCTCATTCTTTCCTCCATGCGATTAGCTGCGAAAAGGCGTTAAGTGGAATGAGACTTATCAAACAGTGTGCCAGAAGTTTGGAAAGAAAAAACAGTTTCTAACGGTCTGAAAATAATGCAAATAAAGAGTTACGTGCTCGAAGAAGGTAGTGAAAAAGAATTTCCGATAAGAAAGGGGTGAATGAGGGCTTTTCTCTGTAACTATTTGGAATTAATAGGTTAGATCAAATAATTCCGAGTGCTGCTATTTTTCCGATTTTTTATAGTCCTCCTTCTTCAAAGCGTGTATCTTCATTTTGTTATACAACGCTCTGGGGGTAAGGCCTGCCAACTGTGCAGCTTCTCCAATCCGACCCTCGGCATATTCCAGAAGTTCTACCAGGTACTTCCGCTCAGCGGATTGCGAGAGTAGGTTCTTATAGGATTTCAGGGTTGTTCCAGGCCTGAATGCAGCTTCTGCGATACTTGCAACATCGATCGTTGTATCAGCGACCGGGACCCCAGGGATTTTGATAAGATCAGTCGTAATGGTTGGGCCAACCGCCAGGATTACTGCATGCTCGACCACATTCTGCAATTCTCTGACATTGCCAAACCAAGGAACAGACAAAAGCAAATTCATGCAGTTTCCATCGAGGCCTTTGACAAATTCTCTACCATTCCTTTTTTTGCGATTGATAAAATGTTGAACGAGCAGGGGAATATCTTCTGTCCTATCTCGCAATGGAGGGATATGAACCTGAAAAACGGAGAGGCGATAATAGAGATCTGAGCGAAGGGTCCCTGCATTTATCAGTTCGGTTGGATCAGTATTGGTCGCTGCGATTACTCTAAAATCCGCCGCAATATCTTTACTACTGCCAAGCCTTTGGAGTGTCTTTTCCTGCAGTACTCTTAACAACCGGACCTGCATTGCCGGTGACATGGCTTCTACTTCATCAAGAAAAAGCGTTCCTCCTGAAGCATTCTCTAATTTACCAATCCGCGTATCTGTTGCGCCAGTGAACGCCCCGCGTTCATAACCAAATAGTTCTGACTCCAGAAGGTTATCCGGCAGGGCTCCACAGTTTACCGCCATGAATGGACCGTGTTTTCTTCGAGACTCATTGTGAAATATATTAGCAAATAATTCTTTCCCGGTGCCAGTTTCACCAATGAGAAAAACAGGCGATTCGGTCGGGGCCACATCTTTTATAAGGTCAATCAGGTGGTCCATCAAAGGACTTCTCGAAATGATTGTTTCAAGTCCCGGTTGGCTATTTACGATACCAGCGAGATATCTTTCTTTATTTTGCTCCTTTTTGTTATGCATCAATTCCAGAAACTTCTCATAACACCGTTTTATTTCGGATTTATGAAAAGAACTGTGCTTGCCTGGCCAGGTAATCTCTGTTGTGTCAGCACTCTGGCTCACAACGAATAGATGAGGGAGGGCGTGAGAGTTCGCCAACTCTTCAATAGTCAGATCTTTGAGCTCATCATGTGAAGAATCAATAATCCAGGCATCAAAAATTCTTGAAAAAGCGATAGAGTAGAAATCAGTAGCTGAATTTATATGCAGAATTCGACATGATGCTGCATCAAAGGTTTGCTTAAAAGTCTCAAGCATGTCTGAGATGCCAAATATCAAAATGTTATGCATGACTTATCCACTCATGGAATTTCACTGTCATCAAATCAGTTGATATCACCACCTTTTCAATTCTCGATTTCAAGTAAAAGAGTCAGGCAAGGATCTTGTTTATTAAGCTGAAGCACTAACTAACTTTAACGTACGACCAGATCTGCCCTG
>QZLB01000180.1 GCA_004796425.1 Desulfobulbaceae bacterium | reverse complement strand
TTCAGGTCTACACTGGTCTCAAACTCTCCGATCTGGTCCTTGATAATTTGACTAATTTCTTCAGCTTTGATCTGCATCTATTCTCTCCCCTTAATGGAATCTTTTAAACTTGCAAGCTGTGTCCTGATGCTTCCATCCAGAACCAGATCTCCCACCTTGGCAATGATTCCGCCGATAATGGAGGGATCAACTGAAGCAGTCAGCTCAACCTTCTTGCCAGTTAATTTCTCTAATGTTGCCTGTACTTTACCCTGCAGTTCCGCGTCTAATTCAACCGCTGAAACTACGGTTCCGTGACTGATGTTTTTATCTTCATCAGCCATGATCTGGAACGCCTCAGCGATTTCTGGTATTATTTCAGCCCTTTTTTTCTGAACCAGCAGGGTCAGAAAATTCCCCATGATCTTGTCAGCACCGATAGAACCGATAATTCCAGTCATCACCTTTTCTCTGGTATCGACCGGATACAGGGGATTGGTGAGAGCGTCTTCCACTTCCGGGGTGGATGTATAAAGCTCAGCTACTCCCTGAAGCGCCTCATTGTACGCTTCATACTTCCCGTCATCTTTGCCGATGGCAAATAACGCCTTGGCATATCGTTTTGCGAGGATAGTCTGTTTCACTGTACGGCCCCCACTTTATCTAGATAGTCTTCAATAATCTTCACCTGATCTTCAGATGTAAGATTCTTAACAATCAACTCTTCAGCCATTACCGCTGCCTGTTCGGCCGCTTCATCCTTCAACGTTCGGCGAGCCGTGGTAATTTCATTCTGGATAGCGAGTTCAGCGGTGCGCTTGATATCATCAGCAGCCTGCTCGGCCTTTTCGATGATTCTGGTCTTCTCTACCTCTGCCTGAGCGACCGCTTTCTCAACGATGGAGTCGATATCTTTTTCCACGGTTGCAAGCTTGGCCTCAAATTCTCGGTACGATTTCTCAGCGTCCGCTTTTCTGTTCTCGAGATCTTCCAGCTCATCTCTGATCCCTTTCTGCCGTCCTGCCAATGCAGCGCCGATCGGTTTGGCACCAAATTTGACCAGGATGATCATCAGGGCGATGAAGTTGACAATACGCCAGCCAAGATCTTTGAGCTTCTCAGGTGTAAGGCTGCTGCTTCCATGGCCGCCACCATGACCATCATCCGCCCCATGGCCGTCGTCGGCGTGTCCATCGGCAGCCTGCTCAACAGCATGGCTGTCAGTACCGCCACCGGCTGCCCAGACCTGTCCAACCGACAGGGCAAAGCAAAGGGCCGCCACGAAAAAAAATATTCTGGCAATCTGTTCCATTCTTTTCATGGTTAGAGACCCCTCCCCAGTATTTTGCTGGCCATGTCATTAGCAAACCCATCAAGATTGGCTTTGAGCCCTTTCTGGGCTTCGCCGATCTGGGTGTTGATCTCCGCCAACTCTTTCTCCTTGTAAGCTTCCGCCTCTGACTTGATTGATGCAAGCTTCTCATCGCCTGCAGCCTGCGCCTCGGCACGGGCGGCATCAAGTGCAGCTTTTGCTTTTGCGGAAGCCTTCGCCATCTTGGCGTCTACCTCTTCCTGCCGGAGTTGGGCGTTCTTTTCAAACTTTGCCACATCTCCTTGCATTCCCTGCAGCTTTTCAGACCGTTCTCGCAGGATCTTCTTTACCGGTTTGTAAAGAACTCCGTTGAGCAGAAACATGAGTACAATCATGTTTACAATCTGAATCACCAAAGTGATGTCCATTGTGATCATGTTGGTAGGCTCCTGATTTGCAATAAAAAAATAAAAATAAACATTCCCGCAGGAATGAATCCAAACAAACCTTATGCAATATTTCACCTGAAAACGGCCAGAAAAAAAAATGAATGGCCATTCACAATAGCAAAAAATCTTTACTTCAAAAGCAGCGCCATGTCAACTACTTTATCTCTGTTCTCAACTGCTGATCTTCCGGTACTTTATAGAGTATTCAGCGTCGATTGTATCGCCGCCTTGAGTTCGCTGCCTGCTCTTTGTTAGCTGGGCTATTTTCTGATAATTAATCTCAGCTCATCGGGTGGCAATCTTCACCAGACCGCAGTTAATTCTTTAACAGTTCTTCAACGATTTTGGGTACAGATTTAATCGCCTCAGCAACCTTGTCGGCAAGGGGACCACCGGCCTGTGCCATATCTGGTCTGCCGCCACCTTTTCCGCCCACCAGCTGGGCCACCCCATTAACCAAGGTGCCGGCATTGAGGCGCTCGGTCTGGTCTTTACTGACAATGGCCAATAATGCTGCCTTGCCTTTGATCGCACCACCCAATACCGCTACACCTGAACCCATGTTGTCACGAACTTTATCACCAACTTCCCGGAGCGTCTTCGGACTGTCCAGAACGATCTCCGAAAAGTAGACCTTCATCCCGGCGATCTCGATACCGCTGTTGAAGATCTCGTCAAGATCAGAACTGGCCAGCTGGGTTGATAGATCTGCGACCTGTTTTTCAAGTTTTTTATGCTGACTCAACAGGCTTTCTACTTTACCAGGCAAATCGGCCGGGGTCGTATTAAGCTGGTGACACAACTCAGCCTCACGGGCAACCATATTCTGAACATGTGTCACGGCAACCCGCCCGGTAACGGCCTCGATTCTACGAACTCCGGCGGCAATGCCTGCTTCCGAAACTATCTTGAACAGACCAATATTGCCGGTAGAGGGTACATGGGTACCACCACAAAGCTCTTTGCTCACCGGAGCAATGTCAACCACCCTTACCGTATCACCATATTTTTCTCCAAACAATGCGGTGGCACCGTCTTCAAGTGCCTCGTCACGACTCAGGAGCTGCGAACCAACCTGGCTGTTCTTGCGAATTTCATCATTGACCCAGCGCTCGATCATGACAATTTCGTCGTCAGTCATAGCCGAGAAATGGGTGAAGTCAAATCGCAGCCTATCAGGGGTCACCAGCGAGCCCGACTGTTTGACATGTTCACCAAGAATAGTCTGCAATGCAGCATGCAGCAGGTGGGTAGCGGTGTGGTTTCGTTCCGTGTCACCTCGGTCTGTGCTGGTTACCTGCAGTGTCAACTGGTCGCCAACTGCAAGGCTTCCTTCCCGAATCTCTATTTCGTGAAGCGTAAATCCTTCACCCTCACTCATCGTCTGGGTAACGTTTGCCTGGCCATTGGGGCCGAACGCAAGGCCTGAATCACCTACCTGCCCTCCCGCCTCGGCATAAAAAGGTGTCTTATCAACAAACAACCGTCCCGAAACACCTTGTGAAAGGCTTTCAACCAACGCACCCTGCTCATTGATCAATCCCTTTATTTCTGCCGTAGCTTCCAGCGTGTCATAACCGACAAACTCAGATTTCTTGCCCGCTTCAATCAAGCCTTTGACACCCTCATCTTTGAGCAGTACCCCCTCATCTTTCCTGGCAGCCCGAGAGAGTTCACGCTGCCGTTGCATCGCCTTCTCAAAACCGGCCTCATCAAACTGAAGTCCCTGCTCAAGAGAAATGTCCCGAACAATATCAACGGGGAAACCGAACGTATCGTAAAGCTTGAAGATAAATTCCCCATCGATATATTTATTTCCACTCTTAAGCTGTTTCCGTACTTCCTCGTCGAGCAATGCGAGTCCATTCTCCAGAGTCTCACGGAATCTCGCCTCCTCATTATTCACTACTTTCTCCAGCAGCGAAGCAGTGTCCTTGAGCCGGGGATAAGCCCCAAGCATTGAGTCAACCACTGCAACACAGGCCGCGTGCATAAAGGGTTTCATTAAGCCAAGGTTTCTGCCAAACCTGATGGCCCGCCTCATAACACGTCGCAACACATAGCCTCGTCCTTCATTTGATGGCAATACTCCATCGGCTACCAGGAATGCCGTGGCCCGGGCATGGTCTGCGATGACGCGCATGGCAGTCGCATCTGCCGGCTCAACTCCATACTTCTTGCCGGAGAGATTTTCCAGACAATTGATCACCGGACTAAAGAGGTCTGAATCGTAATTATTTAATTTTCCCTGCAACACCGCGGCAATTCTCTCAAGCCCCATACCGGTATCGATTGAGGGCTTGGGCAATGGGGTCATGGTTCCATCTTCACTGCGATTAAATTGCATAAAAACCAGATTCCACAATTCGAGATAGCGGTCACAATCACAGCCGACAGCACAGTTCGGATCATCGCACCCGGCTTCAGGCCCTTGGTCGATGTGGATCTCCGAACAGGGGCCACATGGCCCGGTATCGCCCATTGCCCAGAAGTTATCCTTTTCATCGAGTCTGACAATACGGCCCTTCAGCAGACCATCTTCGATCTCCTCCCAGAGCTCGTATGCCTCATCATCATCCTCAAAAACGGAAATCCAGAGCTTGTCTTTGGGTAATTTAAGATCGTCAGTGAGAAACTCCCAGGCATAGGCAATTGCATCTTTTTTGAAATAGTCGCCAAAAGAGAAGTTACCGAGCATCTCAAAAAACGTATGATGCCGAGCGGTATAACCGACATTTTCCAGGTCATTATGTTTGCCACCGGCCCGCATGCAGCACTGACTGGTTGTTGCCGTTTTATAGTCCCGTTTGTCCTCTCCCATGAACACGGTTTTAAACTGCACCATTCCCGCGTTGGTAAACAAAAGGGTCGGATCGTCCTGAGGTACAAGTGATGAACTTTCAACAATCTCATGACCTCGTTGACGAAAATACTGTAAAAATTTGTCGCGGATTTCATTCCCCGTCATTGTAGTTTCCTGGCATTAGTTACGACCAATCACCCTAAAGGCGGCACATCACCTTGATATTATTGGTCATTATTGTGTTAAGTTGTTAGATACCCCCATGATCTGCCGGTTCTTCAGCCGACGCCTCCTCTCTTCTCAGACAAAATTAACGAAAAACACACATTAGTAAACAATTTTATGCGTCTGCAGGGCAGCAGGCTCAGATTGAGTAAAAATAAAAGGTCACGGGACGGGGAGAGCATCAGGAAGGGGAAGTAACGTGCTCAATGAGAAGTGCGGGGGAATACTCGCTTTACCCCGAAGAGAGTACTCTCCAATCACTCTCCCTACCGGCCTGGTAGAGCTCCCGGAGGGTAATCAAACCACCTTTTCTAAATTTTTTAATCAGATACAAAAAGAGATATGCCGTCTGCATCGCATCTTCAAGGGCGTCATGAGCCTCAAAGAATGGCAGGTTGAATTCCTCGCTCAAATCCTTCAGACTGTAACGGCTGTTGGTCGTCCCTCCTTCATGGTAATAACCAAACATCACCCGTTTGTATCCCTGAGCCATGCGAATGGTGTCAACACAAGGGTTCATCAGCGTCCCATTATAATGTTTTTCGGTGACGCGGTGCAGGAAGCTCATATCAAGCCCCACATAATGGCCGACGATCAGGCTGTTGCCGACAAAAGACAGAAATTCCGGTAACACTTGTTCCATGGGCGGTGCATCTTTTAACTGTTCGGGGGTTATCCGGTGAACCAGTGTCGCCTCGGTATGATCAAGTTTTTCAGGTTTGATGAATCGATGAAAGGTTTCACCAAGATCTATCTGCAAGTTTTTAATCCGAACCGCACCGATCGAGATGATTTCATCCTTCTTCCGGTTCAATCCCGTCAGCTCAGTATCAAAAACGACAAAAGAATAGTCCGTGAGCGGTCTGGTTTGATCAAAATCTTTAAAATATGCCCGGTTTTCAAGGATCCTCTCGTCTGCCGGCTTAAACCAGGGTAATCTACGAATGCGGTCAAACATTCACGCCTCCGGGAAAAGATTATCAAGCACGTTCTGTAATCGCTCAATAACAGAAAATGCATCTTTAAGCATTTGCTTTTCCAGATCGGTCAACTCTTCGGGATGGATATAGTTGTCCGGCTCCCGGCCATCTTCTATCTGACTTAGCTGATGTATAACCCTGAGCTGCATCTGCAACTCATAGGCATCAACGGTTGATTCATACAAGTCTTTGGAGATCTTCTCATTGATGTGCAGCAGCCTCAATCGCTCGAGGGTATTGGTTTCACGGATACCAAACCTGAGCGCCATGACCCGGGCAAAATCAACGAAGGGGCTCAGCCCACGCAATTTTATATCAAGCTGGTCTTTATGTTCGCCATCCTTTTCAACAATGAAGTTATTGAAAAAACTCAACGGTGCCCGGTTGGCCACACACTGACGAGCCAGATAGTAGGGAAGCGGGGAATGATTCTTTATTTCACTGGTCACAAAATCCCTCAGATCAACTGCCAGTTGCTCGGAGCCAAAACCATGCCTGAAGTCGAAAAAAATACCTGCGGTCAGCAATGCCTCTGAGTCGGCAATAGAAATCCACTTCCTGAAGATTGCCTTCCAGGAGGACAACGGTTTGCACCATTGGGGGTTATTGGCCATGGTCTCCGAACTGCAGAGCGGATAGCCACATTCAACCAGATGATTCACCGCTCGATTCGCCAGGAGTTTAAAATATTCCTCAGCCCTTCGTGCTTCACCCTCATCTGCTGGATCGGCATAGACAATGGCATTGTCCTGATCAGTTTTAAACGTTTGCTCGCGCCGCCCTTCACTGCCGAGTTGCAGCCAGGAGTATTTAAGAGGGGGCGGCCCCATCTGATCCTGGAGCAGAGTCAAAATACGATTGAGAATCTGATCATTGAGTAGCGCAATCATCTGAGTAATATTGCCTGCTTTTGCTCCTTCGTTAATGATATTCCTGACAATCCCAGAGATTTTTCTACCCAGGGAATGAATCTCTTGAAACTCACTCTGGGCAACAATCTCTTTAAACAGGTAATAGGGAGAATTGCCTTGTTGGACCAGGATATCATGACTGGTAACCACACCGATAACACTTCCCCCCAACTCGACACCCAGGTGGTGAATTCCGGTGGACATCATTTTCAACAGGATGTCAAAACACAAGGCTGATGCAGGTACCGTTTTCAAAGGGCTTGACATGATGGAGGTAACAGGCTCACGATAATCCAGTCCTTCAGCAATTACTTTTCCCCGCAAATCGGTGTCGGTAATAATCCCCACCATTGAGCCGGGATCCTCATCGGCATAAATGAGTAATGAACCGATTGATCTTCGTGCCATGATAGCTGCAGCTTCCTGGATGGATGATGAGGCTGAAATAGAAAAGAGTGCTTTGCTCAAATCCCGGGCGGTTACGTTGAAAAGATACAGATCATCACTTGATCGTCGTGACAGCTTGTTGCTTCTGAGTTCATGGTAGGCAGTGGCAACTACATTATCTGAAAAACTTTTCAGGAAAAAATGAGACACGGCTGAGTTTTCTCTGACCAGATCGAGGAAGATATCACGTGGGATCAGAAAACAAAAGGTATCCTCAATGGTTTCAATATTGAGATTTGCCCGGGTACCTCTGATGATTCCGAGTGCTCCGATATTCGCCCCTGCCCCGCGATAGTCTTTGAGGGCAACCTCGCCATCTTCACCAGTGATGAAAGCCCTGACCCCACCTCGCTGGATCAGGTGAAGATGGGTAATCTCAGTTTCGTTATAGGTAAAGAGCCTGGTTCCTTTTGGAAAGAAGTCAATTCGGCAATGCAACGCCAGTTCTTGCAGTACTTCCTGGGACAGCTCCTTGAAAGGCATGGATTGCTTGAAAAAACTAACCGCTACCTCAGGCGCAACCGCGTGGGTGCTGCTGTCATAGGCGAATAATTCCGGTTCGTTTTTTTCCTTGTCAAGCAAGCTCATAAACCTCCGCTTGTTGGCAGTTTTCTGGATATCTATACATCTACAGGTAATAGTCTGATCGTGTACAGTGGGATCTATTGTAACCAAGGCTTGAAAAATAGAAAAGCGGAATTCAAACAAGAATTCCGCTTTTCTCACTCTTGTTCCCCGTTCGGGGCAGATCGCAGATTCGGACTAACTGCTCTGCTTATCAAGTTCCTTTTTGCCGCTGATCAGATCATCAACAACTGAAGGATCAGCAAGTGTGGAGGTATCGCCAAAGTCCTCAAAGTCGTTGGCGGCAATTTTCCTCAGCACCCTTCGCATGATCTTTCCACTTCTGGTCTTTGGCAGGCCCGGCGCATACTGGATCGCATCCGGGGAGGCTATCGGACCAATTTCGCTTCGTACATGTACCCTCAATTCAGCCAGCAGTTCAGCGGTTTCTTCCACTCCGGCATTCAATGTAACATAGGCATAGATGGCCTGCCCCTTAATCGGGTGCGGCATACCAACCACGGCAGCCTCCGATACCTGAGGATGGGAAACCAGTGCAGATTCTATTTCAGCCGTTCCGAGTCGATGCCCGGACACATTGATTACATCGTCCAGACGCCCCATAATCCAGAAATAACCGTCCTCATCCCGTCTGGCACCATCACCAGCATCATAGTAACCGGGAAACGTTTCGAAGTAGGTTGTTTTATAACGCTCCGGATCCCCAAACACACCACGCAACATACCCGGCCACGGTCTTCGCACCACCAGGTGGCCACCCTCGTTATCCGTGGCAAGTCCTCCCTCTTCATTGAGAATTGCCGCATCAATACCCGGCAGTGGTCTGGTAGCCGAACCGGGCTTTAATTCGGTGGCATAAGGCAAAGGAGAAATCATGATACCACCAGTTTCGGTCTGCCACCAGGTATCGACGATTGGCAGCTTACCCTTTCCAACATGGAGATGGTACCACATCCATGCTTCCGGGTTAATTGGTTCACCTACTGAACCGAGAATCCTCAATGAGGAGACATCGTGTTCATTGATCGGTTCCTCGCCAAAACGCATCAGGGCACGGATGACCGTAGGCGCGGTATAGAAGATGTTCACTTTGAACTTTTCAACAATCTGCCAGAAACGGTCCGGCCCCGGATAGGAGGGAACCCCTTCAAACATCAAACTCGTGCCCCCAAGCCCCAATGGACCGTACAGGATGTAAGAGTGGCCGGTAATCCAGCCGATATCAGCGGTACACCAGTAGATATCTTCATCTTTAAGGTCAAATACCCACTGGGTTGTATGCATTGCGTAGGTAAGATAACCACCCGTCGTATGGACCACGCCCTTGGGTTTTCCGGTTGAACCGGAAGTATAGAGAATAAAGAGAATATCTTCTGCTGCCATCTGCTCCGGTTCGCAGGTCGCTTCAATATCGCCCGCAGCCATTTCGTCATGCCACCAGCAGTCTCTCCCCGCCTGCATAGCAACTTCATTACCTGCCCGCTTTACGACGACGCAATGTTCGACACTTTCACACTCTTCCAATGCCTCGTCAGCATTTGGTTTGAGTGGTATCGTTTTACCTGCGCGGAGCACGGCATCGGCGGTAACCAGCACTGAGGCTTCACAATCCTGTATCCTGTTTTGCAGGCTTACCGCTGAGAATCCGGCAAATACCACCGAATGAATCGCGCCAATCCTGGTACATGCCAGCAGTGTAATCGCAAGTTCCGGTACCATCGGCAGGTAGACTGAAACCCGATCACCCTTCTTTACCCCTTTCTTTTTCAGAACATTTGCGAACTTGCAAACTTCTTCATACAACTCCTGGTAGGTATAGGTTTTCACCTCTTCATCAGGCTCGCCCTGCCAGATAATGGCCGTCTTATCCTTGCGACCATTTTCAAGATGACGGTCGAGGCAATTGTAGGACACATTCAACGTAGCACCGTCAAACCACCGTACTTCCGGCTTGTGAAGGTCGGCATCTACGACATTGTCCCATTTGGCAAACCAGCTCACCAACTCTTCTGCCCGTTCCGCCCAATAGCCCTCAGGGTCTTCCATTGAGCGCTTGTAGGCTATTTCGTATGTTTCAATATCGCCAACATGAGCACCATTCCTGCCTTCTTCCGGTGGCTCAAAATGTCTTTTTTCACTCAGCAAACTGGTAATCTTATCTTCAGCGCTGCTCATCGTACTCTCCTCTTGTTAGAATTCTGCCCGTCCACTTTTCGACTGCACACAGATCACGATATCCCGACTGCCCGTTACAGTCCGTTCGATGGGTAGATAAAAGCAGTAGAAAATGTCGAACCGACAAAAAGATAAAAAACAACGACCTATGACCCGGATACAGCAGAGCTGATTACCCACATCAAATTTACTGATATAGATCAAAACATATTTCATATTCCTTTTCCAGGAAAAATATGCCCGTACCAAAAACAATACAGGTAACTATAACTGATCCCAGATACAGAATATGTTCACTTCACTGGCAAAATGATCCCCAGAAAAGACCAGAAACTGGTATTACCAGAAGTTGCGTTTATCCTCACATGTTTTCTACTGATTGTCCAGCAAAATTGATTACCGGCCAGCTCTGATCAACAATATCAATGTACCCATTGCCACAAAGGTCAGTGTCTGTGAGAAAGCATATGCAAAAAAAGACTTTACAATTCTTGCTTGACTATTAAGTTAAACACTGAAATATCAGAGTGAGGGAACCTATGAAAAGTGATATGAAAGACGAGCAGATCGATGCGATTTCGAAATTACTGAAGTCGATGTCCCATCCGATCAGGTTGAAAATCCTCTGCCTGCTCCAGGAACAGGAAATGTCTGTCGGGGATATCAGGGACCAGGTAGAAACCACCAATGCAAATGTCTCACAGCACCTGAATATCCTCAGGAGCCAGGGAATCATTGATTTTCGCAAAGACGCAAACTTTATCTACAATCGTATTACCGACCAGCGAATACTTGAATTGATCGCTAAGATGCGACAGCTTTTTTGTCCCGAATTATAAACCGTTGAAGTAAGTCCACTCTTTCACTCGAAGTACTGGCTCATCTTCACCGCCTTCGTTAGTGCGAACCTGCTCCAGTTTGGCATTACCAAATTCTGCCCAATGGGTTTAATACTCAAAAAATGGGCGTTCCCCAACAGAGGGAAACAGACTAACTGCCAATCATTTTGGCACCGCAACTTGCCTGCCAGCAACAATCAAGCTCCGGGCATTCAGCGGAATTTCTGAAGCATGCAGTATGCCCTTCCTTGATCTGGACCTTATGGATCAGCTCTGCAAGCTTCAAGTTCTTTGCATCAACTCCCAGTTCGGTTGCCTTTTTTCTGGCAAGTGCAAACAGAGCCTGTCCTTTCATGAATTTCACCTTGGCCATGGTCTACTCCTCTCTTCTTGTTAATGTTCATAGTTTTTGTAATTTCAAAAATCGTGACTGTGATGATCACATGAAGCGTATGGAAAGAGCCCTGCGGCCTAAATCGGCAGGATATGCATCTCTTCCCGTATCGGATGAAAACCTTTGACGACCAACCCACTTCTTCCATCGATCGAAACGTGATCTCCCGATTCAATGATTTGACCATTAATTTCACAGTGCCGTTCATAAACACTCAATGCCCGGCACCCCACAACACAGGTCTTTTCGAGTCGAACGGCGACAACCGAGGCGTGGGAAGTCTGGCCACCGCGTGAGGTGAGTAGCCCATCGGTCATAGAGATCACGGTAATATCTTCTGGTACTGTATCCTGGCGAATCAGGATCTGTGGCGTATCCGGTTCCTCTTCACGCAATCGGGCAATATCTTCTTCAGTGAAAACCGCTTTGCCGGACAATGCTGACCCTGACACACCGATCCCCTTACCCAGTATTGCCTGTTCAAGCTGTTCTGTTTCATCAAAGACATTAAGCTGCTCCTTCTCCTTGATGGTAATCATGTCCCGAGTCTGTAATAAAAACAGATCTTCCGGGTCTGGTCCTTCGAAAGTAAATTCTATTTCCTGGGGATTCCAGCGCTTTTCATAGACCAGTTCGCGCGAGATCGCCAGGAGCCGCTCATAAATCTCAGGAAACTTTGCCTCAAGTGTCTCTTCACGGGGGCGACCGTCAAGCTCTGCCTGTTCAAAAGATATTGGATGGCTGGTCACCAGGCCCGAGACGATATCTTCACCCTGGTCACCATATGCATAGTCTCCCCAGAGTGCCACCCGCCTGACTTTGCGATAGGGGTGAGCGGTAAAAAGTACACCCGAGCCCGCCTCATCATTACGGTTCCCGAAAACCATCGCCTGAACAATAACCGCTGTACCCCAATATTCAGAGACGTCCATGATTTTCCGATAATCTGTGGCTTTCTGGGTCTCCCAGGAATCTAATACCATTTCAATTGCTCCGACCAACTGAAGCCACGGGTCATCTGGGATGCCAAGGCCCCGTTTTCTAACCAGTTTTTGATAGTTCAAAGCCAGTTCTTTCATCTGGTCTGGGGTGAATTGACGTTTCAGGCTCACATTGTGCCTCGCCTTTGCTTCGTTCATCAGTTCCTGAAAGTCTTCCCGTTCTACCCCGGAAATCATGGCCCAGGATTGAATAAACCGTCGGTAATTATCCCAGGCAAAGTAGCCATTGCCCCCTTTTTTCACGATCTCTTCAACCAGTTCCTCATTTTGTCCGACGTTGTGAACGGTCGCCATCATCCCCGGCATCGAGATAGCGCTTCCACTCCGCACGGATAGCAGCAAGGGACTTTCGGAAGACCCGAAGATTCTTCCGGTTTGCGATTCGATATTGTTCAACGAAGCCCTAACCCGGGCCATGAACCCTTCCCGGGCCTTGGGAAAGTCAAAAATGACATTGCGGCAACGAAAGACCTCGGTGGTCAGAACAAAGGCGGGTGGGACCGGTTTGTTGTCCTCTACCAGCGTGATCAGATTCAGCCCCTTATTTCCCAAATGAATCAGGTCATGGGTATACGGGTTAATCTGGTCCAGCAGAGACACCGTTTTCTCCGGGTTGTAGGTCATCAGGAGATCCAACGTCTTCTCATCGAGGATCGTTTTCTGGGATTCCAGGGTCTGGATCACTCGCAGGATAAAGTTATCCAGATGCTGCAGCCCAAAGGTTGAAGCTATCAGATCCCTGAAAAAAGCTTCTGAGAGGCTCAGCAGCGTATTCCCCATTTCCTGTTCATTCCACAGCGATTTATAGCGGGAAAGCAGGTTTTCCTCGCCGATCTGAGGAACGATAAGCGAAAGGTTCTTCTGGTGGATATTGGTATAATACGCATAGATAATATCCTTGACACCCTCGGAAAGTCCTCTGAAAATATCCAGATATTGAGTGTATGAGAATCTTCTGATCTTCAATGAGCTGGTCAAAAGCGAGAGGTACGTATCAAGTCGACGGGATGTGATGCCGTCAATTTTCAAGGCCCGCATATACAGCTTGAGACACCGGGAAATATCAAAAAAGGTGGCCTGGGTTATCAGGGAAAGATTAATTGTCTCCGGCAACAGCTCAAGATAGATGTTAACCAGGTTCTCGAGTCTGAATGTCAGTGAGAGACTATCGAATTTACGCTCCCGGTATTTGCCATATACCGATGGAATATCCACGGCAATATGCCGCTTGTAGTAAATATCTTCCCGTACCTCAAAGTTCTCTTCCGCCTGAATGTAAGTTTTCAGGTCGTCCAGCGCATCAAGGGTAGCCTCGATAATGCCTTCAATATCGTTATCCTGCAGCTTCGCAAGCAGATCATCCATTTGCGGATAGCCATCCCGGGAGGCCTGCTGGAGCTCAGATCGAAGTTCCTGGAAACCCAGATTATACTTTTTGTGGGTCAATTTGAACATACGAACCAGTAGATAAAAACGGCGCCGTTCAGTTTCAGCACAAGAAAGTCGGCTGAGGAAAGACTCAAGCTCCTGCAGCGGAATATCCAGGATGTCATCGACCCGTGCCAGCTCGAACTCTTTTATTGCTTTCCCTGCAATTACCGCCTGATCATCGATAAATTTCCCTGCGGCGGGTATCTGGGTCAGCACCTCGGGCGGCAGGTAAGGGACCAGATACTGCTTATCTTTTGACTTCCAGTAGATAAAAATGGCCCGAATAAAATCTACAATCAGATTTGAACTTTCAACATGACTCTGCTTTCTGAGGAAATGGATCAAGACATCTTTGCGCTTATGCAACTCGTCCAATTCAGTAGAAACATCCCGCAGCTCACCCTCGGCACCGATCTCGTTAAAAAAGACCGGCATCAGCTTGGCAAACTGTTTGACCAGGTTATAGACCGGCTCAACCGGATGGTTGAGCAGCTCGGTAATATCACGTTGGAACAGATCGGTATCTTTGACACAGGTACCGGACAGCTTTAAATGAATGATCAGGGCAGAAAAGAGTGTCGAGCACCATTTCGGCTCCTGCATAATCAGATTCAGCCATACTCTGATATTGCTCAGATGCGCGGGATTTATGATCGGCTGCCAATCCTCATCTACACCAGTTACGTTGGCTGGTTGGAAACCAAACCGCACCACCCCCCAGAGAAATGCTTCCACCATTCGGCTGTTACCGCGTTTAAATACCTCGCCCCCTAGGACCTGAATACATTGCAGGGAGGTATGTGGATATTTTCTCACATTCGCCTTAAGCAGTTGAAAGGTAATAAAGAGAAACTCTTCAATTTCCTCAAAACTCTGCTGCTGTATCAGAACCACCAGAGAACGGTTTATTTCCCGTAAGATTTCCTCATGAATCAGGTGCAAACCAATAGTGTCCATGATTTTAAACATGAACTGCAGCTTCTGGTTCTCAATCAGGTAATCAACTCCCACCCCACTGATCATTTCTGAGACATTATCGCTGAGATATCGGGGGATCTCCTTGTATAACCTGACAATATCTATGTGTGAGGGGAACTCCAGAATCATTGCCAGGGCAGCGGCGGCATCGTCATCCACCCGAATCATCTCCAGCTTCTGCTGGTGACCTCTGATCTCCTCGTGGGAGATTGCTTCGAAGATACGATGCTCCTTGAAATCGTTGTCGGTGAGGTTGCAACGCTCCAGGAACCAGGGAAGCGGATCATCCTCATTGAGCCAATACGTGTAGTTTTTCTGCAGAATCAGGTGCATCAATGAGGCGGCCGGTTCAAGGTCAATTGTCACATCAACTCGAGTAGACAAGTCGATCAAACGTTTTATCACCCGTTTCATGGAATGGGGTCCATGTACCAGATGGATCAGCAGGCTCTCATCGACCCCATCCAGCTCTTCGATTCGGCGCAACATTCTATTTATGGCCGGTTCGAATCGTGGTAGATCATCCTTCTCCAGTTGAGAAATCAGTTTATCGAGCCAGGCGCATTGTGCTTCAAAAATCTGTGACAGCAGGACACTGTTACGAAGATTATCATCCAGTGCTTCAAAGAACAGGCCGGAAAACTGCTCGAAGGCATGGGGGCCCTGTTCATGCCTTCGATAATGATTGAAATTTTTTAAAACAAAACCACGGAGTAGCGGAAGCAGCAGATTCCAATTACGATAGGGGTGACATACCTCGGAGAGCAGATTTTCTAAGCTGGTGTGGATTCCCCGGTACTTCCTCACCACCTCTAGCAAACTTTTGAGATCTGGTCTGATTTCAACATGCTCGGTTGCGGTCTCCAGGAGGTTAGCCCGCAGCGCATCCGACTCTATATTCAAATCTGATTGAGGTGCCTTCATCACTTCTTCTTCATTGAGCCTCGATTTTCAAACTGGCACGTTCCATAGTCGTTCAGTGGTGGAACACCACCTTTAATCAAAATCAGTGTTCCCGCGCTGCACTTTACAGAGGATTCTGAGCCTCCATATGAAGCATCAGGTCAAGCATTCGGTTTGAATACCCCCACTCATTATCATACCAGCTCATCACTTTTACTGTCTTGCCAATTACCTTGGTTGACTGACCGTCCACGATCGATGATCGTGGATCACCTTGAAAGTCAATTGAGACCAACGGCAGGTCTGTGTAACCGAGGAAGCGTCCTGCAGCTTCTTTCAGTGCCTGATTTACCTCGGCAACCGTGGTTTCCTGTTCAACTTCCATGACTGCATCCACTAACGAGACGGTCGGGGTGGGGACCCGCACGGCAAGACCATCAAATTTCCCTTTGAGTTCAGGAATGACCAAGGAGACCGCCGCAGCCGCTCCTGTCTTGGTTGGGATCATAGATAGTGCAGCTGCCCGGGCTCTGCGCAAATCGGAGTGAGGAAAATCGAGTAACCGCTGGTCCCCCGTATAGGCATGAACCGTGGTCATCAAGCCTCGCTGGATACCAAAGTTGTCGAGAATAACCTTGGCCATCGGCGCCAGACAATTGGTCGTACAGCTTGCGTTCGAGACGATATGGTGGGTGGTGGCATCATATTCATCTTCATTAACGCCCATGACAAATGTTTTAACGTTCCCTTTGGCTGGTGCTGAAATAATTACTTTCTTGGCTCCTGCATCAAGGTGGGCCTGGGCTGATTCGGCGTCTCTGAAAATTCCGGTGCATTCGGCAATATAATCTGCTCTCATGTCTCCCCAGGGAATCTCTTTCGGATCACGCTGGCTGAGTACCATGATCTGTTTTCCGTTAAACACAATACCCTGATCATTGCTCTCAACTTCTGCATCAAGGCGTCCCATAACTGAATCGTATTTCAGTAAATGGGCCAGGGTTGCATTGTCGGTCAGGTCATTAATCGCCACAACCTCAATATTGGAAAAATCCTGATCTTCAAGAATGGCTCTGAAAATGTTTCTACCGATCCTGCCGAAGCCATTAATACCAATTTTAATTGTCATTTTATCCTCCTGGTTAATTGACGAAACGGTCAGGCTGTCTTTCCCCCGCTCAAACGTTCCGCGCCATAATTCTGCAACTATTATTGTATCTGCTCTTCAATACCTTGTTTGTAAAGATTTGAATAACTTTTCATTACCTGCGACCAGGTATGGTGCCGCTCGATTTTCACGACGCTGTCGCGCTGCATCTGTCTCATTAACTTCTTGTTTTTGTACACCTCACCGGCCCGGACCATTGTTTCCATCAGAATCTCCGGGTTATTTTCGGTGTAGGCAAAACCGGTTTTACCATCCACCACTTTTACCAGCCCTCCAACGTGATGAACGATCGGCAGATTACCAAACAGTTGCGCGATGTAGTCGGTCAGGCCACAGGGCTCATAGCGTGATGGAATAACGAAGAAGTCGCCGGCGGCATACACCATATTTGCAATCCCAGAATCAAAACCCCGGAGAAAACAGACTCTGCCCCGGCATAAATCATCTTCTGCCAGATCAGTCAGCAGTGATTCTTCATACGTCCCACCATTGCCGAGAAAGACCACCTGAGCATTAGCTTGATTCAACAAAAACAGTCTGACCGCTTCGGCGAGAATATCAACGCCCTTCTGAGTACTGAGTCTACCTATAAAGCTGTAAAGTGGCCATTGCGACTTACCGCTGAGAAAACCGACGCGATTCTCTTCCTCTTCCGGAGGCTGTGCAAGTGTTGCGAGGAGATCGTCTTTGCAGGCCGCTTTTCCGGCAAGATTATCTGTGAGATCACTGACGTCATAGGTCTTGGCAAGACCATCGGTATCAGAGCGGGACGGATCAAAATCTGCGGGGTCGATACCATTGGTTATACCATGAATTGTAACGTTTATATCTTTTAAACGGTGACCGAGCCAGCCGGTGAGGTAGTCATCCTCTGTTTCCTGCAGTTCACGTGCATAGTTCTCACTGACGGTGGTCATGGTACAATATTTTCCAGCCGCAATAAAGGGGTCGAAGCTGTGTTCCAAACATGAATCGTTAATAACTCGCCACGGCAGACCGGTAATAGCCTGGACAAAATTCAAATCAGACACTTCCTGGTGATACCCAATTCCTGCATTATGAATGGTTACTACACTGGCAGTTTGTCTGAAATATGATCGGTAACCGGGAAGTTCTCTCATTAAGGCGGGCACAATTGCGGTATGCCCATCATGGCAGTGGACAATCTCTGGCCGTTGTTTCAACAGAACCATTAATTCCAATCCTGCCTTCTGCAGCAGGACATTCATCGCAAAATAGTCAACATGGCCAGCACCCTGTACTTTCCAAGATTCGCGTTGAAATTCCTCCCGGGTATAAGTATAGACCCCAGCTTTTTCACGATACCGCTCTGATTCCAGCAGGTAAATCCTCACCCGGTCACTGATCTTGGCCCAAACATGGATCCGCTCGGTGCGCTCGCGCGCTTCATAATTCATCGCAATATCATAGCTCAGATTCCTGTCAGGAAAGTCAGGGTCAACCAGCGGTTCAAAACCGAGCGCTATCGGATCCATAAAACCATAGAGCGGTAATACGACGTGGACTTTGCGAGCCGTCCAGCGAGCCAGTGTCTTGGATAATTGAGCCGCAACATCTTTGACTCCTCCGGCACCCGCCAGGGTTCCATATTCTCTGGTAAACATCCAAACGGATTTAACCTGTTTTGTGTTGGTTTCCATAATCAAATCGAAAATTACAATGATCGGAACAGCAGGCCACTCCCATCAGTCGCCTCCTTACATATCTCCTGCTATTATTTTGGTGCAGCCAACCCCTGGTCTAAATCGATAACGGAGAGAATATCTGCAACAATCTGCTCCCTGTCAAGGTGAGTAGTATTGATTATGAAATGTGATAATCTCTCATACAGCGGTTTTCGTGCTTCATAAACCGCCTCAAACTCTGTGACCACATCAGTACCTGTCAATGATGGTCTGCTCTGGCAAGAGTTACTATCAGACTGAATTCGATCAATTAATTCTTGTGTTTCAGCGTTCAACCAAACGACAAGTGTATGATCTCGATGACCGGCAAAGAGTGTTTCATGAAGCACTGCCCCTCCACCGGTGGCAATCACATGATTGCTCCGGGTCAGAACTTCTGCCAGGGCTTGCTTTTCGAGTGCTCTGAAATGGTGCCAACCGTGGTCTGAGACGATCGTGCTGATCGATGCATTTACCCGTTCAGAGATCAACTCATCGGTATCAACAAAAGCAAAATCCGTTCGTTCAGCAAGGAGCCTGCCAACACTGGACTTACCCGACGCTCTCGCACCGATGAGTACTATGGTTTTGTTACCTTCAGCATACATTGACGATTACCGATTGGGCCAGGGCACGCACGCTTTTTATTATAGGTGTATGATGGTCTGAAAATCCACAAACTTCGGGGGCAAATCAATGGTGCAACCATGGCCACTTCTGGAGGAATGCACGATACTAGCACAAATCACTGGAATTAAAAATACAATTTAATATAAAACACGGTTACCCGAGGACCAGTCAGCAAATCTGGTTCTTTCCTGCCGCCGAGTAATGAGTGAATCCCCCGCTCCATTGACGCGCTCAAGAAAACACCCTATAGTGAAAGCTCTTGGAACAACACCAATTTCAAATCATACTTTTGTCAGAGGCGCATTGTGAAAACCGGCAAATTTCCAGTAAAGACCAGCAAAGTTATGGAGCTCATTGATATCACCGATCTGGTGAGCGAGCTGCTTGACGAGGGCCATGAGAGTGGTTTGCTCTTTCTCTATAACCCTCACACTACCGCAGGTTTGACCATTAATGAGGGCGCTGATCCAGATGTACGTACCGATATTATTGATGGATTAAGAGAAATGGTTCCACTCGATTTCCCCTTCAAACATCTTGAAGGCAATTCACCTGCCCACCTGATGACAACACTGACCGGCTCGTCAGTCACCCTTGGGGTTGAGAACGGTCGCGTGGTGCTGGGTACCTGGCAGCGAATCTTTTTCTGTGAGTATGACGGGCCGCGAAACAGGACACTCCACTGGCACCTTCTTGAATCGAAATAAGGAAACGTTATGAGCATAGATCCGAAAAACATCTGTTTTGGTCTCAGTGAAGTGTTAGATCGTCAATCATGCGCCCTCTATCTTCAGTTGCTTGGCAGAAAAGACTTTGCTGAGCTATTCGCCGCCCGACTTTCAAGTGATGAGATAGAAATACTGGTTGATACCATCACCTCACTCCTGCAGAAACATTTGGCCAAGAACGAGTATCACAAACACTTCCTGATGGATGAAGACCATCATCATTAATACCTACTTCATTACCCATGAAAAAAAACAAACTCACCGACCTCAGAAGTTATCTAGACCTGCTTAGAGCCGAACATGATCTCCTTGAGATTCATGAGGAGGTTGATCCTTATCTGGAAATTGCCGAAATACATCGACGAGTCATACAACAACAAGGTCCAGCGCTGCTGTTTCGCAATGTGAAGGGTTCATCCTTCCCAGTGGTAACTAATCTCTTTGGTACCCAGAACCGACTCGACCTTGCGTTTGGCAAAAAACCCCAGGAATTTGTCCGTGATATTGTCCATCTACTCGAAACCATCATGCCTCCAACTCCTGGAAAGCTTTGGCAAAACAGAGGGCTCTTTGTCGATGCATCACGCATTGGTCTTAAAAATGTAAAAAATGCCCCGATCTTGGAAAACGCACTGGTGCCACCAAAGCTCAGCAGCCTGCCGATGCTCACCTCATGGCATAGTGATGGTGGCCCCTTTGTCACCCTCCCGCTTGTCTATACTGAGCATCCTGTTGACCGCACGCACAATCTTGGCATGTATCGCATACAACGCCACAGCGATACCCAGACTGGCATCCACTGGCAAATACATAAAGGTGGAGGATACCATTATCACGAGGCGGAAAAAAGAGATGAAGCGCTGCCGCTGACCCTCTACATTGGTGGACCACCGGCCCTGATGCTCTCAGCCATCGCACCCCTGCCAGAAGATATTCCTGAGTTAATGCTAACCTCCCTGGTAATGGGAGAGCGATTACCAATGACTAAAGACCCTCGGGGCGGCCATCGGTTGGTCGCCCATTCAGAATTTGCCATTAAAGGGGTCGTACCGCCACACATCAGACAGCCAGAAGGACCATTTGGTGATCACTACGGTTACAACTCACTGGAACATGACTACCCGGTTTTCGAAGTCTCTCATCTCTATCACCGCAATGATGCGATTTACCCTGCCACCGTCGTCGGACGCCCAAAGCAGGAAGATTATTTCATCGGAGATTACCTCCAGGACCTTCTTTCCCCGCTTTTTCCACTGGTAATGAAAGGAGTCAAGTCGTTGAAAACATTCGGTGAGACCGGGTTTCACTGTTTGGCCGCTGCCCGGGTTACCGATCGTTACCCTCGTGAGGCATTTGCCGCCGGGCTGAGAATTTTAGGAGAGGGTCAATTGTCACTGACCAAATTCCTGATTATCACCGATGGCGGTGTGGATATTACTGATTTCCGTGCACTTTGGACTCATGTACTTGAACGGGTACGCTGGGATCAGGATCTTTTTGTCTTTGCTAACGTCTCCCAGGACACCCTCGACTACACCGGCCCCTCGGTAAACAAAGGTTCTAAGGCGATGTTGATGGGGCTTGGCAAAGAGCCGATACGCGTGCTACCGCATTCATTCAGTGGTTCGCTGCCTCTCTCATGCAGCAATCCGGTTGCGTTTCTGCCCGGAACGCTGGTAGTGGAAGGCACTGGATACGAAGAATCGCCTGAGCTGCCGGTTGAGCTTGCCCAACATTCCGGCCTGAAGGACTGGCAGGTCATTTTATTGGTCGACGATGTGAAGGAAGCAACCATCTCGATGCAGGAATTTCTCTGGACCTTTTTCACTCGGTTTGAACCCGCTGCAGATCTCTATGGGGCCTCTACCTCGGTGAAACGTTTCCATGTCGGCCTGGAGGCACCAATCGTTATCGATTGCCGGATGAAACCGTGGTACACGGAGGTACTTGAGGTTGATGAGCCAACACGGCAACTGGTTGACGAAAAAATTGAACGGATTATCCCGAAGAAATGGTTATAAAACCAACGGTGAGGTTGCAAAAATATTTAGCTGAATGCGGTATTTCATCAAGACGCCGAGCCGAAGAACTTATCAAAACAGGCCGCGTCAGTGTTGACGGAACGGTAATCACCGAGATGGGAGTCAAAATTGATCCCGATACCCAATCAGTGCACTGTGATGGAAGGCTGGTTACCCCACCTGAGTCGAAGAAACGTTACTATCTCCTCAACAAACCCAGTGGGTTTGTAACAACATTGTCTGATCCGCAGGGCAGACCAATCGTTACCAGTCTGCTCAAAGGAGTAAAAGACCGTGTGTATCCCGTCGGCAGGCTTGATCTTGATACGGAAGGTGCGCTCATCCTGACCAATGATGGTGAACTCACCAACCGCATTCTCCATCCCCGTTTTGAAACAAATAAGACCTATGAGGCTACCGTAAAAGGGCAACCAGCAAGGAAAAAAATCCATCAACTAGAACAGGGCATCATAATAGATGGTCAAAAAACCTGGCCAGCAAAGATTCGTTTTATCAAAAAAAAAGAGCAGAGTACGCTTTACCGTGTTGTCATTCATGAAGGCCGTAAACGCCAGATAAGAAAAATGTTTCAGGCGATTGGCCACCCGGTAATTCACCTCAAACGCATTGCCTACGGCAAACTAACACTCGGCTCATTGAAAACCGGAGATTTTCGCCCGCTTGAACCCGCAGAGCTGAAAAAAATTTTTTTATAGATTTTTCCTTTACAAATGCCAGAATAGCTGATTAAATCTAAACAGTTATAGGTTCGAGTTTAATCCAGACGGACTTGTACACCGGCAACTAATTGTTTTTACAAGATATTTTTTGAGCGCTTTATCAGGCCTTAACGTGCCGACATTATTGCCTATTATTGAAATAGTGTTTAGTGTCGTTAGTATAAATTCAACCTAGCTGTTGCGTAGACCATATCAAACAGGAGTTCGGTATGAACAAATCAGAACTGATCGAAGCATTGGCACAAGATATCAATGTACCGCACCGTGAAGCAGCGGCGATTACCAACACGGTCATTGACACCATGACAGAAGCTCTTGCCCGGGGAGAGAGTATTGAAATTCGTGGATTTGGCAGTTTCGTCATCAAACACTACGATTCATACGAAGGACGGAACCCAAAGACCGGCAAAAAGATCAAGGTAAAGCCAAAAAAGCTTCCCTTCTTCAAGGTTGGTAAAGATCTTCGCGAGCAAGTAAACCAGAACAGGTAAACAGCGCTCCTCACAAAGATTTTTTATACTATCCTGCCAACAAGATCGTATATCTGAGCCTCGGTGATTTCCACATCCAGGATATCACCGGGGTCAGCAGTTCCCTCATTTATTAAGACGCAGCCGTCTATTTCAGGAGCCTGAAATCTGGTTCTCCCTTCCAGCAGCAAATCAGTTTCTCTGCTGACACCTTCGATCAGGACCGGTTCAATCGTCCCGATATAGTTACGTATTTTTTGCCGGGACACATCTGATTGCAGCCCCGCCAGGTAGTTGGCTCGCTCAGCTTTCACCGATTCACTGAGTTGATCGGAATAGTTCTCAGCAGGACATCCTTCCTCATTTGCATACGTGAAAATCCCAACGTGATCAATTTTCTGCGATTCAATAAATGTCGCCAGTTGCTCGACATCCTCTGGTGTTTCCCCGGGGAACCCGACGAGAAAAGTAGTTCTCAGGGCGATATCCGGCACCCTTTGCCGAATGGTATCAAACAGAGTCACCACCTGGTGGTGATTGTATCGCCGGTTCATACGTGCCAGGATGTGATTACTCACATGCTGAAGAGGGATATCCAGATAGGGCACGATTCTCGAATATCGAAATACCAAATCGATCAATTTTTGATCGATTCCTGATGGGTAGAGATACAGGAGCCTGATCCACTCAATATCAGTCTCACCCAGCAATTGTGCGAGCAGCTCCGTTAAAAATTGATCGTTATTCAGATCATTACCATAGGCGGTTAAATCCTGAGCTACCAGTGATAACTCTTTTACCCCTGAGCTATCAAGGCGTCGAGCCTCGCTGATAAGATCATCGATTGTTCGACTCCTGAGTCTGCCCCTGATTTTGGGGATCATACAGAAGGAACAATGGTTATCGCACCCTTCGGTTATCTTCAGCCAGGCTCGATATGATGGGGTGGATATCCGTCTGGGGGTTCGGTGGTCCATCAAAAAAGGCTGGGGCAATATCAATCGTGCCTGACTCTCATCACTGCTCAGCCCGGCAAGTAAATCAGCCATGTTGGCGACACCTTCAGTGCCGACAAAGAGGTCAACTTCTGACAAACTTTCAACCAGTTTATCCTGGTATCGCTGAACCAGACAGCCGACCACCACAATTTTCTTCTCGGGCTCATTTGCCTTCAGTTCAACCAGCTGCAATATTTCTTCGATACTCTCTTCTACAGCCGGTTGAATAAAACCGCAGGTGTTAACAATGAGAACATTAGCAGCTGAAGCATCCTCTACCTGGGTCCACCCAGCCGCCTCCAAGGAGCCGTAGATCACCTCTGAGTCAACCAGGTTCTTTGCACAGCCAAGACTGATCAGATGAAATGTTTGAGTCATAAGATTTCCCCTGCTTACTCCGGTTCTGAAATCAAGGTTTTGAAGAGATGTTGCGATCGTTCCCTAAATCGGTGATCAGAAAAGCCCGGTTTCCATTTTTCTGCCCAAAGTTCGTCAGAAACAACGAAAACTCCAGCCAGCCGAACACCTCTGCAAGCGGCAATTGCACAGAGGGCCGAAAACTCCATATCAACACCACACACTCCCCGGTTAGCATGAAGTTGATTGAGTACACTTCTGCGCTCCCGATAAGGCGCATCGGTGGACCAGATTACTCCCGTTTGGTAATCAATTTTGTGAGCCTGCAACCGCTGTTGAATTTTCTTTCGAAGCAATTGATCGACGTCTAACTGATCCTGAGAAGCATAATACTGTGTTACCCCCTCACCTGAAACCGCAGCGTGTGGTACCAGGATATCTCCAATAAAAAGCCCGGGGTCAAAAGAGCCACAGCAACTCAGGACAATGCACTCTGACACGCCGCGCACAATCAGTTTTTCGAGCACCAAACCGGCAGCGGCGGCACCAAGGGATGGCCCGGCAACCGTGATCTTTCCACCCTGGGTATACGTTAATTGTGAATGGTAGAG
>QZLB01000177.1 GCA_004796425.1 Desulfobulbaceae bacterium | reverse complement strand
TACTCAGCAGCAGTCTCACTGATTTATCTGCTCATTATTTTGCTCTTTTCCTGGATCCTCTACAAAGTAATGAATCGATGAAACGTATCGTCAATCCTCAGAAATTGCAGCGGATTAAAAGAATCATTCCCTTGCTTTATATTCTGTTTCTGATGCTGCCCATCTATTTTCTTGTCTGCAATAGCTTCAAAACCGAATTCGAGATTAAAAACAGCCTCACCCCAATCCCAATGATTGGTACCCTGGCCAATTACAAATCAATATTCAGTGATTCTCAATCTGTTCTTGCCTACCTTAATTCGTTGCTCTATGTGCTCATTAATAATGTTATCTCACTAAGTGTTGCGCTGCCCGCGGCATATGGCTTTTCCCGCTTTTCTTTTCTCGGTGACAAACAGTTGTTTTTCTGGTTTCTGGCAGCACGTATGACTCCGCCGGCCACAGTGGCAATTCCATTGTTTCAGCTCTATATGGTGGTTGGCATCATCGATACCTATTTCGCGGTTGCCCTGGCTCACTGTCTGTTTACCGTTCCGATAGCGGTCTGGATTCTCGAGGGCTTTATTTCGTCGGTCCCCCGGGAACTCGATGAAATTGCCCGCCTTGATGGTTACAGTCTACCTCAATTTTTTCGGAAAATTTTATTGCCGGTTATTGCGCCGGGGATAGGAGTGACCGCCTTCTTCTGCTTTGTCTTCTCCTGGGTGGAAATCTTACTCGCCAACTGGGTAACCACGATTGATGCGGTACCTTTCGGGGCGATAATCCTGCGAGCCGGCACCGCTTTAGGACTGAATCCGCTGGGCTGGATCAGTGCGATGGCCGTGCTGGCAATACTACCCGGTGTTTTACTGATCTACTTTGTCCGGAACCACCTGGCCAAAGGCTTTTCACTAGGGCAGGTACATTGACCATTGGATCATAACACACATTCAGTCAGAAGATGAAAGACCCGAACCGAGAACCCGTAAAACCAACATCAGTGCCACCAGCCAGCAGTTCGGCGCAGCGGGTCAGGTTCGACTTCATAGACATGGCCAGGCTCTACGGTGTGACACTTGTCTACTATGGTCATATTATCGAGAGCTACATGAAAGCAGGTAGCTCGGTGGCTGCCGTACATTATAAATTTATTTATTCATTTCATATGCCACTGTTCTTTATTCTTGCAGGATATGTTGCCAAAACCCACCCCAGGGGACTCCTGCCAACCGAATGGGCGCGGCATCACCTGACCTCCCGCCTGGTCCCCTATCTCTTTTTATCACTGCTTCTGATCATCCCGACATTTTGGACCACTGATTTCACCGCTGGTCTCGTGCTCCCGTCAGTCGATGGGTATGTGAAAGGTATCGCCGTCACGATACTGGGCGGCTTTCCTTATTTCAATATTCCCACATGGTTTCTGGTCTGCCTTTTTATGGTTGAGTTCTACCACTACTGCTCTTCACGCCTGCTTACTTCCAATACAAAAGTTTTACTGATCGCCTTCGGATTTTATCTTTTCGGTACGATTCTCGCGTGGAATGCACACTTTCTTCGGCCAACCAACATGCTCGCTCCCCATGGGAAAATCTACCCCTACTTCATGATCCTTGAGGCATTTACCGGCTATTCACTCTATCTGGTAGGAGTCTTTCTGCGGCGCAATAAATTCCTTGCAGGAACATTGTCACCGTTCAAAGGTGTCATGGCTGCCTTGGCCTGCCTGTTCCTGGTGTTTTTAAGTTATGATCTTAACAAAGGTATGTCTCTGCTCCCGTTCCACGATGCGGTACTTCTAGCTGTTTCCTCACATGGCAACCCAATACTTTTTCCGCTCACCGCGCTGATTGGCACGCTCATGATTCTGCTCCTGGCAAAACTTACCAGTGGCAACCGATTTCTCTGTTACCTGGGAGGCAATACGCTGATCATCTTCGGTTTAAACGGGGTTTTTTACCATTTGATCAATGATCGTTTGGCAGAAAAGCTGCTGTTTACCTATGGTGATCATGCAATTATCATCCTGGTCAGTGGTTCCCTCATCACGCTTGCAAGCATTGTTTTGACCATCCCGTTTGTTGTTATTTTTAGTCGTTATATCCCCCAGCTGATCGGCAAACCACAACTCGATGGTCCAATTATGAGGCGACTGGTCTGATGAGAGATATCTTCAACAGAACGATGGGAATGATCACACTGATTGGAGCAGTGGTTTTTTTGGCCTGGTATAATCACCGTGCTGAACTCAACCGATTTCAACCCTACATTACTACTTCTTCACCGGTTAAAGAATTGGTCACAGAAATTACCGGCGATCCGGACATCACCTTTGATTCGGCGTTGACCATCTTCCACAACGCTGCAAGAGTTCTCAAGTTGTCACCGAGTTACCTCACCGGTCGTCACCTTTCCTGGCAACAAAGAACGCAGGTTTCCCGATCCCAGTGGGTCATTCACTACCGGCGACCTGTTCCTCAAACAGCCATCAGGTTAGACAAACTGCAACATTCGACTCGAATCAAGAGTTATTTCTCTCATAGACCCGCACTGACAACAGCACAAATACTACATATCGGCAGATATGAAACCATTCCGGAGTCCCTGGAGACGTTGCGGGATTATATCGACCGCCAGGGATATCAACTGAGCGGCTTTTATGAAGAAGTGTATCTAAAGTTTGAACAGATTGAACCAGATCCAGCCAAATATGAGACCATCCTGCGTTACCAAATCAAAAAGAAGCAATAAACACCGCAGAATTTTCTCTGCCCGACTCGTTTATCCAAAAGTCGTCCAGTAAAGAATATTGATCCGTATGCAAGAAATTGGAAATCGTTCAACGAACGGACAACGCATGATCAATTCGATGGAACAGGTCGGTCAAAAGTTGCAGGTGCTGCTTTTTGTAGGCATAATTATCAGGACAGATCCCCCATCCATCAGCAGAAAATTGCAGGTTGACACCGTTGGCGAAACAAAACAACTCACGCCTGCACAAAATCTCACAGCTTTCGATAAGTTCCTTTTCCAATTGAGCGGGTATGGGTATCGCTCGTTTCTCAGGACTGAAGATGTGATAGTTTTGGTGCAACTGCTCGCCGTAGCCTTCAATAAACTCTTCAGCTCCGAAATATTCCTGCCACTTGTTTGCGCTTCTATTTTTTTTCGGTGTCAGGTAGATCAATCCGTCCATTTCCAGTGCACGTTCTTGAAAGAAAAGTAGACAACTCTGAACATAACTCTTCGACGCCCCATCACCGGCATGGGACTCATTCCTGTTCACCATGGTGATATAAGAGCGAACCTCAGGTTCGTCCTTTCTGATTGCCTTTCGCACTTTCCATGGCGTCACATTTGACCCTCCACTGGTTCTTTGGGGGTGAGGTGGAACCAGTCGATTCATTGCCTCAAGCATCTCGGACTCTTCCAGGTCAACAGGCCGATAGCCACTTTTTCCCATTTCTTTGAAAAACGCTCCGATCTTTTTCGGTACCACCACAATCAGCCAGTAAAAAAGCCAGATCATAAAACCAAAAAAGCCAATCCCAAAGATGGGTCCCATTGCTTTATCCAGAACAGTCAGGATCGTATCCATCCCAGTGCACCTCCTGCCGGATCGTTTTATTCCGAATCACTTCACCCTCACTACTACTATGGGTGTCACAAAGCTTCAAGTTGGTTCATGAAACTTCGCCAAAAGCGCGCACCGGGCTGTCTGGTTTAAGCTCTGCTGGTCGTCTATTTCTTTTTCAACGCTTTCCCATCACGCCAGCAAAATCCGATCGAAGGCCCAAGTGCCCAGTACTCTTTACTTGCCATATCAAAGAGCATTGGTTTTAGACGGGAAATATCGATCTTTCCCTCAGTGAGAACTGACTCATCAACATAGGTCCCGACAATCTCACCAATAAAGACATCGTGGGTCTCATAATCGAGAACCTCATGGAGTTTCAGTTCCATATTTACCGGACACTCTTTGATCATGGGAGCACCTTCAAGCGTTCCATGAAACAACTCAAAAAGCCTGCTCTTGTCCGCTTTTTTGCCCGTTACAATCCCGCAATAGTCTGTCTCTACCAGTAACTCCTGAGGGGGGATACAGATACTGAACGTCTTATTCTCATGAATGCCCGCGTTTGAGTAATGAATCTTACCAAGTCCAATTGATAAATGTTCATGGGTTAAAATTCCCACATGGGCAACAGTCAAAAAGTTGGGTTTATTGTCCACCGTTGTACCAACCAATGTTGTTGGCATAGGATAGAGGCCATTTACCGGTCCAATTGATTTCATTTTGCTTCTCCTTTGTAATGATAGTAGAGGGTCCTTTTTTCAAAACCACCCGACAGTTTGTTGCACATACATCCTTCAAGGGCTTCTTTTAACTGCACTATCAAAGCCGTACGAAAACAGCCCAACCAACTCCACAAATTGGCACAGTACCAGTCTCATATATGAAAAACTGCGAACAATACAGATTCGGGATGTGCACAAACCAATCTATTGCTTGCACATACAACTATATTTTCCCTGGCCGGTCAAGCTTTTTCTTCGGCTTTGGTTTGAAAAATACGTATAACTACTTTGTGGCACTTTCTGCCAGAAAGTCGGGGGGAACATATCAGTCGGATACCAGGTGATATAAACCATTGTTGTATAAAACGTCAGATCCATGATACCGTGCATCGCATCACTGTAAACATATCCTCATTCTCTATACAAAGGACATAATCAAAATGGGCGCAATTTTTGGCTTCATCCAGCAAAGTAACTCCCCCCTCAACCAACAACACCTGGCCGAAATGAGCACGGCGCTCAGCCATTGCGGACCATCATTTGAGTTTTTGCATTACCAGAAACCTGGAGGTATCGGTTTACGTGCGCTCGACCAGGAGCCTTTTTTTAATCAGCATCAGGATCTTAAGCGAACCTCTTGTGTCCATGCCTTCGACGGATATCTCTGGAACCTCGATGAGATCAGCCATCAGCTCTATGGGGTAAGCCAAACCGAACGCACCCTCCCTGAAATTTTACAAGACCTCTATGACCGCCAGGGCAAAACTTACAGCAGCCAACTATTTGGTCCCTACTCATCGGCACTGCTGGATCGTGACAATAACAGGCTCATCCTCTCTCGAAATATCACCGGCCAGCGGACCGTGTATTACGCCCAGACCGATCATTATTTCGCCTTTGCTTCAGAAATGAAGGGACTGCTCAAGCTCCCTGATATTGACAAAGGATTTGACCGCGAAAGTCTTTCCTGGTATCTGGCCATGGGGTATATCCCCCAACCACGAACGATCTATCCCCAAATCAAACAACTCCCCCCGGGAGCTCGACTTTACTATGATCTCTCATCATCCGAGCTTGCTATAGAGTTGCCGGATCTAAGAGAAGGTCGCGAACCTCTTGAAGCTCCCGAGCCGGAAGACTATTACGTCGATGTCCTTGATCAACTCTTAACCAAGGCGATTGAAGCGCAGCTCGCTCGTAATCCGGGGAACATCGGCTGCTTTCTGACCGGTGGGATAGACACCTCGCTGGTCGCCTCAATTATCAAAAAGGTGACCAGCCGACCGGTGAAAACCTTCGTGGTCGGATTCGGGGTAGAAACCTGCGATGAACGACCTTATGCAAAGCGGATCGCCGATCATCTGGGAACAGAGCATCACAGTTTGCTGTTTTCGGGCAAAGAGTTCTTTGATTTAACCCACCGGTTAATCGATCTTCATGATGAGCCATTCTCAGACCTTGGTTCAGCTGCTGCTTTTTATGGCACTTCGCTGGCCAGACAACATGCTGATTTTACCTTTACCGGAGCCACCTCAGACTTTCTTTTTGGCAACTTTGATCTTTCTTCATTGTATAACTATTACCGCTATTTTCCTCTACCGCTGCGTAAATTTATGATGGCGACAGGGAAGTGGGTTTTCGAGTCGGACCTCTTCAAGACCAAATTCCCCAACATGCCCCTGCTTTCCTATTTTGGCGGCAGATCATTTTTTGAAACCTTTTTTGTCAAATGGAGTAGCAGTGATATCGAGCAGTTGCTGGGTATTAAAATCGATATTAAAAACGGCAACTTTCAAAGAACCTTCGATCTGCTCAAAGGCATGCCTCTGGCCGGAAGAATACAAAAGTCACTCTATTCAACCCATAGCACCGAATGTATTGACAAGCAATTCGAGCGATGCAGCATGTTTCATTCGTTGCACACCATCAACCCTTACCTTTCCAAAGGGGTGTATCAATTTGCCAACGAACTGCCCGATCGTCTTAAATTCCGTAAAAATTATGGCAAAATTCTCAACCGCAGGCTGCTTTTTGAAAAGTATGTCCCCCGAGAAATCTGTAAATCATTTAAACGCGGTACCAGCTTACCGTTCTGCTCGTTAACCGATGAACCAATGAATAGACTCATTGACCAGTACCTCCATCCTGAACGGTTGCAAAAAGAAGGTATTTTCTCAAATCTGGAACTGATTAAAAACAGTGTCACACAATTCCGCAATGGCGACCAATCGTTTGGCCAAAAGCTCTGGACCTTGATTGTTTTTGAGATCTGGCTTGAGAGAATGACCCACACATAACTACTTCACCCAAAAAAACCGGTCTGTTCAGCTGATTCATGATCATCAAACAGCAGTCCTGGATAAATTTTATTACCAGAAGCAGGGCGCAGGTGTTTGATTTTTTGTTTGAAATTCTGTTTCCGAGGGGGTAACAGTAAACGGCGCGAAAGCAGTGATTCCGACCATGTACCAGGACGGAATCGTGATCGAGACTAATTGAAAATATCGTATGAGGTCCTCACAATCAGAGGCCCAGTAACAAAGGGGGAAGTGAAATGCTCAGGATCTGTATTGTAGTTTCCGCACTGCTTCTTGCAAGCAGTGCATCAGCTGAATATTCATGTAACAAAGCCACCTATGGTTCAGCAGAGGCTGCGTACCAGCGTGGTGTCGAGCAGCAGCAGGAGATGAATCGGCGATACGAGAAACTTTGCCTGAGTAATCCCGATTGCGTAGTGTTTGAAACGAAGCAGCCGGAAGTTAATGAACTTCGGGGGGTAAGAGATCAAGCTCTTGATAACTATTATGAGGCACGGGATACACTGGACTGGATGACGAAAAATTGCAGTTGGAAACTCATGTTTTCTGCAAAAAGTTTTTATGGTACGGTTACCAACAATATTTCTGCCACCAAACGTGAGTTTGGTGCAATGGAAGAGAATTGTCTCTGGAAAGCCAACAAGATAGCCAAAAGCTGGAAGTGTAACTAACCCATCAGTGGTTCAGGACCACCCACGAGGTGATAACAACGCAACTATCGTCTGATGCTGCACATCCGGTGCAGTATCAGGCTGACCCCGCCCCTCTCGACCTCTTTTTTACCAAAGCCTAACAAAAAAACATCTGTATCTGTTTGCAATCGCTCCTTTTATAAGATAAATTTCTAGTTGTTCAGAAACGATTGCTGGAACCACCACAGAGGATATGCGTATGAAAAATCAAAAACAGTTGTACCTCCTGCTTTTTGCAGCACTCTTTATTTTCCTGCCAATCACCAGCCAGGGTGCCTGGTGGAATAAGAAGCCTTATGATCCTTACGATTACTATTGGGGGAAAGATTACGATGAACAAGATCGGTACTATGTTACCAGCGATTCGCTCAACGTCAGGTCCTGCCCTTCGACCACTTGCCATTCCGAAAGTGGTCTGAGATATGGCGACACCGTATATCGAGTCGGAACCAGAGGAAACTGGTATAAGGTGGTTTACGGCCCGGGCAGAAGGGGCTGGGTATATTCTCGCTATGTCGCCCGAAACCTTCCTCGGCGGAATACCCAGGCCGACCCGAAGCCACCGGAACCCCGGCCACCAGAACCGCCACCAGAACCAGTTGCTGCTACCCCACCACCTCCCCCCCCTCCACAAGATGACCGAAAAGTTATCAATCTCGATGACCTCAGAGAGATGTAGGTAATGGAGGAAGTGAATGTGGCTGAAGATTTTATCAAACCTTCCAGATGATCGAAGGATGCAATTATGAAACGGAATAACAAAGTAATAACTGTCGTGCTGGCTGCCCTTTTCATGGTTCTTATGGGCTTCACTCCGCTGTTCGCAACAAACATGCTACCAAATTTTACGGTGCATGATCCGGTTGAAGAACAAGTATTGGAAACTGCGATGTACCTTGAGCAACCAACCCTGCTGATTTTTTTCGACAGCTCACGATCCGGGGGACTCGACGTTGGTCGCATCAATGAAATGAGGGATAAATACCTGAACAACAATCTTTTTGTTGCAGCAATTGATCTTAATCCAGATCCTACGCAGGTGTTTCGCTTCATTGCCAAAAATCGCCCGAATTTTAAAATACTCACACCACACAAATCGACCCTGATCAACCAGGGTAACAGCCCGTTGCCACTGTTTCTAATGCTTGATGCTTACTTGCATATCCTAAAACGTGAAGAGCGGGGAATTTCTCCGGACTTGATCCTGACAATTGAACGAGAGATCGGTTATCTTAGGTAGGAAGTAAAGGACAGACCGCGCATGTTGAGTGTATGCGCGGTCTGTACCCTCTTTATACATTAACGATTACCACCACTCCAGGGATTCATCCTCAGGTCGGGTCAACTCCCGGACCCTTCTTTCAATGATTTCCTGTCGTTTTGATTCGCGGAACGTAACCAGATTTTTAAGTTCTGCCAGTTCACTCTCCAGTTCCTCAATCTCCTTTTTCTTTTCCGAAAGCCTGAGATCAAAGACCTTTCCCAGCACCTGTTCCAACTCTTTCGCCAGACCGGTCCTTTTGTCAGAGTCAGCGATTTTATTGTAATGCTCGGCAACGATCCAGCTTTTTAATTCAAACTTGTCTCCCTGAAGTGCGGTCTCAAAGTATTCCTGACTGTAAAACCTGAGTTGCTCAAGCTCCATGATCCGCTCTCCATAGTTCAACAGCGCATCTTCATACTCTTCCTGATACTCTTCACCGAACTGGATGCGAGCATTGAGGGCCTCGGGAAAATGCTCCTTCAACCACGCCCTGATTTCATCCTTATCAGAATACTTTTCCTCAAGCTGTTCATAATCAGGCTCATCATCGGCTTTGACTACACCAGCAATGAGCGCCAGTGATATCAGGCAACTCAGTAATAGATAGAGCGGTTTAACGCATTTCATATAAATCTCCTTTTATCTTTTCTGGGAAATGAGTGCTTATCCTGTACAAGATCCTTACGTGCGCGTTTAACCTCGCTTTGCAGCGAGCGAATTCGTTTAGTGAACTGATCATTACCGGGTGTGGTAATTTCAACTCGTTGCGTTTGAAACGAGGCGGAAAGTGACTTTATGTCCGACCGCAATTTCCGAGCTAAAAGTGAGGACTCTGACCTCGAAAGAAGCTCTCCATGCTCATAACGATAAGTGATATTGGTGGTGGTCATCGTTTCATTACGGCCGACTAAAACCAGGGCCGTGCAAATGATCAGAGCACACGCCACACCCCAGGCCGGGACGGGAATTGCTAACCATCTCAATAGTCCGCCCAGTCTCGTTTGTGGACGCTCAGTGCGGCTCAGTCTGCCAGCCGGATCAGATGGTATTTTCACGGTCGGTAACTGGTGAAACATCTCATGGAGTTGATTGAGCTCTTCAAGCCAGGAACGGCACTGTTCACACTGGCTGAGGTGCGTTTCAAGCTCGGCCGTAGTTTTATGATCGAGTTCCCCGCTCTCATAAAGCAGGATCTGGTCATGACTGCATTCCATTTCAATTCGCCTCCTGCTGGAGATGGATTTTGAGATGTTGCTGAGCATTTCTCATTCTGCTCAAAGCTGTATTCAGAGGGGTTTCGGTAATTTCTGCGATTTCACGAAATGTTAATCCTTCCACCATCCGGAGCAGGACAACCTCCCGCTCCTCAATACCCAGTTGACTAATTGCATACTCCAGCAATTTCTTGCGCTGCTTGTCCAATAAGTGGTTATATGGTTGGTTCCTGTCATCCGAAAGGTTCTTGTCAAATTGCAGTTGCTGATCGTAATAATGGTGTGTCACTGTATAGTGATGCGATTCCTTCTTCATTAATCGAAACATTTCACGACGACCGATGGTAAATAGCCAGCTTCTGAATGTTCCTTTCCCCGGTTCAAAAACACCAATCCTGTCCAGTACCCGGATAAATGTCTCCTGAGCAGCATCCTCCGCCACGTTGGCATTTCCTGAAACCCGTAACAGGAAACTATAAAGCTTATCCTGATATCTCCTGAACAGAGCTTCACCGGCATGTTCACTACCGTTTTTTATGGCTGATACCAATGCTTCGTCATTCATTGATCATGCAATACGTTATAAGCCGAAATACATACCACGCGAGCTAACCCAGGAAGTGTCGGTGGGTGTGTTTAATTCATGCTTTGGGTTCTTATATTATATACCCCCCGTATCATGAAATTATTGTCTCGAACATGAATTATTTTATATTAGCAAAGATCCTGGCCACTGTAATTTATGGTGATACTCTCGCCACATATAGTGGGTTTACCCATACACTCGGTGCTCCTCACTATCCTTACGATACCAAAATGTCTGGTTGGTATGACGCTTTATCTTCTCGGAATATCAATGCTCGGTTTTGGCTTCTATGAATACCTTTGTCCACGCGTTTTCACTCAGTTACGGAATAGGCTCTTATCTCTGCTTCAT
>QZLB01000277.1 GCA_004796425.1 Desulfobulbaceae bacterium | reverse complement strand
GCATCAAAGTACCCGCCTGGTGTAATCGGAAAAGGTTTGTCGGTCTTTTCAGCAAGGAGGGTGGAAAAATTATCGAGCCCCTCAATGAACCCATTTCCGGTATCCATGAGTCTGGCCCCGGATTGAAGGATGGGAGCATCTGGTTCGGTACTGTCAGGTCTGATAAAATCGGTGTATGGCGGAGCCAAAGCGATACCGTTGCGTTGATGATAGAAGATTCGGAGTCCATGGTAGAGCGGCTCTTCCCAAATGGTATCAGCAATGGTGAAACTATGAGATCTGCCAACACCTTCGATAACTAAATAATAGGTTCCCGGGGTGGTAACACTATTAAAGGTCACGCTATGTACATCAGCACCGGTGTAATTAATTCCATAGGCGTCCTCATCGATCGCCAGTGCCGGTTTTTTCAATTGTGAGGTACCCGAGAATACCTCGGTATTGCTCGATTGATCGAAAATGTGAAAGCGCAGATTGCGTGGAAACGAGTGAGAGCCGGCATCTCCGGCCCAAAGAGAGAGATATGCACTTTTGGCTTGAGAATCAGGTGCAAACCCCAGTTGGCTCAAATGTATGGCACTGCTGGGGTAATCTTGTGGTGCATAGGTGAACGATATTAATTCTTGGTGTATAAAAGATGGAACTTCAAGGATATAGTGCTCATCTTCTGTGAGTGGCTCCTCGAAGAACAGATAGAACGTGTGCTCCACTGCTACTGCTAAACCCTCCGCTGACCAGACAGAATCTACCGGACGTGATTTTCTGCCAATTTGTTCCGGGGGAACATGTATTTGGTAATTTGGATCGTTGGCAGATGTGAGGGCAAAGTCATTGGTGTCATAGCCCTTGGAAAGGGCGCTGTGTCCACCTGTAGAATGTCCGAAATGGTACAAGAATTTCCGTTCATTGCCCACCAAGGTGCCAACTTTATTCCCATTACGCAAAAGCCAGGTGTTACCCTGTTTATCGATTTCTGTTTTATCATTTGGTTTCACCAGGTGCCTGGTCAGGCGCCCGTAGTTCAGTTCCGGTGAAGTAATGGTAATTGATAGTATTTTTGGGGTGATAATAGAGAGGGTATAAGGACGATCCGATTGCGCTTTGATCGTTGAGAGTGAGAAAAATAAGAAGACAAACGCAGAAATAAGGATTTGAAAACCCGTGGCCATAAAAAACTCTGGTAAGGTCTGTGGTGAGGTTCTGTTTCTCACCTATCAGTATGGAAAAACTAAGTTTCTTATGGAGTATAGCGTCTTGAGAATTAAACGTAAAGAAAGAGCTATAGGAGATTGAAATCTTTTATGCACGACCGCGAAGGTATACGGTGGTGAATGTGAATTACGAAATACCAATTACGTAACCGTAAACGAGTTACGTAGTTGGTATTCAGGGTTTAGGCGTACAGGTCGATTCTGCCTTGTTTGTCGCCTTCTGGCTTTCGTACTTCTACAGGTTTGTCCGCTTCTTGAAGCTGTTTTGCTTCATCTGATTTTTCAAGTGTTCTCTGAAGTATATCTTGACCAACGTTGGCCCTGTTAAGAGATAATTCTCTGTTTGCAAGTGTTGTTGCACTAATTTCCATAACTGCCCCCATGTTATAATTTTGACATGTATGCATACAGTAATGCAAAAAGGATACCACGCAATCAATATTGAGAATAATTCTCACATTTGACCGGGATCACAGAGAAAGATTTTTTTGGGGTCTTAATATGATTTCATGCGGGAGTTGAAGTGGTAATGATATGATAATTGATAGCGGAATGAAACAGATCAGGTCTTGAGTTGTTCTCGATCGGAAAGGGTGATGATCTCCTGCTCAAATTTTCTAGTCATCACTTCGGTGTTGCATAATTGCTCGATATGTTCTTTTGCCTTGAGACTCATCTTGGCTCGCAACCGATTATCACGCAGAATTTTAATGGTTGCCAAGGCCAGCTGTTCTGGAGATCGTGGAGGAACCAGGAGTCCGGTAATTTCCTGCAGGATAATTTCATTCATAAAACCCACATCGGTAGAAACGACGGGAGTACCACTGAACAGCGATTCTATAGCCTCAATTGAAAGTGTTTCGTGGTGAGGGAGTGAGGAAATTGCGACGGTGTCGGTGATGGCAAGAATATTGCCAATATCCTGCCGTTCTCCAAGAAACCGGCAATGGTTTTCGAGCCCGAACTTGCGGGCCTGTTCTTCAAGAAAGTTTCTCTGCTCACCATCCCCGACGATCAGCAGTAGAGATTCGGGAATTTTGTTTTTGATGTAGACCATCGCCTCAAGCATTATTTCGTGAGCCTTGTCGGGCCTCAATGAGGCGAGCTGAGAGATAACCTTTGCGTCCCTTGGAATTTCGAGCATCCGCCTGGTTTCTTCAGGTGACTGGGTCGCACGGATATGTTTGGGACTGATCCCATTATAGATCACCTTGATTTTTTCGGCCGGCAAGCCTTCATACCTGATCAGGTAGTCCCGGTGTCCTCGTGCAGCAGCGATGATCGTATCGACCTTGAAATGGAGGAGCCGTCGGCAGGCCATGTCAACGCGATTAACCTGGTTGGGCTGATCGGTCATGTTGCACCAGTTGATTATCGGGATGTTTTGCTTTCGGCCGGCGGGAATTCCGTAAACCATTGAGTTGAGATGGTTTATAAGAAATAGTAACTCGCTATCCTGTTCCTGAAGGGCTTGGCCAATTCTCTGGGTGGCTTTTGAGGAGAATCGACTGGGAGACAGATCAGATACTGCCTCGAAACCTTTTTGAATCAGTTCTTCACCGACAACCCCCGGCTGCTTGAGGAAAATAAGTTTGGGATCTATAAGCGAGCGATTAATCGTGAGGAGCAGGTCGCGCAAAAACAGTTCCGCACTATTGGCGGCCAAAGTAGAGACGAGCACGCTCATGCGTATGGGGCTGGGTTGCGGTTCCATGACCTACTATATATTCTCTTTTGTTCATTGTTGCAAATAGATCAAAGAGTTGAACAATTTTCTTACGGAGAATCCACCCGGACTGTGGTTGGTAGAAGAGAGGAGGTTTGAAGGGATCGTGTGCTGGAGATATCCAATTTACTGACACTCCCCACTCTGTATCAGTGCTGCGCATAACGCTTATGTGGGGAGCTATCGAATGAAATCCCCGTTGGCCGAGTGAACCCCTGTGTTGTGAAAAGTCTATACGGTGAGAATGTAGAAGCCGATGCCGGCTGCTGCAAGCCAGATGTTCGTGATGTTTGAGACGGTTATGTTCAAAATGGCCGCCAGTGTTTTACCGCGATTGAGAAGCGCCAAACATGACTTGAATTCTGGCCAGGAAGTGAGGGTGGCAAGAATGAAGAAGCCGATCACACCTTTTGGTGCTTTTGAATTCTCGGCGGCAAATGAAACCACCGGGTCAAGAAAATATCCGGCACCGATCAGTAGAATCACTGCCGGGATCAACCAGTTCGCAGATTGGCTGGTCTCCTCGCCAGAAGGGTTGTTTTGCTCGGTTGGCCGAATGATAAAAAGCGGAATAGTAACCAGAATTGCACCGATAACCCACCAGAAATACAGCGATACGTCGAGAATGTAGAAACCCAACGCAAACGCCGCGGTTGCAACAATAGTGGTGATGGTGTAAAAAGGCTTGCACTTCAGGACGGAAATGACCGTGCCGCAAATCAGTGCAGCAGCAAAAAGCAATACCGGGTTCATGAAGTTTGAACCAAGCGGTGTTGAGGCAGCGAAAAGAATATCCCCTACCACCAGGCCGACAATCAGGCAGAGTGCTTCCGGGCCGTTGGTTATGAAACCGGTTATCGTACCGATACCTTTATGCTGTTTTAAGGAATCAATGATGATTTCTATGGAGACGCCGATGATCAGCATCTCCACAATGATCCCCGCCGCACCCATGAAGGCAAGCTGAATATTTCCACTGAAGATAAGGCTTGAGCCGCAGAAGAAAACGATCACGAGGACCCAGACAATCAGGTCGATTCGGCCAATTGAGTCTACAAGGAGTTGTTTCATTATTTCTGCACGCCTGGTGTATTGAATCCGGATGAAGCAAGAAAGTCGACAAGTTGTCTTCTGGTGAGGAAGATCCCGCTGATGACCCTGTCGTTGCATTTTAGTGCTGGAATCATCCTGATTCCGTCCCGGAAAGTGCGTTTGGGGTTGGTGACGATATCTATTTTTTCGATGACGTCATCGAAACGTTCACCAAGGAGTTCTCTGAGTAGTCGATGCACGAATGCACAGCGCGGACATAGAGTAGAATGATAGAAAGATATCAACATAATTTATTTGTAATATGAGGGGGTAACTCCTATACTTAACACCATTCGATGTTGGAGCGATTTGTTGCAAATGTAACCAGTTGTCTGGAAATGTCCAATACAGAGTGTTTGAAGTACTCATTTTTATTTCAACACCGGTGAGTTATTGGAAAGCAGTATTGCAACAGGGACTGGTCATCCCTATTACTCGCAGAACGATTCTATTTTTGAGCTTGTGCTTCATGGACAAGCGATTGATTTGGCACGTTATGAGCAGCTTTATTGTATCTGGAGAGCGTCGGTCGATCATGATTCGGGATTATGTGAATGAGCAGCTATAATGATCTCACGATTGTCACTGATTCTCACTATTTTGATCATGATACGGGTGGCTTTGGACACCCTGAAAACCCGGTCAGGCTGGAAGTGATAATGGATAGTCTCGTCTCGAGTCCAATTCTGCCAAAGCTTGATTTTGTAAAGCCGCATCCGGCGACCCGTAAACAACTCATGGACTGTCATGATGAAAGCTGGTTGTTCAGGTTTGAAGAACTTGTACTGGCCGGAAGAACCTACATCGATCATACCGATAATCAGATCTGTTATGACACCTACAACGTCGCCTGCCTCTCGGCAGGAGCGGGGATTACCGGTATTGACCTGCTGGAAAATGGTAATGCGGATCAGGTCTTCTGCATGGTTCGTCCTCCCGGCCATCATGCAGAAAAAACAGGACCTTATGGGTTCTGCTACTACAACAATTGTGTGATCGCCGGCCGTTACTGGCAGTGTACATATGATCGCCAGCGAATTCTGATTCTTGATTTTGATGCGCATCATGGCAATGGCATTCAGTCGGCTTTTGAACGAGAAGCAGGTTCGTATTATATATCAATACATGAACATCCCAGTTTCAGCTATCCGGGTACCGGTTATGCTGACGAGGCCGGGTTTGGCGAAGGTAAGGGCACAATCCTGAACCTGCCCTTGAGACCGGGGGCCGGTGATCAGGAAGTTCTAGAACTCTTTGAAGAAATTGTTGAACCTCGAATCATTGAATGGGAGCCGGATGCAATAATAATTGCGGCGGGTTTTGATGCCCATATCAGTGATGATATGTCGGGGCTGCACTTTTCAACAGAGGTGTACGGTAAAATCGGTGAAGTAATTCGCCGGTGGGGTAAAACTTATACAAATGGCAAGGTGTTATCTATCCTCGAAGGCGGCTATGAATTGAGCTCACTTGGTGAATCGGTGGATGCATACCTCCAGGGGTTGTTGAAAAAACAAGGATAATACCAAACCGCAAATTAGGACCGATTGTAATCGGTGAAGGTGAGACTATGTTTATCTCTGACTACATGACTGCAGATCCTTTAACCATTGCAGCAGACATGTTATTACCCGATGCAAGACAAGTATTAAATAATCATCATTTCAGACATTTGCCCGTGGTTGATGATGACGGAAGATTAATCGGGGTCGTTTCAGATCGTGATCTGCGCTCAGCGTTTCCATCTTCGGTCCTGGGGGAAGTCGAGCGGCAGGAAGTATTTAAAACCGTAAACAAAACAACCGTCAGCGAAATCATGTCAAGAAACTGTTCCTGCCTGGGGGTCGATTCGACGCTGGACGATGCCCTGATGGTATTTGACCGGGACAAGGTTGGTGCGCTGCCGGTGGTAACTGATGAAGACAAGGTAATCGGCATTTTTTCCATGCGGGACCTCACCGCTGCGTATAAAAAACTTTTCGGTGTCGCAGAGAAAGGCTCGATGCTCATTGCCATCCTTGACGATGGTAAATCAAACAGTCTTAGCCGGATCGTCACACTCCTCGATGAGCATGAAGTCCAATGTACCAGGCTGATAAAAATTGGCCAGGAAACCGGTTACGATCGGATCTACCTGAGGGTCAATACGTACAAAATCAGTAATGTTCATAAACTGCTACAGGACAACGGATTTACCCTGCTCAAACCGTAAGATAAATCACTGACCGGAAGCAGCACATCAGCTGCCCGAGGAGTTCAAATGAATCTTGAAGTATTTTTCAATCCCCGGTCTATCGCAGTTGTTGGCGCTTCAAGGGTTTCGGGGAAGGTCGGTCATGATGTGATGATCAATTTGACCTCTTCTGGTTATAGTGGTGAAGTTATCCCGATTAATCCTGAAACGGACTCCCTTCTGGGGCTCCCCTGCTACCCTGATCTGGCCAGTTATGGCAAAGAAGTAGACCTGGCAATCATTGTTGTCCCGAATGAAAAAGCGATCGAAACGGTAAAGGTCTGTCTTGATGAGGGAGTTCGAGGGGTGGTGGTGATCTCTTCCGGTTTTCGCGAGATGGGAGAAGAGGGGCATGAACTCGAGCAGAAAATGGTCGAGATGTGCAAGAAGAAAGCGGTCCGTCTGCTTGGCCCTAATTGTATGGGAATCATTAACACCGAGGTTGGCCTGAACAGCTCCTTTATTGGCCGGCATCCGGAACCGGGTTCTATTTCTATTTTCTCTCAATCAGGAGCGGTTTGTGCTGCCATGCTCGACATCTGCAGTGCCCGGCATCTCGGCATCTCGAAAATGGTTAGTATCGGTAACAAGGCGGATATCAATGAGATCGATCTGCTTTCATGGCTGGCAAAAGATGAGAAAACCAAGGTCATTGTCGGCTATCTCGAAGATATCAGCGCAGGTGATGCGTTTGTCAAAGCAGCCGAGGAAGCCGCCGTGGAGAAGCCGGTAATCATCCTGAAATCTGGTACCACTGCGGCAGGTTTGAAAGCCGCAGCGTCTCATACCGGTGTCCTTGCGGGGGTTGATACGGCATACGGAGCAGCATTCAAGAGAAGTGGTGTGGTGCGGGCAGATACCTTTGAGGCGCTTTTTGACTATGCAACGGCACTGGCCCTTCAGCCACTGCCGAAAGGGAACCGGATTTTGATCGTAACCAATGCCGGTGGTCCTGGAACCATGGCCGCTGATGCGGTAGAACGGGATGGTATGCAGGTTGCCTTGCTTGAGAACAGAACGGTCACCTTTTTGCGTGAAAAGCTGCCGCGTGAGGCTGCGGTAAACAATCCCATCGATGTGTTGGGCGATGCTGATCCCGAGCGCTATGCTGCGGCCATAGAAACCGCCCAGAACGATCCTTCGGTGGATGCTATCCTGGTGATTATGACCCCCCAAACCATGACCCAGCCGGCTGAAACGGCCATGGCTATTGCCGCGGCACTTGATGGCTCAAAACCGGTCGTGGCCAGTTTCATGGGCGGGCAGGATGTGCTTCCCGGTCGAATGGAACTTTCTGCGGCCGGATTACCAGATTACGATACCCCTGAACGAGCGGTTTCAGCACTGAAGGCGATGTACAACTATTCATTGTGGAAGAATCGCCCACCTCGGCAGATTACCCATTTTCGAGTCAACCGGCGCAGGGTAGAGCGCATTATCACCAGACGCCAGCGGACCGGCCGCATGACCATTGGTGAGGTGAAGGGCAAAGATATGCTGAGTGCCTATGGTTTTAAGATTCCCACCGGCGCCCTGGCGATCAGTCAGGAAGAAGCGGTGGAGATTGCAGAACGGATCGGTTTTCCGGTGGCACTGAAGATTGTCTCACCAAACATTATTCACAAAAGTGATATGGGCGGGATTCAGTTGAATCTCACCAACGGTGAGGCGGTTGAAGATGCCTATGATCTGATGATGTTGAAGATCAAAAAACGTGCACCGGATGCCCGAATTGAAGGGATATACGTTGAAAAGATGATACCCCGCGGCCTCGAGGTTATCATCGGTATGAACCGGGATCCCCAATTTGGACCGATGTTGATGTTTGGACTTGGTGGTATCTACGTTGAAGTACTTAAAGATGTCACCTTTCACCTGGCCCCCATTACCGAGGCCGAAGCGATTCAGATGTTGAAGTCTACCCGATCTTACGAGATGCTCGAGGGCAGCCGGGGGCAGCGCGGTGTTGATATCCAGGCAATAGCCGCAGGGCTTCAGAGAATTTCGCAACTGACCACGGATTTTCCTCAGATCACCGAACTTGATATCAACCCCTATATCGTTGGTGATGCAGGTACCGATCCGATCGTTGCTGACGTTCATATTGGTTTGGCAAAACCTTAAGAGAGCATATGGTTGCGAGGAATTACCATGTTAGAGTTTGACCCTGAATGGGAGGAGAAGTATAGAGACATGATCATGACGCCGAAAAAGGCGTTATCTCATGTCAGGTCCGGACATCGTGTCTTCCTTGGAACAGGCTGTGGTGAACCAACGATCCTCACCGAAGCATTGGTCAAAAATGCCAAAAACCTGGCTGATGTAGAGATTATCGAGTTGATGACCAAGGGTGAGGCCCCCTATGCTGACCGGAAGTTTGCTGAAGTATTCAAAGTGAACTCCTTCTTTATCGGCGGCAACGTACGCGATATGTATCAGGAAGGGCGGGGAGATTACACCCCGATCCTGATGTTCGATATTCCCGCTTTGCTGAAGTCGGGCAGGATGCCTTTGGATGTCGCTCTAATCCAGGTAACCCCACCGGATCGGAGGGGAAAAATGAGCCTTGGAATATCGGTTGATATCGTCAAGAGTGCGGCGGAAAATGCTTCACTGGTTATTGCCCAGGTGAATCCCCAAATGCCCTGGACCAGGGGTGACAGCCTTATCGATGTGTATGACCTTGATATTCTGGTACCGGTAGATGAGCCGCTGATCGAGCGGGTCAAGGTAGATTCAAGTGACGTCAGTGACAAAATAGCCCAGCAGGTTGCGGCCCTGGTGCCTGACGGGGCAACACTGCAGATTGGTATGGGTAAAGTCCCCGGTTACGGTAGATTGCCGCTGGCGGTGGTGCCCTTTCTAAAGGATAAAAAAGATCTGGGTGTCCATACCGAGTTGATCTCCGACGAGGTGATGGAAATGATGGAGGCGGGTGTTATAACCGGTAAGCTCAAAGCCAAGGACCGGGGTAAGGTGATTGGCAGTTTCTGCATGGGCAGCCGAAAACTCTACGATTATATCAATGATAACCCGGCTTTCTCGTTCCGTCCGACCGAGTATGTGAATGATGCAAATGTCATTGGCCAGCACAACAAGATGACCACGATCAACCTGGCGCTGGAGATAGATCTGACCGGCCAGGTGAGCTCCGATTCGGAAAATGGTAATTTCTACTCGGGTATCGGCGGACAAGTAGATTTTAATCGCGGGGCTGCACGCTCCAGTGATGGGCGGCCGATATTGTTGATGCCTTCGGTTCGGCAGGATGGCAGTTCCCGAATCGTTTCACGGATGAGCCGGGGATCGGGAGTGGTAATATCACGGGGTACCGTCCACTATGTTGTTACCGAGTACGGCAGTGCCTATCTGCATGGGAAAACAGTCCAGGATCGAACGCTGGCGCTGATCTCCATCGCCCACCCTGATCATCGGGCACAATTGCTCAAAGAGGCTATTGAAGCAAAATATATCCGTGAGGAATTTGCCGACGTTGAAGGTAAGTTTGTCGTTGCCTCGCAGGGTTACATGAAGACCAAGTACCTGCTCAAAGATGGAACGGAAATCAATTTCAGACCAATTCACCCGACCGATGAACCGCGCATGCGGGATCTGGTTTATGACCTTTCGCAAGAGACTATCTATTATCGTTTCATGAGTCATCAGAAACGGTTTGGCCAGCGACAGATTCAGAATTTTGTCTATGTTGATCATCGTAAGGACGTGGCGATTGTCGGAACGCTTCCTGAGGCCCATGGTGACGAAATCATCGTGGTCGGCAGGTATTATCTTGATGAACATACCAACCGGGCAGAAGTAGCTTTTGTGGTAAGAGACGAATGGCAGAATAAAGGGCTCGGTACCTTCATGTTCAAACATCTCGAGAATATTGCCAAAGCGAATGGCATCTCAGGATTTACCGCTGAGGTTCTGCGAAATAATAACCGCATGCAGGCGATTTTTAATCATTCCGGCTGTAATGTGACAAGCCATATTGAAGAAGGTGTCTATAGTTTTATTATGGATTTTTAGCTGGTTAGGATCATGACAGAAAAGATAACAGCAGAAGACAGAACCGAATGTATCCAGTGTGGAACCTGTTGTACCAGCGGGGGACCGGCCCTGCACAGTGATGATTTGATAATGGTCAGGGATGGCAGGTTACCCAAAGCCCAGCTGATTACGATCAGGAAAGGAGAGCTCGCCCATAACCCGCTGACCAATAGCCTCCAGCGAATTAAAAATGAACTGGTGAAAATCAGCGGGGTAGGCCGGGAGTGGAACTGTTATTATTTTGATCCGATGGAAAAGGGGTGCACCATTTATGAAAAACGGCCAAAGGCCTGTCGCTCATTGAAATGTTGGGACACTGCCGAGATTGAACAGTTGATAGAAAAAGATACCGTATCCCGTCTGGATCTATTGGCGGAGGATGACCCATTACGTCCCCACATTGAAGAACATGAGAAACGGTTTCCCTGTCCGGATATGCAGGAACTTCTTGAGAAAGGTCCCGGAGAACAACGTGGCGATCTGGAAGAGTCAATCAACCAGGAGATCATATTCCGTCAAAAGGTCGTAACGAAATATGATCTGAGCCTGGGTGAAGAGTTGTTTGTTTTCGGACGCCCGCTTTTTCACCTGATGATTTCAGTCGGTGGCCAGGTCCGGGAAGTTTCAAACCGCTTGGTCCTGAGTTGGGACTGATACACACCGTTCTGTAGCATTTCTACGGTCTACCAGCTGATCCGTTCGATTTCCTGGCCTCTGGTGGAGATCGTAACCTGCTCGACATCAACAGATGTTTTCGCTTTATCTAAAGCCCTTTTTAAGATCACATTCATGGCTGAGCAACAGGGCACTTCCATAATTAAGATAGTGATGGACCTGAGGTTGCATGTGTCGATTATTTCGGCGAATCGATCGATGTATGCCTGCGCATCATCAAACTTGGGGCATCCCATCATCACCACTTTTCCCGCCAGATATCGCTGCTGGAAATCGGGCGCTGCGGCGG
>QZLB01000014.1 GCA_004796425.1 Desulfobulbaceae bacterium | reverse complement strand
GCTGCGGTTGAAATTGAAGCAATTCTGATCAAGGACTAACTGGTGTAAAACCACCAACCACCCTGGAGCTGATTATGTCATTCACGGTCAAAGATATCCTGCTAATGGAAGTTACCCCTGCCCTTGGCTGTACCGAACCAGTTGCTATTGCACTTGGTGCTGCGGCAGCAGTTTCGCTCCTTCCCCAGTCAGAAGCCACCCGGATTGACACTATCGAGTTATGGGTCGATCCAAATATCTACAAAAACGGCATGGCCGTTACCATTCCGGGTACCGGCAACATGTGTGGCATTGATACCGCCAGCGCTGTCGGTGCCTATGCGGGCGATCCGGCGAAAGGACTTGAGGTTCTTGCTGAGGTCAGTGAAGACAATTTGAATCGGGCAAAAGCACTGCTCGAGCGTGACGGGGTTACGGTCCATCTACTCGAGGAAAAAGGGTTGCATATCAAAACCGTTATTACCAGTGAGAAAACAACGGTAAGTTCAACTATTAAAGAGCTGCACAACAACATCATCGCACTGGATCTCAACGGACAGCCGGTACTCGACTCGCCACTGATCTCCGAAACCGGTCCAGGGAATGGTAAGTCAACCATGGCTCAGCTTGAGGAATGGTTAATGGAGCTGACACTTGAGGACATCTATGAGTTGGTGGACCAGATTGACGATGAGGATCTGAAATTTTTGAAGAAGGGCGTTGACTACAATCTGAAACTTGCTCAGCATGGTTTGAAATATGGCAGCGGCCTTGGTATTGGTAAAGCGATCGAACGACTGCTTAAGCAGAAACTGCTGGTTAACGATATGGCAACCTCTGCTCGGATGCTTACCTCGGCTGCCGCTGATGCCCGAATGAGTGGCGTCAACCTGCCAGCCATGAGTTCAGCGGGTAGCGGCAACCACGGTTTAACAGCAATATTACCAATCTGGGCCATCAAAGATTTCCTCGACGAAGATGAAGATGCGGTATTGCGTGCTATTGGTCTCAGCCATATTATCACCGCCTATGTGAAAGCCCACACGGGTAGACTCTCAGCAGTCTGTGGCTGCTCCGTTGCCGCCGGTGCCGGCGCCTCGGCTGGGATCACGTATCTGGTGGGAGGCGATGTCTCTCACATGGCCGGAGCCATCAAAAACATCATGGAGGATCTAGCCGGAGTCATCTGCGATGGCGCCAAAGCCGGCTGCGCTCTTAAGCTCAACACCGCTGCCGGGGCCGCAGTTCAGGCGGCCCTGTTCTCCCTGCAGGGAATTAACGTCAAGGATACCGATGGAATTATTGGATCCTCACCCGAGATGACGGTTAAGAACCTCGGTACCTTGAGCCATGATGGCATGGTTGAAACCGATAAGACCATTCTTAAAATCATGCGGCAGAAAGAAGAAGATAAGAAAAAGCGTTAACGTATTAACCTCTTCAGCTGATCCCGTCTCGGCTCCTTGCCGATTTGTTGTTTTTTTTCGACCATCGCTGACATGATATGGTAAAGTACTGACCTACCATCACTTATCAATAGATCGTATCTCCTGATTTTTTTTTGAACCGTTTTCAACTCACCGGGTACTTATGGAAAACACGATGACACGTGAAGACGAGCTTCAGCTGATACAAGCAACAGCTGAAGGGGACAGGCAAGCGTTTCAGCAGCTCTACGAAACAACCTGGCCGATGGTCTCACGTTATGTAAAACGGCTAATAAACGATGAAACACTCGCGGAGGACGTTCTGGTGCAGACCTACACCATCGCCTGGCAAAAAGCATCTGACTTTCGGGGAGCTGGCCGCCTTACTACCTGGCTGATCGGCATCGCCCGTAACGTTGCTTTTAAGGAGTTCAGGAAAAATAAGGATGCGATACCTTTCGATGAGTCGTACCAGATGGCGGACAATCAGAGTCAGAACAAACCGGAAATACAGGATCGCAATCGCCGAATGCAGGATGCGCTTGCTGTTTTGTCTCCCAGCCATCGGGAAATCCTCGAACTGGTTTTTTATCAGGATTTAAGTTACCCGGAAATTTCTGCGTTGATAGACATTCCGGTGAACACAGTAAAAACCAGAGTGTTTCACGCTAAAAAAGCCTTTAAAACGGAACTCGAAAAATTGGATATTACGAGCCATGACTACTGATACGAACAACTTCCAAGACCTGATTCCCGACTATCTTGCCAACCGACTCTCAGTTGAGCAGAAGGAGGCGTTTGAGCAACAACTGGCAGATGATCAGTTACTGCGGGAGGAGCTTGAGGACTTTAAAAGCTTCAAAATTCTTTACCAGGAAATTGAGGTGGAAGACAATCCTGCACCCGATCACATTTTCCAGCGGATCACCGCCGCCATCGATGAGGCTGAATCTGTCCCGCAACCGGTAAAAGCCAGAAATAACAGTGATGTAAACGTATTTACTCAATTTCTAACCGATGGTTGGGAGTGGTTAAGAGAATCACTGACCATCCCGTGGGCTCTCGCTGCTGTTCAAGCTGCACTCATCGTCTTTCTTGTGATGCCTTCTCCCCAGGACAAAACCTACCAGACACTGAGTTCGAATAGTCCGGCAGTGGAACAGCCTGAACAGATCACCTACAATATCGTTTTCAAAGAATCGGCGACAGCTCAGCAAATCAAAGAGCTGATGCTCTCGCTAAACGGTTCAATAACCTCAGGTCCGACCGACCAAGGTCGCTACCTGGTCTCTTTTGATCAGAGTGCCAATCTGAGCTCCCTTGTTTCACTGGTTGAGGATTCAGATATCGTCCTGTTTTTTCAGTCTAATTATTAATTTCTTGTTAGCAACCGCGCCACCATGCGCGGTTGCTTCTCTCCTGATCCTCTTAAACACTGCTTCAGTTAATTTCATTTTTTTTCTTTCCGATTGAACCTTTACACCCCATGCTGGTACTTACCAGTAACACTAGGTTACAACATGTGACTTTGACCTTTAACAAGCATGGGAATTTCAATGGGATATCAAAGATTTTACAGAGATTTTTCAGTTGCAAAACTACCCAGCCATGGTACCTTGCCAGATGAGCATCTGACTGCTTTTATTATCAGAAATAGCTGCATTACGGTAGAGTGCAAAAGGCGGCGCGCTGCAAGCGACGTCCTTTTCTTATTGGCAGTTATGACCCCTGCCAATAAAAGAGAAATCCATCTGTTAACACTATTGGCTTGGTGCATCATGAAAAGCTCTGCGTTCCCTCTCCACCACATTTGTTT
>QZLB01000233.1 GCA_004796425.1 Desulfobulbaceae bacterium | reverse complement strand
CCTCACCACCGGCCAAAAAAGAAGTGGGCGGGATTGCTGGCCTCGTGCTCAAGTTCCACCTCCATCCGATCATGGTACATACTCCCAACGGAGTGCTCCCTCTGGCATTGCTCTTTTTAGTCGGAACGGCGCTGTTTCAAATTACAGGGTTTGAGTTGGCCGCCTTTTATAGTCTGATTTTTGTGCTGATCACCATGCCGACTGTTATCGCCACCGGTTATCTCGAATGGCAGAATCGATACCAGGGGGTGAAGACGGGTATCTTTTTGGTCAAAATCGGTGCCTCCATTGTTGTCACCATAACCCTGAGTGCGCTGGTAGTTTGGCGACTGATTACCCCTGATGTGATGGGTTCAGAGAGCAAATGGGTGTACGTTCTGATTGGCCTGGTTATGGTAGGAGCTGCCGGTATCGCAGGCCATCTTGGTGGAAAACTGGTTTTTGATACCAGAAAGAATTAAACGCTTGGTTATCATACCTTACCGGCTCTGAAAACGAACAGCCGGTAAGGTATGATTTTACTTACCGATTCAGACTTTCCGCGACGGCGTCGCATACATAATCAATATTCTGCGAAGTAAGTCCCGCGACGTTAATCCTGCCGCCTCCCACAACATAGATCGATTTGTGCTCCCTGAGCCAATTCACGGTCTGATCATCAAGGCCACTGAATGAAAACATACCTCGCTGAGCTTTTATATAGCTGAAATCCTGATCGATGCCACGTGATTTCAAACCATCGACAAAAGCCGTTCGCATAGCAACGATGCGGTCACACATTTCTTTGAGTTCTCCCCGCCAGGCCTTTTCCAGACTTGGTTCAGAGAGGATAGTCTTGGCAACCAGGCCACCATGTGCGGGAGGGTTTGAATAGCAAACCCTGATGGTCTTTTTTAAATGGCTCATGGCAACAGCAGATTCGGCCGCCGATGGGCTGACCACCGTGATTGCGCCGGTTCTCTCGTTGTAGAGGCCGAAGTTTTTGGAAAATGAGCTGGCAATGAAAAAATCGATCCCGGCGTCAGCAAAGGTTTCTACGGCAATCCGGTCTTCTTCTACTCCCGAGCCAAAACCTTGATAGGCAAAATCAAGGAACGGTATAAAACCTCGCTGCTGCGCAATTTCAGCAACAGATTGCCACTGATCTGCATATAAATCAACCCCGCTCGGGTTGTGGCAGCAGGCGTGAAATAAGACAATATCACCCGATGGTATTTCTTTTAAACAATCAAGCATCTCGTCGAAATTGAGTCCCTTGGTTGCTGGGTTATAGTAAGGATACGATTTGAGTTGAAATCCAGCTGCGGTGAAGATGCCGTTATGGTTTGCCCAGGTTGGATTACTTACCCAGACGTGGGAGTCGGAATGGAATGTTTTGAGCAGCTCGGCACCAATTCTTAGAGCCCCAGTACCACCCGGTGCGTGAGCGGTAGCTGCCCGGGCTGAGCTGATAACGTCGCTATCTGCTCCAAAGAGCAGTTTCTGTACACAACTACTATAGAGTGGATCACCTGAGATCGGCAGGTAGCTTTTGCTTGCTTCCGTGCCCAGCAATACACGTTCTGCATCCTTTACACAGTTGAGCACCGGGGTGGCTCCATCATCTGTTTTGTATACCCCGACCCCAAGATTAACTTTGGCTGGATTCGGGTCATTTTTGAAAGCTTCTGTCAAGCCGAGAATGGAGTCCGGCGGGGCACCCTGTATCGATTTCCACATGATTTTTTCTCCTGTGCTTAAATAAGTGAAATTGATCAAGCAAGTTAATTGGTTTGATAAAGAGATGTCAACAGGAATAAATGGATTTCAACTTTCCAGTGTCTAGAAAGGTGAAAATCGAGTATTAGATCATTTCGCTCTTCAATAATTATCCTTTGCACAAAAATATGACGACGATGCATCGTGGTTGACCGGTGTGAAATAAAAGAGATGGTGAAAGAAAAAATGATAAAAGGGCTCATCTTTGACATGGACGGCACCATTGCCGATACCGAGCATACCCATTTCCTGGCCTGGGAGCAAACATTGCGTGAGCGTGGTGTCAATTCCTTTACCTTTGAGGCCTTTGTCTCTTATGTTGGGGTCAGTAATGAGGCGCTGGCTCATGATTATATTGTCTCACATAAACTAAAGGAGAGCATTGAGGTATTATGCAACAGGAAACAGCGCATTTATCTGGATTTGATCCCGCAGGTTCAACTCCTGCCTGGCGTTGAACAGATTGTTCGCAAGTATTCTGAGCGCTGTCAACTTGGCGTTGCCTCATCATCTGACTGTATCGAACTGGAGCTGATTCTGCAAAATGCAGGTCTTCGTAACTATTTTGAAGTGATTGTCGGTGGTGATATGGTGCAAAATAAGAAACCGGATCCTGAAATATATCTCCAAGCGGCCCGGCGACTCGGCCTCCAACCGCAGGAGTGCTGTGCTTTCGAAGATTCTGAAGCGGGAGTACAGGCAGCCAGTCGGGCCGGATTATTCGTGGTGGCCGTACCTCATAGTTTAACATTGCAACATGATTTTGGTCATGCTGATCTTATTTTCGACTCAATGGATCAGGTCATCCTGCCAACCTAGATAGCTCCGTCCTTGATGTACTCACAACCAGTGCTTCCGCTTCATTGGTAAGCGTGAACTCCCCGCAGCAATCAGTATTGATTTTTGGCTCCGGGGAGTAGAGAAGAGAATCGATATAATTAATCTACCGTCCGATATTTTTAAACCGCATCTGGCAGATATTGGGAAAGGTCTTTCACATATCGGGTCAGCACTTTGAACCCTTTTTTGGTTAAGGCGGTAACCGCTTTAGTGCCGTCATCTCCAGGCAGGCGCATTACCAGTTGATGTGTTCCGGGATATTGTTTGACCGGCCAAGTAACAAGGCTCTGGATGTTAATCTGATTGTCTTTGAGGATTTCAGTAACTTCTGAAAGTGTACCGATTCGGTCGGTAACCAAAACACAGATTCTGACCGAATCTTCATGCATGCCGATTGCTTCGAGCAGAACCCCCATAACATCGGTACTGGTGATAATTCCAACCAGCTCGTCTTGTTCCATGACGGGAAGTGAATTGATATTGTGGGTCTGCATGATATGAGCTGCCCGCTCAATCGTGGTGTCGGGCGGGATGGTGACCACGGTTTTGGTCATGACCATACCGACTTCTATCTTTTCGATCAGGTAGGACAACTCGTGGGTACTTAACGTGTTCGCCGGAGAGGCCCAATATTTTTTCAGATCCCTATCGGACAAGACCCCTTTGAGACGTCCTTCGTCATCAACGACCAGTAAATGATCAATATTGTTCTTTTCAGTAAGCTCCTTTGCCTTGACCAGGCTGGCATCAGGAGTGATGGTGATCACATCTTTATGCATGATTCGGCCGATATACATGGTAATCCTCCTTGATGGATTTCGATATTCTCAATGGTTGCTATGAGTCTCTTTCCCTGTAATTATAAAACAACCGACTCCTTTTGGAAATGGTAATATCATTTAAAGAACTAAAATTGCAAAAGATTTATGTCAAGTTTGAAGACCTTAATCGAGCCTGGATTTGGTAAAAAAAAGGGCTCACAGGAGCTGAAAAAAACCTTGCTTGAAGAGCGGATTTCGGAGTACGTTCATTGGTTACCTTTTGAAACGGGCCAGATTTGGCCAATGAGACTAATTCGTGTGTATCACGTAACTGAACAACCAAAAGATCATGACTGAAAAACCGCAAGAAAATTCATTATGGATGTCAGGAAATGAGGCAATCGCTCTCGGCGCGTTTGAGGCTGGCGTAGGCGTTGCATCAGGGTATCCGGGTACTCCTTCAACTGAAATACTGGAGAATCTGGTCCACTATCCGGAAGTTTATACCGAGTGGGCTCCCAACGAAAAAGTAGGGCTGGAAGTGGCAATCGGCGCATCATTTGTCGGTGCCAGGGCCCTGGCAACGATGAAACATGTCGGACTCAATGTTGCCGCAGACCCCTTGTTCACGGCTGCATATACTGGAGGAAAAGGTGGATTGGTGGTTTTAGTTGCCGATGATCCCGATATGCATTCTTCCCAGAACGAACAGGATAGTCGGAATTATGCATTGGCTGCCAAGATTCCGATGTTGGAACCATCGGATCCGGCAGAGGCCAAGGAATTTATCAAGCAGGCTTTTGAATTGAGTGAACAGCTTGATACTCCGGTAATCGTCAAGATCACGACCAGAATTGCCCATGTCAAGGGGGTGGTATTCAAGGGTGAACGTTATCAGCCACAAGAGCAGCCAGCAATTGAAAAGCATCCGGAAAAGTTTGTCATGCTGCCGGCCATGGCGAGACGGCGCAGAGTTTTTGTTGAAGAGCGGATGAATCGGTGCACTGAACTGGCTGAAGAGCTGCAATGTAATGTCATTGAAGAAGGTGATCGCAGCCGTGGCTTCATCACCTCTGGTGTTTCTTATCTTTATGTAAAAGAGGCGTTTCCAGATGCCGCAATACTGAAGCTGGGTATGTGTTGGCCATTGCCCGAGCAGAAGATCAGAAAATTTGCGGAATCCGTTGACACACTCTATGTCGTTGAAGAGCTTGATCCGTTTCTGGAAACCCAGCTCAAAGCGTTGGGCATTGATTGTCACGGTAAGGATCTGATTCCGTCGATTGGTGAGTTGAACACGGCAATTGTCAGAGACAATATCGATCCGTCACAAAAGAAACAGGATCTCTTCGAACCTGTTGAACTCCCGATGCGGCCACCGAATATGTGCGCCGGCTGCCCGCATCGCGGCATCTTTTTCAACCTCTCCCGCATGAAGGTTTTTGTCTCAGGAGATATTGGTTGTTACACACTCGGTTTCCTGCCGCCACTCAACGCCATGGATTCAACGGTGTGCATGGGCGCATCAATTCCAATGGCCCATGGCATGGAGAAGGCGTTGGGGGACGATGCGCACAACAAGATTGTATCTATTATCGGTGATTCCACCTTTGTCCATTCCGGGATTACCGGTCTGATAAATTCTGTATATAACGGTTCGGCATCGACCCTGATTATTCTGGACAATAGAATTACGGCAATGACCGGACAACAACCGAACCCTGCCTCCGGTAATACCATTAAAGGGGAAGCGGCTCAGTCTCTTGATCTTGAAGCATTGTGTCGTGCCGCTGGTGTGAAGCATGTCCAGGTTGTTAATCCGCATGAGGTTCCCGAATGCCGAAAAATAATTCGTGAGGAAGTTGAACGGGATGAAATGTCGGTGATTATATCGCAAGCACCGTGCGTATTGCTGCCGGAAATGAAACTCCGCAAACCGGTTTCCTATTTTACCAATATTGATAATTGTGTCGGCTGTACTTCGTGTATCAGGCTCGGCTGTCCGGCGATCAGCTGGAACCCATTCAAGGAAGGAGAGGCTGAGGAGAGAGGTTACAAGAAAAGTCAGAAGGGCTTTTCTCAAATAGATGAAGTGCTTTGCAATGACTGTGGTCAATGCGCCTCGCTGTGTAAGTTTAATGCCATTACCAGAGGAGAGGGATAACATGAGTGATTTAACAAATATATTATTCTCTGGTGTTGGTGGTCAGGGGATTCTACTTGCCAGCGAACTCACAGCCACCGGGCTACTGGCCTCTGGCTTTGATGTGAAAAAGAGTGAAGTTCATGGTATGGCCCAGCGTGGCGGTTCGGTGACGGCCCAACTCCGTTACGGAAAAAAGGTCTACTCTCCATTGATAGAGCCTGGTGGAGCAGATGTTCAGATGGCTTTTGAGATGATGGAAGCGGTTCGCTATCTACCATACCTGCATAAGGACAGTACGGTAATTGTGAATACCCAGCACATTTTACCGCCGTCGGTTGCCACCGGCCAGGCGCTCTACCCTGAAAACGTTCTTGACGAACTGATCAAACGGGATATTAAAGTGATCGCAGTGGATGCTTTTACCATTGCCAAGGAAGCGGGAGAGGTTCGCACGGCCAACGTGGCGTTGGTTGGAGCGCTCTCTGTATATCTGCCGGTAGAGGAGGACGTTTTAACGGATATTATCGAGCGTCGGGTTCCTGAGCGTTTTAGAAAAGAAAATTTGGCTGCTTTTGCCGCAGGCAGAGAAGCTGCGACGCAGTCTTGATTCAGGAGGAGAGCAGATGTCCACAATTTATTGGGAAGAAGAGATGGAGACGCTGCCCAGACCGGGCCTTGAATCCATTCAGCTCAAGCGTCTTCAAAAACTTGTTGCACGAGTCTACGAGCGTGTTGAGCCCTATCGTAAGAAGATGGATGCAGCAGGAGTGACTCCGCAGGATATTACCTCGCTCGCAGACTTACAGAAACTCCCGTTTACCGTCAAGGACGACTTACGAGACAATTATCCGTTCGGGATGTTTACCACTAGTATGGAAGATATCGTCCGGGTTCATGCGTCTTCAGGAACAACCGGCAAACCAACGGTAGTCGGGTACACTCAGAATGATATCGGCACCTGGGCAGGGCTGATGGCACGAGCACTCGCTTGCGGGGGTGCAACGAAGGGTGACATGGTTCACAACGCCTACGGCTATGGTCTTTTCACCGGCGGGCTCGGAGCCCATTATGGGGCAGAAAAACTGGGGGCCACCGTTATTCCCGTGTCCGGGGGAAATACCAAACGCCAGATCACGATCATGCAGGATTTCGGATCGACTGTGCTGTTGTCGACTCCATCCTATGCGCTGAACCTGGCAGAAACCATGGAATCAATGGGGGTTGCTCCCGAGTCGCTGTCTTTACGCGTGGGTATATTTGGTGCCGAACCATGGAGCGAAAACATGCGTGAAGAGGTTGAAAAGAAACTCAACCTCCAGGCTGTCGACATCTATGGACTCTCCGAGGTTATTGGTCCCGGTGTTGCCATGGAGTGTCTCAACAGCTCGAAAGGGATGCATGTGTTTGAGGATCATTTTCTCCCGGAAATTATCAATCCCGAAACCGGTGAGGCCCTGCCACCAGGTGAGAAAGGTGAGCTTGTCTTTACCACTTTGACCAAAGAGGCGTTCCCGGTAATCCGCTATCGTACTAAGGATATCTCCCGGCTCTATTATGAAACGTGTAATTGTGGCAGAACCCTGGTCAGAATGGAAAAAGTGACGGGGAGAACCGACGATATGCTGATCATCCGTGGGGTCAACGTGTTTCCTTCCCAGGTTGAACATGTATTGGTTGGAGTTGAGGGTGTTGAGCCCCATTACCAGATTATTGTGGAGCGAGAGGGAACCCTCGATATCATGACGGTTGAGGTAGAGGTCAGCGATTCGATTTTTTCTGATGAAATCAAGAACCTTGAGCAGCTGACAAAAAGGATTACCCGTGATATCAAAGACATACTTGGTGTCACGTGTAAGGTGAAACTGGTGAATCCGCGAGCAATTCAGCGTAGTGAAGGAAAGGCTCAGCGGGTTATCGATAAACGGAAAATTTAGATTCGGGAGGCAAAAATGCGTGTTGAACAAATCGCGGTTTTCCTTGAGAACAAATCGGGACGTCTGGCTGAAATAACCTCAATCCTGGCGGATAAATCCATTAACATTCGAGCGCTTTCAGTCGCCGATACGGCAGATTTCGGTATTCTCAGGCTGATTGTTGATAAAGTTGGAGAGGCAGAGAATGTTTTGCGAGACAACGGGTTTACGGTCGGTAAGACTAATGTAATCGCCGTTGAGGTGCCTGACAGAACCGGTGGCCTGGCCACGGTCCTCAAATCCATCGAGAAACAGAAGCTCAATGTTGAATATATGTACGCCTTCGTCAATAAAACAGGCGAAAATGCGGTACTTATATTTCGCTTTGATAACATGGATCGGGCAATCGAATCATTGCAGAAAGACGGTTTTACGATTTTGAAGAGTGAGGAAGTATACAGCCTGTAGTGACCAGTCTACTATAGAAGGCAGGTCGCACCGCATTTTCTCACCAGAGCTCATTGGTTTGGGTGGTTGCGGAAGCGGTGCGGAATCACGAGATAGACCCGGGCACAGATTTGCCTGGTTGACCACATATATCAGAAGAGAAGGAAAGAGATGATCTGGGACCACGGAAAGGAAACAATGGCGCGCGGAGATATTGTCAGGCTCCAGCTTGAGAGACTCAGAACCACGCTGGGCCGGGTAGCCATCCATGTACCATTTTATCGGAACCGGTTTAAAGATCTCGGTTTTGATCCGAGCACATTTGAGTCCATCGATACACTGCGGGAACTCCCGTTTACCACGAAACAGGATCTGCGGGACAATTACCCCTACGGCATGTTTGCTGTACCGCTTCGCGAGGTGGTCAGAATTCACTCTTCCTCAGGAACAACGGGTATGGCGACAGTGGTTGGGTATACCAGAAGAGACGTTGAAGTCTGGTCCAACCTGGTGGCTCGTATTCTAACCTCAGCAGGCGTGGGTGCCGAGGATGTAATTCAGATCGCCTTTGGCTATGGGTTGTTCACCGGCGGCTTTGGCCTGCATTATGGGGCTGAGAAACTTGGTGCGTCTGTCATTCCGATTTCTGCGGGTAATACCAGGCGGCAAATCCAGATTATGCAAGATTTTAAGACAACAGCCCTGGTCTGTACCCCATCATATGCGCTGAAAATGGCAGATGTGATGATGGATGTCGGGGTGAATCCGAGCGGTCTTTCCCTAAAATATGGCCTGTTTGGTGCTGAACCATGGTCGGAGAAAATGAGGGAGGAGATCAGCGATCGCCTCGGTATTATTGCCACCGATAATTATGGACTTTCCGAGGTAATGGGACCGGGGGTCGCTGGGGAATGTCAGGAGTGTAACGGTCTTCATGTCAATGAGGATCATTTCCTGTTTGAGATACTTAATCCCGACACCCTTGAACCGGTCAAACCGGGGGACGTGGGAGAATTGGTTATTACCACACTGACCAAAGAAGCATTTCCGGTCATTCGTTACCGTACTAGAGACCTGACCCGGCAGATTCTTGAACCATGCCCCTGCGGCCGGACATTTGCCCGTATCCAGAGAATCATGGGTAGATCAGATGACATGTTGATTATCAAAGGGGTCAACGTTTTTCCAACCCAGATAGAGTCTGTCCTCTTTGATATCGAGGGCACCCAGCCACATTATAACCTGATTGTTGAGCGAGAGAACAATGAGGACAAGGTGACCGTACTGGTTGAAGTGGTTGAGTCGATCTTTTTTGATCAAATGAAAAAACAGCGCACCATGGTGGATACCATCAAAAAGCGATTAGCCTCGGAGCTCGGAGTAGGGGTCAACGTAAAGCTGGTCGAGGAACGAAGTCTCGAGCGCTACAACGGTAAAAGTAGCCGGGTAATCGACAAGCGAGAGCTTTAGCAGGGAATAGAATAAATGAGAGCCGATGGAAGGAGCGCTGACCAGCTCAGAGAACATTATATCGAACGGGGGTTTCAGCCCCAGGCCTATAGTTCTGTCCTGATCAGTACCGGCAATACCCGAGTGATTTGCAGTGTCAGTCTCGAAGAGAAAGTACCACACTTCCTGGAAGGGCGGGGACAGGGATGGGTTACGGCAGAATACGGTATGTTGCCGGGAGCCACTTCGACCCGTTACAGGCGTGAGCATGGGGGGCCTGCTGCCAGAAGCCAGGAGATACAGCGACTTGTTGGCCGTAGTCTGCGCATGATGGTCGATCTGCAAAGTTTGGGTGAGCACACCCTTCGGGTCGATTGTGATGTCCTCAATGCTGATGGCGGAACGCGAACGGCTTCGATTACCGGGGGAGCCGTTGCAGTAGGCGAGGCAATTAAGAGAATGCTCAGAGAAGGGAGACTGAAATCCTCTCCGATGATTCAACCCGTTGCAGCCGTTTCTGTAGGTATCGTAGCGGACGAGATATTGCTCGATCTTGATTATCGAGAAGACTCAGGAGCAGATGCTGACGGCAATTTTGTCATGGCAGCAGATAAGAGTTGGATTGAAATTCAAACGACTGGAGAGAGAAATCCGGTCACTGATGAGCAATTTCTCAAAATGATGAGATTTGCCCGCAAGGGAATCCAAGAGCTCTTTGCGCTTTGGCCGGAAGCTCAATGATCAGTGGTACAAAAGAATGGGCCGTTGCAGAAATAAATTGCGGTACCGGTTGCCTGTATGATTGCCGATATTGCTACGCCCGCCGAAAAGCAATTACTCGGGGAACGATCAGTAAACAGGCGGATTGGCAAAAGTGGTACCCTGATCCCGGGACCGAGCAGCGAGATTATAGAAACTATGATGGGCAGGTCATGTTCCCGACGGCGCATGATATTTTCCCTGAGAATCTTGTGGAGTGCGAGTGCGTTATTCGGAACCTGCTGGAGTGTGGTAATCGGGTTCTGATCGTTTCAAAACCAAATCGAAATTGTATCGCAGCACTCTGCAGAACGTTTAAGGAGTATCAGGATTCCATCCTATTCCGATTCACGTTGACTGCCCGCAACCCATCAATCTTGAGGATTTGGGAGCCGGGCGCCCCTGCATATCACAAGCGGTTGGAAAGCCTGAGGCATGCCTATGAGAATGGGTATCAGACCTCGGTGAGTGTCGAACCAATACTTGATATGACCGATCTTCCGGGGATGATCGAGGAGATTCGGGGATGGGTGACTCATTCAATCTGGCTCGGTAAGATGAACAAGATAGAACAACGGGTAGTCATGGATTCTGAGCAGATAACGGCAGAAGCAGAACGAATCGTCAGCCAGCAGTCAGATCGAAATGTGG
>QZLB01000148.1 GCA_004796425.1 Desulfobulbaceae bacterium | reverse complement strand
ACTAGCAGCAGTTTTAAATCCGCGGGGATGATCGTAGAGTTAAATAATCTCGAGATTTGGCTGTTGAGCTGCTCGATTTCCGGGATAATACGGATAATTCGAGATTGTTGATTCAAGATCAACGCTTCTGCCACTTCTTCTCTGACGGTCGTGAACTTAAAGATGCTCTGCTCACTCAACTTACTGATATCATTATAAGTAACGGTGATTTGTCGCTGCCTGACGCTAAGAAGCGTCAGCAGCAGCAGTGAGATACCAATCACCAGAAAGCAGAGATATAACAGTTTTTTAATCGATCGGAACATGGGTAAGGGAGATCGACGATATGTCAGTTAACTTTGCAATTATCAGGGGGATCTTCCATTTCGAATTCATATTTCTTCTTCAGTGAACACGAGTAGATGATGTCAAACTCTTCACCGTCAATGGTTTCAACCTGCATCAGGATATCAGCAAGTACGGAGAGAAACAACCGCTCGTTGGCCAGTATGGCTTTCGCTTCCTCGTAGCATTCATCAAGCAGCTCATAAATTTCCCGATCGATCTGGGTCTGGGTTCGCGCTCCCATTGCCAGTCTGGAGTTGGAAGGGCCGAGAAACCCATCATCATCAATCATATAGACCTGATGACCAAGGTTTTCACTCATCCCCCATTTGCAGATCATGTTGGTTGCCAATTCAGTGGCCTGCTGGATATCAGATTGTCCTCCCGTCGTCTTCAAACCGAATACCAATTCTTCGGCTGCTCGCCCTCCCATCAGGGTGGTGATTCGGTTTTTTAGGTAGCCAAGGCTGTATGCTTGCCGGTCATTGACAGGTAGTTGTTGCGTTTGACCAAGCGCCCTGCCACGTGGGATAATGGTTATTTTATGGACCGGATCGGAATCAGGTAACAGTTTAGCAACAATGGCATGCCCGGCTTCATGAAAGGCCAAAATTCTTTTATCTTTTTCAGTGATAACCAACCCTTTACGCTCAACGCCAAGTAAGACCCGGTCATGAGCCATATCGAAATCTTCCTGCTCCACCGCCAGTTTTTCTTTCCTGGCTGCTAACAGGGCTGCTTCATTTACCAGGCTGGCAAGTTCTGCGCCGGAAAAACCGGAGGTCATAATGGCAATTTCTTCCAGATCAACATCGGGCGTCATATTGATCTTACGGCAATGGACGTCGAGAATTTTGCGCCTGCCTTTGACATCTGGTGGTACGATATTGATCTGTCGATCGAAGCGTCCGGATCTTTTAAGTGCCGGATCAAGGATATCCGGCCGGTTTGTTGCTGCCAGCACAACGATGTTGTCTTTTGGACTGAACCCATCAAGCTCAACCAGCAACGCATTCAGAGTCTGACCCCGTTCATCATTACCATCTGAGGAGGTGGCCTTTCTACTTGCACCAACCGCATCTATCTCATCGATAAAGATAATACAGGGCGCTTGTTTCTTTGCCTCACTGAACAGGTCGCGTACCCGTGAGGCACCCACACCAACAAACATCTCCACAAAGTCAGACCCTGAAAAGGAATAAAATGGCACCCCGGCTTCCCCCGCAATAGCCCTGGCCAGCAAAGTCTTCCCGGTTCCCGGTGGCCCTTGCAGCAATACTCCTTTCGGGGTCGTCGCTCCAATTTTGTTGTATTGCTCCGGATATTTCAGGAAGCCAACAATCTCTTTTAATTCTTCTTTGGCTTCAGGGATTCCAGCAACATCGTTGAAGGTGATATGAGGTGCACCTGATCCTGGCCGGACCATCCGTTCAGCAGCAAAAACAGCGCCATCCGTTTCCTCTTCCGGTTTTGTTTTTAGCGACAACCAGGCAACCATTAAAAATGAAATCGTAAAGACAATTCCCAAGGCGGTAAAAATCAGTGAGGAGTAGTCTTTACGATAGGAAACTCTTATTCCATCACGATGCCAGCTGGAAGCGAGGAAAACAGCCTCCTGAAGAACCGTTTCATAGATCCTGTCATCAACGGTGGTTACCAGGGCAACATCTTCGCATATTTCTATTGATTTAACGACCTTTGAGTCAAGGTCATTGAGCAGGTCGGAATAGTCCTTCTGTATTGGTCTTGTTTCAACATGATGGATGAGCCCCATGATGAACAGACCGAAGGTCATTAAAAGAAATATTAAAAGATTCCTAACCAACGCAGCCATGCATCTTCCCTGCAGCAATCGTAATGTTGTGTAGCCAGATATCGATGGTTTTCTTTTCTTATACCTGTATTTAATAAAATTTTAAAGTAAACCATCTATTATTTAAAATCCTTTAAAATAAACAAAAAAAGGGACCATGGAACAGATTGTCCCATGGTCCCTTTACACCGTTCATAATCTGCTTTACTACATGCCGGTTACCGCCTTAAACCAGTTTCCAACTAACTCTAGCGGACCACCGCTTGCAGCCATGCCGCCAATCAGACAGGCCACACTCCATAATCCGACCAGCGTACCAAACGCCGCAATGGTAAATACACCAACTTTTGAAACTTCTGTAGTCGCGTCTGTTCTTTCCTGAGTAGTCGTTCCCGATCTCTGTTTAACTTTTGCTTGTTCTACCATCTTAGCCTCCTCACTGCTCTATTAACCTAAAATAGCTCTAAACCAATCTGAAACGAGCGCTCCAGGACCGCCACTTGCAACCATTCCCGAGATAAGTGCCACAGCTGCCCATAACCCAATGGCAAGGGAACTGACCCCAACAAGAGCAATTCCAACTCGATAGACCTGTTCTTCAACTTTCGCTGCGGTTTCAGTTCTGATCCCTGTTTTGTTCAGTGTTGCTGTTTTCATTGTGCCCTCGCCATTTAAGTTTAGTCGATTACTCGTTCACGTTTTTAAAGTGTTGTTGCCTCCTATATTGCATTCGCTGTGCCATTTAGAAATATTACTTCAAAAACCGTATCGTTTGCTATTTTTCATAGGTAATTACAGAATGTTAATAGAATTTAAGGAAAAGAGAATTGCACAAGACCGGGAGAAGCAAAAAGTGTTGCACCCTGCGGCAACGCAACACTTTTGCCACGTTTTCGCAACACTAGCGCCACACAAAGTGTTGCGTTAGAGTGTTGAGGTGTCGATCTGGTACCGCTTAATTTTCCGGTACAGCGTTGATCGATCAATACCAAGTGCTTTGGCGGCTCTGGATTTATTCCCCTCGGCCTGAATAAGAGCTTCAATTATGAGTTGCTCGGCTCGTTTTCCTATAGCGGGTTCCGGGGAGGATTGAGATGAGGCTATAGGATTCGTTGCCACCTGATTTTCAAACGGTGTTGTTTGGCCTGGTGAACTCTTGAATGGAGTGGTTGATTTTTTTGCAGCGAGAATTTCAGCCGGTAAATGTTCTATCATCAAACTATTACCTTTGCAGAGGACACATCCGCGTTCAATCACATGACGTAATTCCCGCACATTCCCCGGCCAATAGTATTCTGCCATTAACTTTTGCGCTGAGTCGGATATTTTATCGATATTCTTACCAATCTTTTGGGACGATAAGGTAATAAAATACTGGATTAACAATGGTAAACATTCTGGTCGTTCACGAAGAGGCGGCAGATGAATTTCCACAATATTCAAACGATAATAGAGGTCCTCCCGGAACAGCCCGCGAGACACCAATTCTTTGAGATTAACATTGGTTGCCGCGATGATGCGGACATCTACGGTTACTGAGCTGTCCATACCAACCGGAGTAAAGGTCATCTCTTGGAGAAAACGAAGAAGCCGAAGTTGCATGCGTGGGGTTATATCACCGATTTCATCAAGGAAAAGAGTCCCCCCATCAGCTTGATACAACCGGCCTGGCCGATCCTTATCTGCCCCGGTAAAGGCGCCTTTACGATGACCAAATAATTCACTTTCAACCAAATCCTCAGGAAGTGAGGCACAGTCCATTTTGATTAACGGCATGTTCTTACGCGGACTTTCTGCATGAAGCGCCTCTGCAGCGAGTTCTTTTCCGGTGCCTGATTCTCCGGTGACCAGTACCGAAGTCTCAACTTTACCGACATTCTCGATTAACCGGTAGACTCCCTGCATGACACTGGACTTGCCGATGAAACCATGGAATTGTGATTCCTCGGAAACAACTTCTTCCCTTGTCTGATTGATGTTACGCACAACCAGAACCGCACCAGGAGCGTCCATACCATCGATTTGCATAGGTGCACCGTTAATCGATACCGCAATCGTATTCTGCTCAGTTTGAATCTCGACGATATGCTCTCGAACAATGGCCCCTTCTTCAATCAATTTGTGAGCATCAGCAAGACATGCACGGCTGATTTCATCGCCGGCCTGTTCTAGTTTGTCTGGCAGGTACCCCAGAAGACTTTTTAGAAACGTCTGGCCAGCATCATTTATCCTGATTATTTCATAATCACTGTTAATGGCGATTATTGATTCTTTAACAGAGCTGAAAATTGCCTCCAGATATAACCGGTACTCTTCATTTCTACGAATGAGTGTTTGCCGATCCAGCTCAAGGTTCCAATATTTCATCGCCTGACTGACTACCTTGAGCAAGGTTTCCTTATTAACTGGCTTTGGCAGGTAATCAAATGCTCCAAAACGAACCGCCTCCGAGGCCGTCTCAAGATTGGGAAAACCGGTGATCATAACGACCGGGCAGGTGATACCCGTCTCTCGAATATGTCTGAGCAGCTCTGTACCTTTCTCCCCCTCCAGGACAATGTCGCTGATAATCAGATCATAGGTGTACTGTTCGATCGCCGAGACTGCCTCACGCAGACTTGCGGCGGTGTCTACCCGCCGATACCCTTCTCGCTGCAGAAACATCTGAAAGGTTAACCGAAGACTTTCCTCATCATCGACGATCAGGATTGCTTTATCACTGAATTCAGTATCCACAGATTACGGTGCCTCAGGGATTTTCAAAATCAGATCGGTATATTTATTTAATATCGAATCGATGACCAGGCTGCCACCGTGATTGGTGACAATACCATAGCTAATACTCAGGCCGAGTCCAGTGCCATCACCTGCGGGTTTGGAGGTGAAGAACGGTTCAAAAAGCTTATCCAGGATACCCTGCGGTATGCCGGTACCGAAATCTTTGATCACAACTTTGACCAACCGTTTTTCTTCCTCAAGGATCGGTTCGCAGACAATATGGATTTTCTTATCAGGTGAAACACCCTGATACCGCTCTTTCAATGCGTATCTACTGTTGTGAATCGCATTCAGGACGACCTGTTGCATCTGGGCATAATTACCAATTATTTTACACGGCTTGATAGAGAACTCCAGATCTACATCAATGCCTTCATTGTTCAGCATATGATCGACCAGGTCAATACAGGAAAGGATCACCTCCTTCAGATCGATTTCCTTCAGCTCATCATCCGTTTCACGGGCAAATGAGAGTAGATTGTAAATAATCGTCGCAACTCGATCACCCTCTTTGACAATTCTTCCAAGCAACTCTGCCTGTAAACTGCCTTCCTCGGTATCATCGAGCAGCAACTGGGCATAGTTAATGATTCCGTTGATCGGATTATTCACTTCATGGGCCACACCGGCGGCAACCTCACCAATGGCGGCCAGTTGCGCCGTGCGTATAGTATCAATTTTTCTTGATTCTTCAACGGTCAGTCGACGCGCCTGCAGGAGTATCAACTGGACCTGGTTCTGGGAATCTACCAGCGGTGTGATGGTCAGGTGATACTCCCCTCGCAATCCTGGCAATTTGGTGTCCTCACTCTTCCCATTGCAGGTAAGGAGAAACTCCTCAAGTGGACACTCGATATGCGGCCACCGCCCCCCATGAATAATTTCACACACCCCTCTACCAATAATCTCTTCCCGACTCTTGCCCGAGGCCTGAATGGTTGACCGATTGATATCAACGATCTCCCCCTGAGGAGTGACGATCAAAACCGGATCTTGGATGGAATGGAACAGCTCGACCCCGGCGACCGCATGAAGCGATCGGTTCTGGGTATTAGTCGCAGTAAAATAATCCCGATCTGTTCTTGAAGGAGGAACCATTACTTCCTCTTGCGGAAACAGTGCGCTCAACACTGATGAAAATGTATATACAATATATCGTTATTTCAGCCTCTTCCTATCTAAACCTGATCTTTTTCTCCATGTCCAGAGATATTTTTTCCTGATTCTATCGCGAATCGCTCAATCAACATACTTAACCATTGCGTAACCTCTTATTTAAGCTTATAATGAAATAGTAGGCAGTAGAACTTCTCCTATCGGAATCCACTATGGCTGATGTAAAGAAAAGACTCCGCGGCCCTGATAATGGGTTTATCACCATTAACCGAAATGGATTCATTACGTCTGCCAACCACCGAGCGGCCATTATCCTGGGCCGAGATCATGAGTCGCTCTACGGCTCATCTCTTCTCAAACTGATCAGTGATGACAAACGATTCAGACCGCTCGTCCAAAGACTGAGCCAACCGTTCCAGAAATTGACCAACGAGCAGTTCAGTCTTCCCGATTTTTATCGTCAGTCCCTTGATCTGCTCATGGTTCGGATCGTCACCATCCCGGACGGGGATAATCAGTCCCTCGGCGCATATATTGGACTGATCGATCGGTCCGAAGTGGTCACCCCACGATCCCTTGCTTTGGACTCTATCGCTGAGGGTGTATTTACTGTTGACTCAGAGATGAAAATCACCTCCTTCAACGCTGCCGCAGCCAAGTTAACCGGCTGGAACCAGGACGAGGTATTGGGTAAACCATGCAAATCAATACTTAAATCGAATATTTGTGGGGCATCATGTGCGGTATCGGACTGTATTATGCACAACCACAATGTGTCCTATGACCGAGATGTCTATCTCCACCGTAAAGATAACAGCTCTTTTCCGGTTTCCATCAGTGCTGCACCGTTAATCGATAGCGAGAACCGTATTATTGGTGGGGTTGAAACGTTCCGCGATATCAGTGAGTTGGTCAGGAGTGATCTGATCATAAACTCGGTTGCCGACGGTGTTGTGACTTTTGATGATAAGGGGGTAATTACCTCTTTCAACAATGGAGCCGAGCGGATCACCGGCTGGCGCGAGCATGAGGTGGTCGGTCGGTCCTGTGATGAGCTGTTCTTTGCCGCCGATGGTGTTTCTGCCTGCCCCATTTTAGCCACTAATCGGAATGAACCATGTGAGATTATTGACCAGGAGGGTTTTGTTGCCGACATCGAAGGTTTTAACATCCCGATCTTGGTCTCAATCACGCCAATGTTAGATGATCAAAACCTGCCCATAGGTTGTGTCCAGACTTTCAGGGACAATACGGCCTCCCTGCAAAACCGCCTTATTCTCGATTCGGTTGCCGATGGGGTCTTCACGGTGGACCGAAACTGGCAGATTACCTCGTTTAACATTGCCGCTGAGATTATTACCGGGTGGGAACGGGAAGACGCGATTGGTTCTTATTGCAGCGATGTGTTCCACTCTTCGATATGCGGAAAAAATTGTGCCATTGCCGAGTCACTCTATACCGGCAGACCGGTTTCAAACCGGTCAATCACTATTGAAGATATCGATGGTAAGCGTAAACCGATCAGCATCAGTGCTTCACCACTCGTTGATCTGGTTGGCAATGTGGTTGGGGGGGTGGAGACCTTCCGTGATTTGAGCATGATGGAATCCCTGCGCAAGCAGTTAATGCAACGCTACACCTTTGATGAAATCATCAGCAAAAGTCAGGTAATGCAACGTTTTTTCCAGATTTTGCCGGATATTGCTGAGAGTAATTCCACCGTCTTGATCCTCGGTGAAAGCGGCACCGGTAAAGGGATATTGGCCGAGGCCATCGTCAACGCCTCCGGACGTGATGAAAAACCTTTTATTTCAGTAAATTGCGGGGCAATCCCTGAAACACTGCTCGAATCCGAGCTGTTCGGCTATAAATCGGGAGCCTTCACCGATGCCAGAAAAGATCGCGAGGGGCGTTTTGCCGCCGCAGAGGGAGGCACCATCTTTCTTGATGAAATCGGTGATATCCCCCACTCCCTGCAGGTAAAACTCCTGCGGGTACTTGAAGAACGGGTCTATGAGCCCCTTGGCTCAAATGAATCGATCAAGGTCGACGTCAGGGTCATCGCCGCCACAAACCGAGACCTGAAAGCGTTGGTGGAGGAAGGCCTGTTCAGGGATGATCTCTACTATCGTCTCAATGTCGTCAATATCAACCTGCCGCCACTTCGAGAACGAAAAGAAGATATCCCGCTATTGATTGATCACTTTGTCGACAAATTCAGGGCCGAGAAGATGAAGGATATCAACGGCGTCCATGACGCTGTTTTGAAATTACTCATGCAGCACGATTTCCCTGGCAATATCAGAGAGTTGGAAAACATCATCGAATATGCTTTTATCCTCTGTCCGGGAGGCTATATCCAGAAAGAACATTTGCCTGAGTCAATCCTGAGCCCGGACAGCTCCACCCTGTCCTCAGCCAATATCCTCGAATCCATGACCCTTGAGGAGATTGAGCAGCAGGCAATCCTGCAATCATTGGAGCGGAACAAATGGAAGCGGATGATGACCTGTCGTGAACTTGGCATCTCAAAAGACACGCTGAGAAGAAAGATCGAGCGGTATAAGCTGGATAACCCGCTTGAAAACTGAAAATGAGTCTCTTGGAAGACAGTTAAAGAGCTGCCTGGTACTGAACATCAGCCCAGGCAGCTGCACGTCCTAGTTCTTTTCCATATAGGGGCCGAGTATCATATCTTTGTACCCAAGCCCGGCAGGAATTCTGGGGTACAGAACCTCATCAACATCCGTTGGAATTTCAAGAAACGCCGGCCCTTCAGCCGCAATAAATTCCTCCAGACTCTGTTTCAAGTCCTCTCGTTTATCTACCCGTCTGAAGAATTTAAAGCCCATTTCTCCAGCCACATTGGCAAAGCTGACTGAAGTAATTTTCTTGGTACCAACATGATTGCCATCATAGAGAATGTCTTGCAGGTTCCGAACCATGCAGTCACCGTGATTATTGAGCAGCAGTACCTTGACCGGCAGCTCATACTTACCGACGGTAAATAACTCACCCAGATTCATCAGCAGACTACCGTCGCCATCGATGGCGATGATGTCGTGGTTGGGATTGGCAAGCTGAGCTCCAATGGCGGTTGGCAAGGCAAACCCCATGGTGCCGTAACCACCTGACGTTAAAAATGATTTTGGTGACGGAGTGATAAGGTACTGGGCCGCAAACATCTGATGATTACCAACCCCGGTGGTTACCTTGATCCGATCCGTCAGCATGGTGGAGAGGTGCTCCATTACCTCTGATTGCTGAATTGCGCTGGTTTTGCGATTGTAGTTCAGGGTATGTCTACTCTTCAGATCGCTGCAATGTTTCTGCCACTCGCCGATATTGAGCTGGATGTCATGGGTCTCCGCATAATTGAGCAGATCCTGGAGCGCTGTCTCGGCCTTGCCAATAAAGGAAAACTTTGGATTCCTTGAAAACCTGACTTCCTGTACTTTTTCCGGGTTGATATCAAAATAGGCAATATCTGCATCAAGGCCGGTTTCACCAACCTTCTGCGAGACCCGGTCATCCCAGCGAATTCCGAAGGCGACAAACAGATCCGTATCCTGTATTGCCATATTGGCCGCCGGAACCCCAAACATGCCCAGCATACCAAGGGCCCAGTCACCTTTCTCGTTGAGAATGCCTTTACCCATCAGACTCCAGATCGACGGTACCTTGTAGCGGCGGTTAAAGGCCCGGATCATCTGGCTGCCCTCTTCCGAATTAAGCCCGCCACCAATATAGAGCAGAGGACGCTTGGCCTTCTGCAGCATATCAAAGAATTGCTTGCACTGGTTCTCTCCCAGGTGTCGTTCTTCGTCATACTTGTATCTGAATCGATCGGGATCAATCGCTTTGTATTCGCCTTCGTTCTTCTGGATATCAAACGGGAAGTCGATTACCACCGGACCCGGCTTTCCTGACTTGGCCAGGAAGTAGGCATCCTTGACGATTTCTTCAACATTCTGATGCTCGGTAACCAGGATTACTTTTTTCGCAGCATCGGCAAAAATTGACTCAACGTTGATGGTCTGAAACTCATCGGTTCCCATTTTGGTCTGCGCCACCTGTCCGGCAAACACCAGCAGCGGAATAGAATCGGCATTGGCATCGGCTACTGCAGTCAGGGTATTGGTTATTGCCGGACCTGACGTTACCACCGCAATTCCAACCTCTTCACTGGCTCGGGAAAAACCTCCTGCCGCAAACGCACAGGACTGTTCATTAGCACCAACTACGATATCAATCCCATATTCTTCAATGGCATGAAAAACCGGTAATATTGTAGCACCTGAAAACCCGAAGATCCGCTTGACTCCCAGGTCGATAAAACTTTTTGCCAGAATCTGGGCATTGTTCATGACTGTTCTCCTCCTCATTCATAATTCTTAGTTCATTCCACGATACAGCTATATGTAATACAGAGCGGGCAGAATTACCACCGGCCCTGATCAATTAATGAATCAATAAAGCGGGATTATGTTACCTAAGAGTCGACTTACCGTGACAGAAATCTTCTGATGCGATTGACCGCTTCTTCCATAACTTCAATACGCGTGGTATAGGCGAACCTGAGATGATGCTCCGGTTCGTTCACGCCAAAATCCTTTCCTGGTGTGACCGCCACCCCTTCAGCTTCAAGCAGTTCATAACAGAAAGCAAAGCTGTCATCAGTCAGGTTCGCGCAGTTTGCGTAAAGATAAAAAGCTCCCTGCGGTGATACCGGGATATCAAACCCAAGCTCCCGCAATGCGGGGAGCAGGAAATCCCTTCTCGCCTTGAACTCCTGACGGCGAGCCTCCAGAATCTCAATATTTTCAGGCCTAAATGACGCAAGTGCTGCATACTGGGCCGGTGCCGAGCAGGAAAGAAAGATATTCTGGGCCAGACAGTCGATACTGTCAACAAACTGCTCCGGTACCACCAACCACCCCAAACGCCAGCCAGTCATCCCGAAATACTTGGAAAAACTGTTGATGACCATCACTTCATCACTGATTTCAAGCGCACTGTAACCGGGATTATCGTAGATCAACCCCTGGTAAATTTCATCAACGATGAGGCTGCCTCCCCGCCTGGTCACCGTCTCATGGATCGCTGCCATTTCCACTTTGGGCACGATCGTTCCGGTCGGATTTGATGGGGTAGCAACCAGGGCCCCACAAGTTCTCTCACTCCAGTGTTGTTCCAACATTGCACTGTTCAGTTGATACTCACTGTCCGGTCCGACCGATACGGCCACCGGAACACCTGAGAAAAACTCAACGAAATTCTTGTTACACGGATAACCGGGATCGGTCAGGAGTAACTCATCCCCCGGATTGATCAACGCTGCCAGGATCAACTGCAGCGCTCCGGACGCTCCGGGAGTAATAATAATACGGCTGGCGGGCACCGAAATGTTGTAGCGTGTCTGATAATACTCGGCCACCGCGTGCCGCAGTTCCGGAATGCCTGTCGCGGGGGTATAGCCGGTACGACCGGAATCAAGCGCCTGTTTGCCCGCCTCTATCACGGGTGGTGGGGTAACAAAATCCGGTTCACCAACCTCCATATGAATAATGGAGCGGCCTTCAGCTTCCAATGCTTTTGCCCGGGCCAGCAAATCCATTACGTAAAAGGGGACAATCGTCTTACATCGGCGGGAAATCTGTGATTCTTTCATAGCAGTCGCCTGGTCCCTGGTTCAATCGCTTAGATGCGACTCGTCAAGTTCACGGTAAAGGGCCAGAACCCCTGATCTTGTCAGCTTCTTTATACCAAGCGGACGCAGGAGTTTGATGATTGCATCAACCTTATCTTCCGTACCGGTAACCTCGACGATATAAGAATCTTCGCCGGCATTGACGACCTTGGCGTTAAAGATCTCGGTAATTTGGATCAATTCGGTTCGGTTCTGGGGAGTCACTGCTACACTGATCAGGGCCATTTCCCGTTTTACCGCCTTATCCTCGATGGTCATGTCACGAAGTTTTATGACATCGATGAGACGAATCAACTGTTTCTGGATCTCCTCGAACTGATCGGGGGTCGCTTTGGTTTTAATGGTAATGCGAGAGACTTCTGGATCATGTGTCGGGGCTCCGCAAATACTCTCCATATTATATCCGCGACCGGAGAAAAGCCCGGTAACCCGGGAGGTAACACCGGTTTTATTAGCGACCAGCATGGTAATAATATATGATTGTTCTTCCATATTTTTTCTCCCTCTGAATCAGAAAAATTGCCGTATCCCAATAACGACCAGCCAACATTGTTGTCCGGCTGTTGTAACGTGGAACTCACTATACGTAAGGATGATATACGAAAAACGAAGTTCTTCCGATCAGTTTTTGATCAATTTACAAGAAAAACACAAAGAGACGGTGCGTACAGTAAAATCGCCATATCGATTTTACTGTACCGGGTGAATTGGATGCTACAATTTCTGTTTGGATGCCGGTTGGGTTTCCGGCTGATCAGCAAGTGCTTGCTTTCGTTCGGCAGCTTCCTGTTCCCAGGCTTTCTGCTCTGCCACCTTGTCGCCGGCAACCCTCAGCTTACTTGGCACCACCTGGTCGACCTTTGCTGTACACGGTTCGCAGACCTCTTTAGGGCAATCGGTAATCTCCCAGCACGGGGCGTACCTGAGCAGCTTTTTAATACCGGGGATTGAAATGCCTTCATCGTGGATCATTTTCCGGAGACAGTCGATCCATACAACATCATTTTGTGAGAAGTATCTCCGGTTACCTTTGCGCGCCGGTTTAATGAGCCCCTCATCCTCGTAAATTCTGAGTGTACGGGGGTGCACATTTAAGATTTGTGCTGCGACACCAATTGAGTAAACAGGGGTCTGGTCGGTAATTGGCTGTATTTCCACTTTCTT
>QZLB01000292.1 GCA_004796425.1 Desulfobulbaceae bacterium | reverse complement strand
GGGATGATCGCAGCTGATAATATTGTGGCCAGCAATGGCACGCTGGTAATTGAAAAAGGGCAGGAAATTACCTGGCCGGCACTGCAGGGGTTGCAGAATTTTATCTCCCACATTGGTATCCGGGAACCGATCCGCGTATGGCATTGATCTGGGTTATGGAGTGATTATGCTTTATACTGTAATTATACAGGATATAAGCAAATGGTTGATCACTTCAAACAATGCACCATGTGCAAAAAAATATGGACGACCCGGGAAGATTTTCTCGCAGATCGGGAGCTTGAGATAAACGGCTACCAGGCTGATTTTGAGCAACTGGAGGAGGGTCTCTTCTATTTTACTCACCTGACCGAGGGATGCGGATCTACCCTGGCCATCCAAACTCGTGAGTTTCTTGATCTAAACTCAGGCGCTAAGTACGAACAGAGAAATACCGGCAAGGAGGACTGTCCTGGTTATTGTCGTCAGATTGATCAGCTCGATCGTTGCAAAGCCCAGTGCGAATGCGCTTTTGTCAGGGATATTATCCAGATTATTCGACAGCGGCAGGAAGGTAAGGAGTAGCATCGTCGTTGAACTGCCTCACTTTTCACCTGATGGTTCAGGCAGTATGGTTTAAACCAATGAGCGTTAGACAAGGCACGTTTCTACTCGCACGGCAACCTGATCTCAAATATCGTTCCCTCGTTGGGTTTTGATTCAAAACTGATTTCACCACCGTGTTTCTCAACCACGATGGTTCGAGAGATTGCCAGCCCTTGACCGCTGCCTTGCCCGACCTCCTTGGTGGTAAAAAAAGGGTCGAAAATCCGGTCCTTAATGTTTTCAGGGATACCGCCTGCATTATCTCCGATTCGAATCACCACCGAATCAGCAGCTGTATGTGTTGATATGGTGATTTTGCCCATTTCAGATTCATTGGCCCGTTTACTCTCAATGGCATGGGCGGCATTCACAACCAGGTTGAGGATCACCTGGCCAATATCACCGTGAAGCACTTTAACACTGGGGATTTCACCAAAATTAGTCTCGCACTCAGCGACATACTTGTAGGCATTCTGGCAGACCACCAGTGTGTTTTCGATGAGGTCATTGATGTCTGCTGGGACTTTGTTTTCGTTATCACTGGAATGGGCAAATCCTTTGAGCCCAAGCACCAGCTTGGCAACCCGCTCTACTCCCTGGCCTGTTTGATCAAGCGCACGTGGAGCTTCATCCACCAGAAATTCAAGATCTGCATTTTCCTCCAGATCATCAATCTGCTCCAGGAGTGCTTTGAGTCCTTCCTGATCGGCAACCTGTTCCTTGAGCTCTGCATACTTCTGTGTCAATTGCAGGAGATCATCGAACGCTTCTTTTAAAAACGTAACGTTAGAGCCGATAAACTGGATTGGGGTATTGATTTCGTGGGCGATCCCTGCCGCCAGCTCTCCGATCGATTCAAGTTTCATACCATGGATCTGTTTGGCCTCCTGCAGCCGCTGCTCGGTGAGGTTGCGAAAGGTAAGCGTGGCTCCGGTGATTTCATTCTCCTCATTTCTGATCGGGCAAACTATATAATCGGCCATGAAACTGGCACCATTTTTCTGCCAGAAAAGATCACCATCAACGTGATGGGCCGATCCGTCCTCGATGGCCGCAAAAACAGGACAGAAATCCCACGGGTACTCGCCACCGTCATCCAGTGTGTGGTGGATGGTTTCGTGGCACTGTTTTCCTTTCAGATCTGCCAGCTCCCAGCCGAGTGATTGGAGTGCGGTCTCATTTGCATCGAGCACATTGCCCTTGCGATCAACAGAGAGTACAGCGCCATTTACCCACCTGAGCATCATCTCATTCTGGTAAATAACCTGTTTGAGTGCTTCCTTGAGCCCTACAACCTGCTGGTTGGCCTCTGTATTGCTATCCGGTTTGTCACTCATCGTCTACCACTTAATTGGGTGTTGGAAACGTTAGAGTTGCATCCTCTCTCAAGTGTACTGATTTTGGCAGAAGAGGTCAAAATTTGTCGACGTTTTAATCGCACTCTTACTCGTATAATCTTGCGTGAGACAGGAGGGAAGGAGATGCAGACTCCAAATCGGGAGGTACTATTCTGAAACTGGGGTGGAGTGAAGACAGTCCTGGCAGAGTTTTTCCTCTTCGCGTGTGGTGAGTTTAGTCACCATCACTTCTTCACCGCAGCTGGTACAGTACTCCGAAGGAGCAATCCGGGCAGTCGGGGGAAGTGGTGCGGTAACTTTGGTGATGGTGAAAAAATCTGCAGGCGGCCGCGCAAACCAGTGTGCACTTCTTTGCTGGTAAAGTGTTTCGTATTGTTTGATCTGCTCAGCTGTTGCTTGTGAGTCGCGTATCTTCTCCCGCAAATCACGTTCTTCATCCGGTATGTCACGGAGCTCCGATTTCAGCACGAGTCGAAACCCTTTACCGCTTGACCTGCTGGCAAACGTGAAAGCCATTTTACCAATATTACGATAGATGAAATTTCCTTTGCCAAAGGTGCATCCGGTCAGGACTTGGATAGCATCACAACCGCAGGCGTCTGTCTCTGCAATACAGATCAGCTCTTCATCAACACTCCGAGCTTCTTCGAGTAGTTCAAGCGCTGCTTTTGCCGCAAGATAGCCAATGGTCAATCCCATGCAGGTATGCCCATGAAACTCGGCACATCTGCGGTAATCGTCCCGTTCGGTTATTGATTCAGGAATATGCATATCAGATAATGAGCAGGCAATTGCACTTGCATCCATGATTGCTAATCATGAACCAGTTTCGTTGTCACTGCAAAGACAGGTGTTTAATCCTTGGTTGGCCACCTATCACTTTGCTCTTCACCACTCAGGTAGCAGAATTTATTCCATTCAAATACTTTTCCGGAGATCGGGCACCGAAGTGAAACCGTGTGTTCAGATATCGATTCCACCTCCCAATCTCCTGCACGACGATGGTTCTCTATTCTGATTTTCTGACCGACTTTGAAGGGGAATGTTTTAAAAATGGTAACGTGGTGTTTCATTGCAATTCATCGATTAAGATTCAGGCAGGACACGTTTCATTCAGCATTCTTCCAACAGCCTCGACTGACAGTGAATCATCAGGCAACTCGAGCAGTGATCGTTTTTCCATATCAAAATCCAACAGGGCCGGGTCATCTGGAATAAGGCCGAGAATCGGCAGACCAATCTCGTCGACTTCTCGTAAAAATGTATCGCTGAGCTCTGCCGGAGCGCGTGTTACGATAATACCGAGCTCCTCTACCGTAAGTTTCAGACTTTCAAGCATTTCGTTAATTCGCCGTAAAGCACGCAAACCTCGTAGAGAATAGTCACTGACCAGGTAGAGCATGTCGACGCGTCCACTGGTTCTTCTACTGAGATGTTCCATCCCCGCCTCATTATCAACGACCATATATGAGTAGTTGACCATCAATCGGTCCGTGAAATTATTCAGGATATTATTGACCATACAATAACAACCCTGGCCTTCTTGACGACCCATGACCAGGAGGTCAAACGCTGGTTTTTCAATCAGTGCCTGCTCTACCAGGGTCTCAAGGTAAATGGTCTTATCCATTCCGGAGGGAACTCCCTGAGGATCCCGCATGAAGTTCTCACGAATATCACCGACGGTTGTTTCGACTTCGATCCCCATGGTTTCCCCAAGATTTGAGTTGGGGTCTGCATCAACAGCCAAAATTGGTGTTCTACCTGTTTTTGAAAGATGTCTGATTACCAGTGAAGCGACGGTTGTTTTGCCGACGCCGCCTTTACCTGCGAATGCTATTATTTTGCTCATTGATGGACTCTGTTTCTGATTAACGTAGTTTTTACTGCCTCCGAGTCCAAGTATAAGCATTTATCCGGATAACAAAAGAAGCAAAGAGGAATTCGATCACGTTTTAATCCTGCAGTCAGGATGAGAAGCAAGATGATCAGGCAGTGGTTTTGGCCTTCTTCTTTCTTTTCTTTTTCTCTTCCACCGGTGGGCCCAGGATGGATTTCAGGTGACTGATATGCCGGGAGTTGATTGTCGAGTTGAGCTCGATACCCAATTGTTTTTCATCGATTCCCAAAACAAGTCCCAGCAATTGTGAGTAGAGCAGGACTGGAATACTCTGTTGTCCTGACGCTCTCATATTTGCCTGGGCGGTATCAAACTGCAGATAGCAATAGGCACAAACCGGTGTCAGATATTCGGCCCCGGCCTCAATGGCGCGATCGACTTTCTCATTGAGGAGCGCAGCAGAAAGTTCGTTATTTATTCCCGATAACGCGGCTCCACAGCATTCAAGCTTACCTTGCCAGTCGAGGCTTCGTGCTCCGGTTACCTGCACCAGGTTGTCGGTAATCTTTGGTACAAAAGAATCATCGAACGTGGTGACTTCACGTGGACGGAGTATATGACATCCCTGGATCACAGAGAGGTTCAGCTCGGTATAGCGATTAACCAATACTTTCTTGATCTGTTCTATTCCAACATCTTCGTGCAAAACGGTAAGAAAATGTTTGATTTGGGCAGTCCCGTGGTATACCAATCCTTCCTTATCGAGAATTTCGTTGACTTCAGCTTTTAAGCTTGGGAGTCGCTCCATCATATGTTTGGCTTTCTGCAGACTGGCAAAACAGCAATTGCAGGCAACCAGGATATCAAGTCCTTCTGCTTCAGCCAGGGCAATATTTCTAACCGAGGGCAGAATATATGACTTTTCATCAACATTTCTGATTGGGTATCCACAACAGGTAAATTCTTTAATCTCAACAAGGCTGACACCAAATTTACTCAGTACCGCCTCAAGGGAGGTGGCATACTGCTCAATGCGAATAGGGATATTGCATCCCTGGAAGAAGGCCAGTTTCATTTATCACCTCCCGTATCGATCTTTTTAATCGCACTATTTTTTAATGAATAGAAGATATCGGTAAGCTCCACCTTGTTTGGACAGTGCTCTTGACAGAGATAACAGGTTGAGCAGCTCCAGATCATTTGAGAACCGGCCGCAAGCTCAGTTTTCCCGACACCAAGACTGAAAATGATCTGGTGAGGAAGCATGCCAAGCGTTTCCTGGGGATCATCATAGAGTCGCACGACGGGACAAATATTGGTACATCGTTGGCAGGTATAGCAGCTCTGAAAGCTGGTATTATCAAGACCTCCGGGTCTTGAAATTGTCAATTTGGAGAGATCGGACAACTTCTGGAACAGCTTTTTAAACTGTTCTTCAACCTTTTTCAACGCTTTGAGATGGTCATCAACAAAGTTCTGGGCAAGGGCCAGTGGAAAAGAGAAATGGCTAAGCAGCGCGGTTTCAGGTTTGCCTTCTGCAAGCAGGCTGTAGCGGGCGGTAATAAAGAGTTCCCTGAGGTTGATTCCTGATGGACAGATGGTTGAGCACCGATCACAACTGGTACAAATGTAGAGCCCTTTCTGAAGGTGCTCTTTGGTGTCTGTTGGAATTGTTTCTCCTTCTGCCACCTTTTTAAGGAGTTGGACCTTCTCGGACGGTAAAATAAAATCATTCTGAAATGATTCATAGAACATGAGGGAAGAACAGAGCTCACTACATGAACCGCAGTGGGTACAGGCTGAGAGCCCAATCATTTGGCGGTTCAGGCTGGCTTCACTCGCTTCTACCGGTTGCTTGAAACCTCTTACCCCGTTTATAAGCAGCGATACCGGTACGGAAACGATGTGAAACATTTTACTAAACGGGAGCCAGGCTAAAAAGCCAAAGCAGGTAAGGAGGTGGACCACATATAAAAATTTATCGCCTTTGGAGACCAGCGGGCCAATCACTTTAGCCAGAGAAAAACTGACGAAAGCACCGCTGGTTGGAGAATGGCATTCGATACAACTGTTCTCACTTACTGCTCTTCCTTCTTCAACAAGTTCTTGATTATACGGTTTGGTTACATTCTCAGAGATCAATCCATGTTCGCTAGCCCAGTAAGTCTCCAGGGCCAGTGCTTCCTGTTCGTCTGAAACATCGCCATACTCCTCCACCATTCCCTGGTAGTAGGAATATGATGATATCTTGGAGCTTTCGAGCAATATACCGGTGATAATAATGGCGCCAACAAAACCAATAGCAAGCCAGTCGCTGGTATAACTTTGCACTCGTTTTGGCTTGTCACTCACCCGCCGGTAGATAGCGATTCCAAGCCCAACCAGTACCATTAACGCAAACACGTTTCTGAGTGAGAGATAAGGCTGCAGCGTTGCATAATAATCGCTGAATAGAGCATTACTTACTCCCTCTCCAAGGCCATGGGTAACCAGTAGCAGTAAAAAGCCGGTAAAGATGAGCATATGAGCGGTCCAGCGTCCAATGGATTTCTGGAACAACCGTTTCTGGAGCACAATGTCGGTGAGAAAAGTAGTGAGGGCGTTAATCACCTTGGAACTGAACAGTGTCCCGAACACCGACTTTAAGGCCAGAGAAAATCTCTGGATGATTGAGGTGTCAATGGTTTGAGATCCGACTCCTCCTGAAAACCAGGACTTACCGCGGATCACCAGGCCGACAAGAAAAATGATGAAAGCAAGCGCAAGAATGAGTTTCATAACGATTTACACCTGTAGCCGAATTCTTTCGTCTTAAAAGTGGACCAGTCAAATAAACGTTTCGACAGCATTTTCAAACAGGGAATGAGATTTTTTTCTGGTCGAAAACGCTGATATGTATCGAGGTTTACACCGAGGTCTTGCGGACTATGAATATTCTGAAACCAGGAACATTCTGGTTTGTCGTTGCCAGTGACATGGTTGGCAACAACTGCTGGCTGGAATAGAACGGCACTATAAGGGGGTGTGGGGAGAAAAGGATAAAAGCAAAAAAGCTGCTTGACAATCGCTGGTATGAACCGTTTCTTGTCAGATCTAAATGTCAAGGGAATCCCTGTGAATTTGTGGTTTTATCAAAGTCCAAATATCTTGCTTCAGACATTGTGACCGCTACCATAAGAAATCACTGACAGAATAGATTCGACTCTACAGGTGGCAGGAATAAATGTCAATTGTCTTGGAAAAGACAAAATGTCGACACGATGTTCAGATGAGCAATCAGACCATGCAGAATGATTTTTTGGGTGCGGTCTATGCTTTTGAAATTAATTGTTAAAGTTCGGTTTAATCGAAATCATTTCAGTCTTTCTAGGGGAGTAAATGATTTGATATCAATAAGGGTGAAACAAAAATCCAGTCGTGCTGAAATAGAAAGTCAAACCAGTCGACTTTTTGAATAAAAAGCGTTTAGTGAGGAGCTATTGAAATCAGCTCTATAGCGCTCTGCCAGGAGCCTCGATTGTACTTTTCTCGGTGATGATCAGGTCCATGATTTCATCGTGCGTTTTCAGCTTCAATTCAGGAACAATCTGCAGATCGAAGGCCAGAGCAATCCGTGTGGTCTGGGGAATAGTCGACAGTAATCGATCATAATATCCACCACCATAGCCATAACGCCCCCCACGTTGGTCAAATACAGAACCGGGCAACACAATCAAATCAAGTGATTCTGGATTGATGAGCCTCTCCGCAACAAGGGATTCCAGTGGTTCAGGAATGTTACAATAGCCAGGCTGGAGCTCTGATTGATGGTCCCTGATTTCTATGATATCGAGTCGTTTTTCTGTGACCCGGGTGAGCGGGACACACACCTGGCGTCCCTCAGAGATGAGCAAATCGATGGTCGGGATGGTGATCACTTCAGAACGAAAATTGACATAAATAAATATCGTTGAAAAATTCTGTGAAATAATTTCCTGGTGCAACCGCTGAGAAATGATTTCACTCTTTTGTTGCAGTTGAGAAGGGGATAGTAGATCCCGGTTCTGCAGGGTCTGTGATCTGATATCTTCTCCGTTACTCATCATTGCTTGTGGTGGTTATAGTTTCTGGATCGTATAAAGAAACAGCGGGAGTCTGCTCCTTCGCTTTAATTGATAAAAATAAAAAAGCCTGGACCGGGACGGCTCGTCAAAGCGCAGGGGGGAAAGATAGATCGATCCTTTGTCGCTTACTTTTTCCACCCGCTCGCTGGTTAATTGTTCAAGGCTGACAAAATGTTCTTTCGGCAGTGATTCATCAAACACAAAATTCAGGCTGATTTCAATATCAGGGTAGTTCTGGTTAATGAACCGGGCCTTGTCAAACGCTGCCAAAACCTCATGAACTTTGAGTGGTTTCTGAAGCTGATCAAGGGTTGCCTGCGATGCTGACTCAAGACCGATATTTATGTAGGTAGTGACTGGTCGGTCTTGAAGGTTGTCAAAGAGTTGGTCCGGGCAGTTGAGGAAAGAGTAGACCGAACCGAAAAGAAAGATGAAGGTTCCCTGCATATATGACTCGTTGAGTGCCAGCCGCTCAACAGATTGATCAATCGCCCAGAGCAAATCTTCTGGAGCGATGCCGAGGGCATCATGCTCTCCCAGGAACAGTGCATTCTGATTAATCAGGTCGTTATCAAAAAAAACGTGAAGATTGCGCAATTGTTCCTCGATATTTTTCCGGCTCCGTGGTCGATAACCTTTCTGATTTTTTACCTTGCAGAAGCCACATTTATGGCGGCAGCCATCTGCCACAATGAGCGGGATCACGTTATAATCGACATGACGGGTATCCGGGGGTAGTACCGAGATATGTCCGGTGAGGATTTTACGAAGCTGTCTGCCTTTATTCTTTAGAACAGCGGGGGGTAAAATCGGTTTATAGCCGGAGAAAGAGCTGATACCTTCAGGATGAGCTGTCAAATCGTTCTGAAGTGCGTTGACATAGGGGTACCAATGCTCGATGGCCTTTTTTACCGACCCCTCGGCAAAGGGGGTGCCGCCGAGTTGGTTGTTGGTCGGGTAAGGGAAGTTGGGCAGGTAATGCTCCCCAATTGTCTCAAATACACCAGTGTACCCACCAGTAGAGTAATAAACCCAGGTGTCTGTTATCGTTCTCTTGAGCCATTCCAATCGATGCGGCCAATTTTGGCCTCTACCCCACATCCGAATAATCTCATGGTTGAGGTTGAAATGGAACACATAATCGCGCGTGGTTAATTCACTATATATACCATAACGGAGCGGGTAGCTTACTTTTTGATATCGTTTCGCTCCTTCGATTAATTCCATAGGTGAATGCTTCCTTCTCAAAAATTTATCCGGGTTTTGTGGTGCACGGAATCTTTTTTCCGGAAATGAGCATGGTTGGGACACACTCTATCAGGCCTGAATGCACTCTTTTGCTGTTTTACCCGACTCGATAAAAATGTCATCGATATATTTTCACTCCGCAGTGATCATAAAACATGGCGAAATCATCTGCAGAAATGGGTAGGAAGAAACGTATTGATCGGCCTGAAATAATGTCTGGAGTGGATAATTGACCAGTTTCAGGATTAATGTGTTTTGACCCAAGTAAAATTGATATGAAATGGAAATTACTAATAATACTGGGCTCTAGCATCGAAGATAGGGGGCGAGTCTGGGGTTTGGCAAAAAAGAGATTGTCATACTCTGTAATATCCATGATAATGATAGCCGCTGTACTGTGCAGACCCAAGGATTGTCTACTCGAATTTATCCGATCAGGACCCCGGCTTATTGCTGGAAGTTTTATGAGTAGCCCGGTTACGCAAGTAAGCAGGGACTGATCCGAAGGAGGTTGTTTTGACGAGAAGTGCTCCCGGACAGGAAAAAGCAGGTTCAGTTCTGGTTGTTGGTTCAGGCATTGGGGGGATGCAATCTGCCCTTGATCTAGCCAACAGCGGTCTTCTGGTTCACATGATCAATGATGAACCGTCAATTGGCGGCACGATGTCCCGTCTCGATAAGACATTTCCGACCGGCGATTGTGCGATGTGTATGATTTCGCCGCGTATGGTTGAATCCAGTCGTCACCCCAATATCCGAATGTACACCATGGCTTCCGTTACCTCTGTTGAGGGCGAGGCCGGTAATTTCACGGTTACGCTCAAGGAAAAGGCCCGGTATGTTGACCCGGACCGCTGCACCGGATGTGGAGCGTGCGAGGAAAAATGCCCGAGCCGGGTGACCAACGTTTTCAATCTGGGGCTCGATAAGAGAAGAGCAATCTATGCCCTGTTTCCACAGGCGGTCCCCAATACCCGGGCCATTGATCCCGAGCATTGTCTCTACCTTACCAAGAACGTCTGTAAAAAGTGTGAAAAAGTCTGCGATGCGGTTGCGATCAATTTTGATGATACTGACAAGGAATACGAACTGACGGTCGGTTCCATTATTTTGACTCCCGGTGCAAAGACCTACGATCCGTCAATAAACCAGGATTTTGGCTACGGCAGGATTGAAAATGTGGTGACCGCGCTCCAATTTGAGCGGTTGCTATCAGCCTCGGGTCCCTGTGGTGGCGAGGTGGAGCGGCCGACGGACAAAGCACACCCGAAGCGACTGGCCTGGATCCAGTGTGTTGGGTCGCGGAATGAACACAACGCCAACCCCTGGTGCTCATCCGTCTGCTGTATGTATGCAGCCAAACAATCAATTATTGCCAAGGAACATGATCCGGAAGTGGAGGCAACCATCTTCTATATGGACCTCCGGGCATTTGGTAAAGACTTTGATAAATATATTGATAAGGCAAAAAATGATAGCGGGGTGACCTATCGCCGGGCCATGGTATCGCAGATCATTGAAGAGCCGGAAACACTCAGCCCGATTATTCATTACATAGATGAGGACGGCAAACGGATCCAAGAAACCTTTGATATGGTGATCCTCTCGATTGGATTTGAGCCCCGCGAACAAGCTGCAGCCTTTGCCCAGACTTTCGGTATTGAAACCGATGACTATGGCTTTGCCAAAACCTCAAAGCTCAAACCGGTGGAGACCTCCCGTCCAGGTGTATATGTGGCCGGAATCTATCAGGGACCAAAAGATATCCCTGAAACCGTGATTCAAGGTAGTGGTGCTTCCGCCCGGGCCATGTCGCTGCTCGGCGAGAGTCGCGGCAAGGAAATAGAGGAAGTCGTGTTACCCCCGGAACGTGATATTGACGGAGAAGAACCCAAGGTTGGGGTGATTGTCTGTCATTGCGGGGTGAATATTGCCGGCACTGTTGATGTGGAAAAGGTTGCTGAAGTTGCGGCTGAGCAACCGGGGGTGGCACACTCCGAGACGATTATTTATGCCTGTGCACCGGATGGTCAGCAGAAGATACGGGAGTTGGTAAAAGATAAGGGGTTGAATCGGGTGGTTATCGCCTCTTGTACACCGCGAACCCACTCACCGCTGTTTCAGGATACCATAAGAGAAGTGGGACTGAATAAGTTCCTTTTTGAGCTTGCCGATATTCGTGAGCAGTGTTCCTGGTGCCATAAAGAGGATAAAGAGGTTGCCACGCAGAAGGCAATTGAAATTGTCAATATGAACGTGGCAAAAACCAGGCTGCTCGATCCGGTAACCCAGAATTCAGTTGGTGTGAATGGTGCGGCCCTGATTGTTGGTGGCGGTATCGCCGGAATGACCGCTGCGCTGTCGCTGGCAGAGCAGGGGTATGGTGTACATCTGGTTGAGCGTACACCAAAACTCGGCGGTCTGCTCAACCAGATCAGACACAACCTGGAAGGAGATGATGTCCAGCAGTATTTAGGTGAGGTGAAAGCAAAGGTTGAAGCATCTGAGCAAATTGAGGTTCACCTGGAAACAACCGTTGAGAGTACCGACGGTTTTGTCGGAAATTTTACCACGACGCTCTCCAACGAAGAGCGTATTGAACACGGTGCCATTGTCATTGCCACCGGCGGTAGTGAGTATCAGCCGACTGAATACAGTTTTAATGAATCGGACTCGGTTATTACCCACCGCCAGCTTGAGGAGATGCTTGCAGAAAATCCACCCGACAAAGATCATACCTATGTGATGATCCAATGCGTCGGGTCTCGTGAGGAACCGGCTAATTATTGTTCACGGGTGTGTTGCCAGGATGCCTTGAAAAACAGTATCGCTATCAAAAAACAATCTCCCCAGACCCAGGTGATTGTACTGTACCGTGATATGCGCGCCTATGGTTTGAAGGAAGACTATTATAAACAGGCGCGGGATCTTGGCGTGCTGTTCTTCCTCTTTACACCGGATCAGAAACCTGTGGTTGTGCCAAATGATGAGCAGGGCTGTACGGTCACACTGGACGGCAAAGTTCTGGGTACGGAAATTGAGATCGATGCTGACTATGTGGTGCTGTCAACCGGACTCAGACCCCAGGAAGATGCTACGGAATTTGCCAAGAAGTACAAGCTCACCTGCAATGTGGATGAGTATTTTCTCGAAGCACATGTCAAACTCAGACCGGTCGATTTTCCCAGTGAGGGCTTTTTCCTGGCCGGTCTTGGCCATGCCCCCAAGAACCTGGAAGAAACAATAAGTCAGTCACTGGCGGCGGCCGGCCGCGCCGGTGCACTGCTGTCCCATGACAGCCTGACGGTCTCCGGTGTTATCTCGAAGCACAACAGGCAAATTTGTATGTCCTGCCTGGCCTGTTTCAGGGCCTGCCCATTTGATTCACCATTTATCGATGAAGATGGCATGGTCAGTCATAATGAAGTGAAATGTACCGGATGTGGCATCTGTGCAGGTGTCTGTCCGGCAAAAGCATTCCAGGTGAATTTCTTCAGGGATGACCAGATAGAGGCTATGATCGATTCAGTGACAGAAATCGATTAACTATTACATAAAAGGAAGGTTTATATGGCAGCCGGTGAAGAAGAAAAAGGGGCGGTAGAAAGCCCTGAAACCAAACCGACGGAGATTCCTCCAGACTGGAAAGCAAACATTATCGCCTTTGCCTGTCATTACTGCGCGTTTGCTGCGGCTGATCTTGCCGGAGTGATGAGGCTCTCATATCCGCCAAATGTCAAGGTGATCAGGCTACCCTGCACAGGCAAGCTCGATCAGGTCTATATCATGAGGGCATTTGAAAGGGGAATAGACGGGGTGTTTGTGGCAGGCTGACTCCAGGGTCAATGCCATTTCCTGGAAGGAAATACCAACGCAACCAAACGTGTACAAAAAGTAAAAAAACTTTTAACCACCGTTGGCGTGGATCCTGAGCGGGTAGATTTTTATAATCTATCAGCAGCCCAGGGGCCACGATGGGCGGAGATTTGTACGGAGTTTACCGAAAAGATTATCGCGCTTGGGCCATCACCCATCTGGTTGGCCTTGAAGAAAAAAAATGCAGGTCAACGGGACACACAACCGGCATAGTTGTGTGGTAAGTCTCGGGCAATTTAGCTGAAGGAGCCAAGAAACTTATGATAGTAGGGGAACAGAAGCCGTTTGAAGAAATATGGGAGATGGTCAAAGATCATAAACAGCTTACCGTCTTTGGCTGTAATACCTGTGTGGCCGTCTGCCACCAGGGTGGCAACAAGGAGGCGGGGATTCTTGCCTCGCAACTGAGAATGAGAGCCACCCAGGATGGTGTTGACATCGAAATCGTGGACAGCGGTATTGAACGGCAATGCGAACATGAATTTTTTACCTCCACCGAAGATTTGCTTGTCAAATCCGAGGCGGTACTCAGCCTGGCCTGCGGGATCGGTGTTCAGTTCATGGCCGAAAAATATAAGAAAACGCCCATTTATCCGGCCTTAAATACAACCTTCTTAGGTGATGTCATCGAAAGTGGGCATTACACAGAGAAGTGTCAGGCGTGCGGCGACTGTGTACTTGGGGTTACCGGTGGGGTCTGCCCGGTAAGCCGGTGCTGTAAGCGGCTGTTTAACGGCCCCTGTGGAGGATCTTCGGATGGCAAATGCGAAATTTCCAAAGATCTTGATTGTGCCTGGCAGCTGGTCGTTGATCGGCTGGAGGCACTCGGCAAAATCGATGATTATGAAAAAGTGCAGCCTCTGAAAGACTGGTCGAAAGACCGGGCGGGCGGTCCGCGGTCATTTAAACTGGAGGACTTCTAATGACTGAACTGATAACCAAAAGCAGACTCGAAAAGGTACTGAAAAACGGACACCAGGCGGTGACCAGTGAGTGCGGTCCTCCCCGTTCAAGTGACCCGGCACATATCATCGAAAAAGGCAATTTGATCAAGGATTATGTTGATTCAGTAAATATCACGGATAACCAGACTTCGGTTACCCGGCTCTGCAGCCTTGCCGCATGTATTCACCTGAAGCAGCAGGGTATCGATCCGGTTCTTCAGATGGTGGTCCGCGACCGAAACCGAATTGCCCTGCAGAGCGATATCCTCGGGGCTGCCTCTTTTGGTATTCACAATATCTTATGCCTCTCAGGTGATCACCAGAGTTTTGGTGATAATCCGCAAGCCCAGAATGTGTTTGATCTTGATTCCATGCAATTGGTACAGACCGTGAGGCATATGCGGGATGAAGGGAAATTTTTAAGTGGTGACGAGATAAAAGTGCCACCTGATATGTTTGTCGGTGCGGCAGCAAACCCTTTTGGCGACCCGTTTAAAATTCGAGTTCCGCGTTTGGCGAAAAAGGTAGCCTGCGGTGCTGAATTTATACAGACCCAGTGTATTTATAACGTGGACAAATTCGAAAAGTGGATGGAAGGGGTGCGTGATCGCGGCCTGGATGAGCAGGTTTATATCCTGGCCGGTATTACTCCGATGCGTTCCGTTGGTATGGCCCGTTATCTCTCAAAAAATGTTCCGGGTATGGATGTGCCTGAGGAGCTGATAGAGCGGTTGAAGGGAGTCGAGAAAAACAAGCAATCCGAAGAAGGCATTACCATCGCAGTTGAGACGATTCAACGGCTGAAGGAAGTAAAAGGGGTGGCCGGTTTTCACATAATGGCCATTGAGTGGGAGGAGAAGGTACCGGAGATGGTTGAGCGTTCCGGGCTTTATCCGCGTCCCGCAGTTGATTGAGAGCGCTGTAACGTAGTTTATTCAGGGAGAGGGAGTAAAAAGGGCGACTTCTATCGAAGTCGCCCTTTTTCGTTATCACGCCACTATCTTTTCTACCCGGACGGCGCACACTTTGGTCTCGGGTATCTTGGCTACCGGGTCGAGTGCCGCGTTTGTCAGCACGTTGGTCGGACTCTCGGCGAAATGGAAGGTCATTGACACAAGACCAGGAGGACAAATTCCGGTCAACTTGGTCTTAACCGTCGTCTCGCCCCTGCGTGAAGAGATCTTTACCATCTCCTGATCTTCAAGACCGAGTTCCCGGGCATCCTGCGGATTGATCTTTAACAGCTCTTCACTGTCGAGTTGTTCAAGTCCGTCCACTCTTCTGGTCATACTGCCGGTATGGTAGTGGAACAGACTCCGATCCGTAGTCAGCATCAACGGATAATCATCATCAGGCAGTTCAGCCGCATCCCTGAAGGACAGCGGAATCAGTTTTGCCTTGCCGCTTGGCGTACCAAACTTCTCTGTATGAAGGATTGGTGTACCGGGGTGGTCCTGGTTCGGACATGGCCACTGGATCCCGACCGATTCAATGCGATCGTAACTGATTCCTCCATAGCTCGGAGTCACCGAGGCGATTTCCTGCATGATTTCCTCAGGAGATGAGAACTCAAAACCGCTGGCACCCATTTTCTTGGCGATCGCACAGACAATCTGCCAATCGGGTTTGGTTTCTCCGACCGGCGCGATGGCCTGTCTGATTCGCTGAATTCGCCGTTCAGTATTGGAAAATGTCCCGTTCTTCTCAGCGAAGGACGCAGCCGGTAATACGACATCAGCCATGGCCGCCGTTTCAGTCAGGAAAATATCCTGGACGACGAGGAACTCGAGTTTCTCCATTGCCTCGATAGCATGATTGGCATTCGCTTCGCTGAGAACCGGATTTTCTCCTATCAGATACAGCGATTTGATCTTGCCATGATAGGCATCATCAAAGATTTCAGAATGGGTGAGACCGGGTTCTGTCGACAGTTTTGCACCCCAAGCTTTTTCAAATTTCTGTTGGTTCTCGGGCAGATGGACCTTCTGGTAACCCGGATAAACGTCGGGTAGCGCACCCATATCGCAGGATCCCTGAACGTTATTCTGGCCCCTGAGCGGGTTGACCCCTGCTGAAGGTTTACCAAGGTTGCCAGTGATCAGGGCCAGGTTGCTGATAGCCCAGACATTGTCGGTCCCATGGCAATGTTGGGTAATCCCCATGCAATAGAGGATTGCGGCTGGACCACTGGTCGCGTAGAGGCGGGCCGCTTCAACGATGAGCTCTTTGGGTACCGTAGTGATCTCGGAGACGTGATCCAGATCAAAATCCTGTAAGGAAGCTTTGAACTGATCGAAATCCTCACAACGCTCCTTGATGAAGTTTTGGTCAGCCAGTCCCTCATCAATGATCGTGCGAATCATACCCATAAGCAGCGGAACATCAGTACCTGGTCGTTGCTGGATATGGATAGTTGCATGACGGCACAGGTCTATCTCTTTCGGGTTTGCCACGATCAGGTTGGCCCCGTTTCTGGCAGCCTTTTTAACCTGAAGTGCCAGGACCGGATGGGCCTGGGTCGTGTTTGTGCCGATGGCGAGAATAGTTTTTGCACCACTGATCTCGTGGATGGAATTAGTCATTGCGCCGCTTCCCAGGGCAGTGGCCAGACCGGCCACGGTGGGAGAGTGTCAGAGACGGGCGCAATGATCAATGTTGTTGGTACCCATCACCGCTCGAGTAAATTTCTGAATCAGATAATTATCCTCATTGGTGATTCGAGCGGAGGCAAGGGCGGCAAATTTTTCCCCTTTGTGTTTAGAAAATTTTGCCTCTATCTGGTCAAGTGCCTCATCCCAGGTGGCTTCAACCAGTTCACCATTTTTTCTTACCAGGGGTGTCTTCAGCCGTTCAGGGTGATTAATGAATTTGTATCCATAGCGCCCCTTGACACAGAGACTTCCCTGGTTGACCGGATTGTCGTAATCACCTTCTACGCTGACGATCTGATCACCGCGCACCCCAAGCATAACACCACAGCCAACACCACAATAGGTGCAGATGCTTTTTACCTGCCTCATCGGTTCCATGGTGTTCTTGGGCGAGAGTGCAGCAACCGGACATCTGACGACACACTCTCCACAGGACTCACACCGGGACTCAGCGATGGGTTTATTTCCGAGGGTCGATATCAGACTTGCAACACCGCGTTGCGCATAATTTATCGCGTTGATATTTTGTAATTCATCACAGGTGCGGACACAAATTCCACAGAGGATACACTTGGAGTGATCCATATCAAAAAATGGATTTGAAGTGTCCATCGGGATTGAGCGGACCGACCGACGGTATCGTTTAATGTCGTCCGGCTTGATCCCCACATAATGGGCAACTTTCTGCAGCTCGCATGTGGAGTCTCTCTCGCAGGTCAGGCAGGTCATCGGGTGATTGGCAACCAGCAGTTCAACGGTGTTTTTCCTGATCTGCTGGACTTCCGGATCCTCGGTACTGATGACCATGCCATCCTTGACGGGAAGTTTGCAGGAGATAGCAATCTTCCAGTCATCCATTTTGACAACGCATACCCTGCAGAGACCTGCAGGGTCAAGGTCTGGATGGTTGCAGAGATTAGGAATGTACAAGCCGTTTTCCTGAGCGGCCTGCAGGACTGTCGTTCCTTCCCGTGCCTTGATTTCCAGCCCATCTATGGTGATGGTGACTTCACTCATTTAAGACACCTCCATCTTTTCTTTGGGTGTTACCGGAATCTTTGGTGATACACATTCGACCGCACTGAATTTATTCGGGCATTTATCAAAACAAACCCCGCACTGAATACAGAGTGACTGATCGATAGTGTGAACCTGCTTTTTCTCACCTGAAATGGCGTCAACCGGGCAATTTTTGGCGCACAACATGCAGCCTTTGCATTTCTCTTCGTCTATGACAAATGAGATGAGTTCTTTACAAACCCCGGCAGGGCAGCATTTATCATAAATATGAGCCTCGTATTCTGCTTTAAAGTAGCGCAGGGTCGTTAGAACCGGGTTTGCTGCCGTCTGGCCAAGACCGCAAACAGAACCACCATGGACTGAATGACTCAGCTCCACCAGCAGGTCCAAATCTTCCTTTTTCCCTCTGCCGCGACAGATATCATTGAGGATCTCAAGCAGCTGCTTGGTGCCCAGTCTGCAGGGTACACATTGGCCGCACGATTCTTCCTCGGTAAACTGGAGAAAGTAGCGGGCAACGTCCACCATGCAGGTTCGCTCATTCATGATTACCATACCGCCAGACCCCATGATGGATCCTGCCTCATCCAGCGAATCATAATCAATGGGGGTGTCCAAAAGCGATTCCGGCAGGCAGCCACCTGAGGGACCGCCGGTCTGCACCGCTTTGAACTTGCCACCTTTTGGAATACCACCGCCAATGTCAAAAATGATTTCTCGAAGTTTGATTCCCATCGGAACTTCGATCAGGCCGCTGTTCTTTATATGACCGGTAAGCGCGAAAACCGCTGTACCGGAACTGCTCTCGGTACCGATTGCTTTAAACCAATCAGCACTCTTTCTGATAATGTCAGGAACGTAGGCGAATGTCTTGACGTTGTTTAACAGGGTTGGTTTATCATAGAGGCCAACTTCGGTGGTCCTTGGTCGCGGTGCAACGCGCGGCATACCGCGTTTTCCTTCAATGGAGAGGGTCAATGCCGTTGATTCACCGCAAACAAAGGCGCCAGCTCCCTGGAAAATATCGATATCAAAATCGAATCCGGTACCCATGATGTTTTCACCGAGTACGCCAAACTCTTTCGCCTGGGCGATTGCTTTCTGCAGTCGTACAACAGCCAGTGGATATTCAGCCCGAACATAGATGACGCCATACCGTGCCCCAATGGAATAGGCGGCAATGGTCATGCCTTCGAGTACCGCCTGGGGATTACCTTCGAGGACCGAACGATCCATGAAAGCTCCGGGGTCTCCCTCATCACCGTTGCACACAACATATTTGGGTGTGGCCTTGGCATCATAACCCGCCTTCCACTTGCGGCCCGCGGGGAAACCACCGCCGCCCCTACCCCTGAGGCCGGATTGGGTAACAATATCGATGACCTCTTCAGGTGAATGGTCTGCAAAAATCTGGGCTAGCGCCGTATATCCATCAACGGCGAAATAATTCCTTATATCTTCCGGATCGATGGTGCCGCAACCGGCCAGAACTATCCGGGTCTGGCGATTATAAAATGGTACATCGTGTTCAGCAACCGCGTGCGAGCCGTCTGGATTCTTGAACAAGAGGCGCTCAACAACACTGTCCTCATCGAGGGTCGTGGTTATAATGTCGGGAACATCTTTTACCTTCACTTTGGTATAAAAGGTGGATTTGGGCTCAACTCGCACCAGTGGACCCATCTGGCAGAATCCGTGGCAACCGCTGATGGAAGCACCCGCTTCACTATCCTTACCTTCAAAAAGCAGTTCAACATCGACATCTTCACCTCTTTCAGCGATGTGACGTTTGAGTTCTTCATAAACCTCCATTGAGCCACCAGCGATACAACCGGTTCCTGCACAGACCAGAAATCGCACCTTTTGTCGGGCGAAGGCTGCCTTACAAAAGTCTCTCATTTCGACCATCTCAGATGGTGAATTTATCCTTTGCAACATATGTCAGCCTCCTTACTCCTTGAGATCTTCGATAACCTTGCCGATTGAACTGGATTGGAATTGTCCGTGGACCTCTTCGTTTACAACGACGACCGGAGCAAGTGCGCACGAGCCAACGCAGGCAACCGTTTCCAGCGTGTGTTCAAAATCCTCCGAGGTGCAACCACAATCGATACCCAATTCTCTTTCAAAAGCTTCAATGACCCGCGCGGCCCCTTTCACATGGCAGGCGGTACCGGTGCAGACCTTAGTTTGATTCTTGCCACGCCTGGTGAAGTAAAATTGTGCGTAAAAGGTTGCAACACCATATACGTGACTTTCAGGCACTCCGGTTGTTTTGGCAATTGCCATCATAGCTTCCTCGGGGAGGTATCCAAGCTCAGCCTGCACCTCCTGGAGTACCGGAATCAAGGCGTCGCTTTTCCCTTTGTATGGAGCAAGTATTTCCTGCAGGCGTTCTTCCATTATATTCCCTCCTCATCTACCATTATATTCGGGATTGTCATCTTTCAAGGGTAAACTAGACTACCAGCCAAGGGTCAGGTAATCGTGGATAGAATTGGCCGCCTCCCGGCCGGCACCCATGGCCAGAATTACGGTGGCTGCACCGGTTACGATGTCGCCACCGGCCCAGACACCTTTTTTAGTTGTCTTGCCAGAATGTTCCTCAGTCATTACATAACCCCATTGATTCAATTTCATGTCCGGGGTCTCACTGGTAAGCAGCGGATTCGCTCCTGAACCCACCGCCACGATACAGAGATCGCATTCAAGATGAAATTCGGAGCCTTCAATCGGTACTGGGCGCCTGCGGCCTGAGTCATCTGGCTCACCCAACTCCATTTTCAAGCATTCCATACCGGTAAGCCGACCTTTCTCGTTGCCAAGGTACTGGGTCGGATTGGTCAGCAGATACATCTCGATGCCTTCTTCTTCGGCATGGTGAATTTCGGCCTGACGGGCGGGCATTTCTTCCCGAGACCTCCGGTAGACGACTCTGACGTTCTCAGCACCCAATCGCATGGCAGTTCTGGCAGCATCCATTGCCACGTTGCCAGCCCCGAGTACCACAACATTTTTGCCCATGGGGATCGGAGTGTCTACTTCTGGAAACTTATATGCTTTCATCAAGTTGGCCCTGGTCAGGTATTCGTTTGCCGAGAGGATACCAACAAGATTTTCTCCAGGAAGATTCATGAACCTCGGGAGTCCGGCGCCTACGCCAACATAAATGGCATCGTAACCCTCTTCAAAGAGCTCATCCAGGGAGACGGTTCGGCCCACCACTGCATTACACTCTAATTTGACTCCGAGTCTTTCGAGGAAGTTGACTTCCTGGGCGACGATATCTTTCGGCAAACGAAATTCAGGAATCCCATAGACCAGAACACCGCCCGGCTTATGGAATGCCTCGAGAATCGTCACGTCATGTCCTTTAAGGATCAGGTCGCCGGCAACTGTAAGACCGGAAGGTCCCGATCCGACAACTGCTACTTTTTTACCCGTTGCTTCAGCTTTTGGCGGCAGTTCCCCCGTACCATTTTCCCGCTCATAGTCGGCACAGAATCGCTCCAGGTTACCAATGGCAACCGGCTCACCTTTCTTACCCACGATACATTTGCCTTCACACTGGATTTCCTGAGGACAAACCCGACCACAGACGGCGGGCAGAGCGTTTTTAGTCCACAGGTTTCGAATGGCTGCGGTGATATCTCCCTGGGAAATCAGATCGATGAAGCCGGGGATATCTACCTCAACCGGGCAGCCGGCAACGCAGGCCGGTTTTTTACATTGCAAACATCGTGCGGCTTCTTCCTGTGCCATCTTCGGTGTGTAACCGGTTGGTACTTCAAGAAAATTGCGAGCTCTTACTTGAGGGTCCTGCTCGGGCATTGCAACGCGAGGGTTCTTCTTTGCTTTTTCCGCCATCTCTTCCTCCATAGGTAGATAGCCGATCACAGCACGGATCGGTGAGTCGTTTGCTTATCGATTATGACTGCGAGGGTTATTGTGCGTCACGAATGGTGCAATAATCGTTATGACACTTCTTCTCATCTTCCAGATAGGCCTGAAGTCTGAGCATCAATTCGTCATAATCTACCTGATGACCGTCAAACTCAGGTCCGTCAACGCAGGCGAATTTGGTTTCACCGGCGACGGAAACACGGCAGCCGCCACACATACCAGTGCCGTCTACCATGATCGGGTTCAGACTTACCAGGGTGGGAACATTGAATTCTTTGGTGATATTGCTGACCGCTTTCATCATCGGCACCGGGCCAATGGCGACAACCTGCTTCACATCACCCTGTTCAAGGACCTCTTTCATCACATCTGTTACGAACCCATGATGTCCATAGGAACCGTCATCGGTACAGACTCTCAGATCATGGGATGCCTCTGTCATCTGTTCTTCGAGGATTAAAAGATCTTTGGTCCGAGCTCCGATAATACAGGTAACATCGTTGCCGATCTCTTTCATCGCACGGGTAATAGGATGGAGCACGGCAACACCGGTTCCACCGCCAACACAGATTACTTTGCCAAGCTTTTCGAGGTGGGTGGCTTTGCCCAGTGGGCCAATCACATCCGTGAAGGAATCGCCGACTTGTAATTCTTTGAATAACTCGGTTGATTTACCAACGACCATATAGATGATGGTGATCGTACCGTTGTCCTTGTCGGTATAGGCCATGGTGAGCGGAATTCGTTCTCCGTCTTCACCTGCTTTAAGGATAACAAATTGACCGGGCAGGGCTTTTTTGGCAATGGCAGGTGCCTCAATTTCATTGAGGATAACCGTGCCTTCAGCCATTTCTTCGCGTCTAACAATTTTAAACATGTTGACCTCCAGGTTCCAGAAACCATCTATTTATAAAAACAGAGTCTCCTGACTGATGCCGGGATATGTCATGGGGCGCCCGTCAGGATAAAAAAACTCTCATGGGCAGACTGCTCTTCATGTCCAAAATCTCAAAAAGACAACTATTCGAACGTACTCGTTTTATGATTGCTTTTCAATCCTGTTTTGGCTGTATGCGCCCACCATTTATTTGATATATTTGATCAACATTATTGATCCATGACGGTTGGTCGAAGAAATGATCTTTTTACCCGCGAATTAAACCCTGGTTATGGGGGGAATCTGAGACATAAATAAAACTATCCCGAGCCCTTTGCCAGCGTGCTCAGAGGCTGATTACTAAAGCAGAAGTTGTTGGTGAACTGGTTGAAACCCAAAGAAAATTAATCTGTTGGTAGTGTGAAGCACCAGGGATCACGCTGTTGGGAGATGAGAGAAAAAAGAGTTGTCTGAGAATCAGCGATACGTTACGATTCGATACCATTTATTTAAACATTCAGCAGTCGGGCAAATGTTCTATCTTGCTCCTGCCGCTGCTGTCTTGTACGCGAGGCGGTTAGTGTCTGGAAAACAGGACCTGGCTGCTCAATAACCTCAGTAAAAGAGTCCCCTATGTGTCAAATAAAAGTATTTATCGAGAAGGATGGGCAGGAGGAGTTGTTTGCTGACGAAGTTACCACCCTCCAGGTAAAAGAGAGTAGTGTTGAAATCGCCACATTGTTTGAAGGTGCGCGGGAAGTTCCCGATTCGGTTGTCAGATCCATTGATTTTGTTGCCGGACGGGTCCTGCTCACCCAGCATAGATGAGAAAGAGGACCCACTCGCGAAAAATATGCTTATACTACGAAGATAAAGCGAGGCATTGATGGAGAATAAAGAAAAACTCAGGGTGCTGCTGCAGCACTGGATTGAGCATAATAACGGTCATAGTGAAGAATTTAATAAATGGCTTGAGATTATGAAGACTGAAGGTCATCGTGAGATCACCGAATCGTTGGAGGCGGCGATTGACCAGATGAATGGTGTGAGCAAGACACTGATGGAGACATTAGCGTTAGCCGGTGGCAAAAAAGAAGGTGGGCATCACCATCATCACCACCATCATCACCATTAAAGCGTGCAGAAGTTTGACCCCGGAACATGACGATCCGGGCGTAATAACAGTCTTGTTGTTCGTTAACTGTTTCTTTTAATTTTACAAGGAGCTCCCTCATGAAAATTTCTGTAGACAGAAACGTTCTTGAAGTTACACCTGAAAATGAGCAGGAAACCGCTTCTCTTGATCTGTTATGGAAGGTTGTTGTCGATTGTCATGGCAACAATAAAAAGATCGTTCCAATGGGACAATTCATTCCTGGTACTGACGCGCTGGCTCGCTTCCATATAGAGGGAGTTCAGGGCGGCATGACAACCTTTTCCAATGAAAAATCTGCGGCCGCTGATGCGACCTACTATTGCGAAATCTGCAATAAGTATATGAATGTAAAGTCAGGCGAACCTGTTCCTCTTTGTTGTGGCAGAGATATGGAAACGATCGATTAAATGAGTTTGGGGAGCGGTTATCCGCTCCCCAACAATCAGTCGATTTTGCATTGGGCGGGATCAAGGAGTGTGCCGCACCCACTACACTTGATTTTCTTATCCAATTCGTCAGAGAATACTTCCTGTTCCATTCCGCAGTCAGGGCATCTGAGCACGACTTCACTCAGAGATTTGTTGCTCTCAAATCCAGGGCAATGTTGGTCGCTCATTGCTGTCCTCCACTCTCAATAATGGTTTGATCCACCGTCTCACTCTTTCGCTGGGATGTGGTGGATTCCTTGTCTAAATAACTGATTACACAACTGCTGCGAAACTTGCAATAGAGCTCAGGGTCATTGCAATTCAAGCAGTTATCACAAAGATAATAGCCATATTTACTGCATTGATACCGTGCTTCCCGGTCTGGGTGGTTTCTGCACTTTGTCATTTTATCGTGATACACTGATGTTGATGAAATGTTTAAATACCTTATAATTATATGCACCATCGGATCAATTTAAAGAAAATTCTTTCGTCCACGCTCAATTGGTGGGGTGGTGATAAGTATCCTCAGTGCGATTAATGATACGGACGCAACAACCTGAAGTTCTATCAACTATTCAGGCAACCGGGGGAACGATATGTCAATAATCTGTATTTCAAGAGGGAGTTATTTCAGGGGTAGGGATGTTGCCAAACGGGTTGCAGAGAAGCTCAGTTACGAATGTGTATCGAGAGATTCCCTGCTGGCCGAAAGTGAAGAGTTCGACATTCCGGAGCTGAAACTTATCCGCAATATTCAGCACGCCGTCCAGATACTTGAGCGCTACTCTTTTGGGCGGGAGCGTTACATAAACTTCATCTCTTCAGCGATTCTGAGTCGACTGAAAAGAGATAGCCAGGTGTATCACGGGATTGCCGGGCAATTTTTTTCATACAGAGTCTCGCATCTGCTCAAGGTCAGAATTATTGCCGATTTCGAAGAGCGGGTGCGCGCTGAGGCACATCGGGAGAATATTCCGCTGGATCAGGCCAGAGTACAACTCAAGCATGACGATGAAGAGCGTCAGAAATGGGCCATGATTTTGTATGGTATCGATATTGTTGATCCCGCCCTGTATGATCTGGTGATTAACCTCTCCACCATGAGTGTCGAGGATGCTGCTGATCTGATTACTAAAGCGGTCAGTCTGGATTGTTTTCAGCCTACCCAGGAATCACTCGCCATGATTACCGACCTGGCGTTGGCCGCTGCGATCAGAGCGTCACTCTTCGATTTTCCTCGGGCAGGTGTGTCAGTGGAGAAAGGCTATGCCCATATTAACGTGAAAGCCCCTGAAGATCAGAGTGATTACATCCACGAGAGAATTGGCAAACTGATCAGTACGGTTGAAGGGTTGGAGGGTGCCGAGGTTCGGGTTGACCCCTATTTCTAGAAAATCCTCCCGAATCTGCAGTGTCTGATTCGGGAGGGATGTTATGGCAGGCAGATATTTTATTGGGCCCGTTGCGCGGATCGAAGGGTGTTTCTCATCAGCATGCAAATGGTCATGGGGCCGACACCGCCCGGTACCGGGGTGATTTTGCCGGCAATTTCTTTCGCTTTGTCAAAATCGACATCACCACGCAGGATTGCTTTCCCGGTTTTTTCATTTTTACCGACCCGATTCACACCGACGTCAATAACCGTTGAGCCCGGCTTGATCCACTCAGGTTTAACCAGGTTTGGTACACCCGCCGCCACGATCAGGATGTCTGCTCGTTTACAATGGTAGGCGAGATCCTTGGTCCGGGTATGGACGATAGTAACCGTGCTGTTGGCACCGGTACCTTTTTGCGCCATCATCATCGCTATGGGTTTACCAACGATATTTGAACGACCGACAACAACCACTTCCGCACCAGAAGTTTCAGTCCCTGATCTGATGATTAACTCCTGGATACCGGCAGGGGTGCATGGTAAAAACCTTACTTCATCTCCACCGATCATCAGTCGACCAACATTTACCGGATGAAATGCATCTACATCCTTGTCCGGGTCAATGGCATTCAACACTTTCTTGTCATCGATGTGTTTTGGCAGGGGAAGCTGCACCAGGATACCGTTGATTTCCGGATCATTATTATATTTATCAATCAAGGCAAGCAAATCAGCCTCTGAAATGTCTTCCGGCTGGTTGTCCTGTACTTCTTTAAAGCCAAGATTGAGCGCCGTCTTGACCTTTAACGTTACATAACTGACAGAGGCAGGATTTTCACCCACCAGAATGGTGACCAGTCCGGGAACTTTCCCTGTTTTTTCCTTCATTTCAGAAACTTCTACCTTGATTTCTTCAAGAATTGCTTTGCTGATCTCTGTGCCGCTAATGAGTTCTGCTGTCATAGCGCTCTTCCTCCTGGTTAGTTTAAGTTAAACAGCTCTGCGTTAACGTCTTGAATATGAGATTGCGTACAATAAGATTCTGTATCAATTGATCGTTTTTGGGTTACCTGAGAAACGCTGGTGCGCTGAGTAAAAGGAGAATATATCGTTGTCATACCAGCATAGGCCGCAACACCATCTGCGGTCTGATCGGAAAAAAAGAGCCCCGTGAAGACGGGATGAATAAAACCACAATCTGCCATTTTATCCATACTCCGGATGAGGTGTAACTTCTTTAAAAGACTTCCAATCGTGATACGTGAGCAGCGTTTGAAGGAGCGTTCGTACAGGGAGAAGGGAAGTCTTTGTATCAGTCCCCCTGTTATTCTCACAACAATGAAAAGATGTCAACCATATTGTAGAAAAGAACAGCAGGCAAGGCAATGAGAACCGAGTGAGATGGCAATGACTTCTCCCAATTGTTCTGGGCTTTCATCGCTCATGGCCTGGATCAAGGCGGGTATGAAAAACAGCAGGTGGCAGGGGGCTGCTGTTAATCAGGTTGCCGTCGACCACGACGACTTCATCCTGCAAGCTCGTACCTCCATTTACCATGTCGTCTATAATGGCAAAAAAGAAATCGTATTCCGATTTTTCAGAATTCCGGCGGATACCAGCATCCATCATTTATGACAAATGGCACCGATGGGTTTACCGCTATACACCTCTCTTTGCTGCCCGTACCAATTCATCAGTCCAAAGGCCTCTTTAATGCGGTATTGGGGTAACAGAATTCAAAGTAGTTAAACATCTCTTCGGTCAGCATGGCGACTATCTTGTTCTAGATATGCGTGATGTGCTCCAGCGATCATGTCGGGACGTAAGGAAAACCGGGGTTAAACGGGCTGCTGAAATGGTATCACACTTCCTGCCGGGCTGCGTGCGTTATCCTCGGCTCGTGACCCATGGTCTGAACTTATTAGAAAGATTATCAAAAGTGGGTCAGAGTTATTTACTTACAGAGATCTGACTGATGGTGTATAATAGCGATATTGAAGATCAGGATCGGTCCGGGAACGGACAGGTAACAGTTAAGAATCATCTACCTCTATTGATACTGAACAGATGGCAATAGAAAACCTGAAAACGCTCCCCGGGGCTGAAACGGTAAGTAAATACTTATCCGTTGAGAATGATCGTATCCGGAAAATTGTCGGGATGGTTGCCTATAACGTTACCGCCGCAGCCAAACAGGCTGCTCAGGCTCTGATCAAAGACCGGGACCGGGTTTCAGATGTTGCGGATCATCTGGATGGAGAATTTATTGCGGAACTGGAAGTTGAACAGGCTGTTGAAATTCAAGAAATTGCCAAAATAAGCTCGGAGCTCGAGCGCTATTTCGATACGTCAATTATCAAGCTTGCCTTTAAAAATTTTGACACATCATTGCTCAAACGAGTTCGTGACCTGGAAAAAAAGGAGCAATCGCTCAGGGATCGGGAACGTGACATTGAGCAGATTATCACCAAACGTGTTGCCGAACTTCGGGAGCAAATCACCAGGGATAGCACCACGGCACGTGGTTTTTTCGAAAGTGCAGTGTCAAAAGCAGAAAAAGTATTTGATCAGAATAAAATTACCCGTTTTGCCTACTCAACGATATCGATTTTCCAGGAAGAGTTTTTTGATCTCCAAGGAACCCATGATGTCGAGCATATTACCAAACTTTACCAGAAAGCCATTGAACCATACCAGATCACCAAAATGGTAATGGACAAGGACGGGAAACTGAAGAAGGTGATCACCAATCAGTTTACTGAGGACTGCAGTCAGGATCTCTTCATGTTTTTCTATAAATATTATAACGAACTGCTAGAGATCTATCACAATGAGGGTGAACTCCCTCCCACCGCAGATGAGCTTTCGCGTATCTTTGAGAAAAAGAAGAAGGGAGTTTCAGAAATTATTTCAGATATGCACAAGCAGTAACAGCCTTCATACCCTTATTTCTTCCCATACCGTTCACGAAATACTTTCGCATCCAGTAGACTGCTCCGGTCATGCCCCGCTTTCTGCTCAGCCGGGTAACCAATTGCAATTACCGCTTCAACAACCATACCCGCCTTGATATCAAGAAGTTTTTTAATATAATCTTCGGAAGGCTCACCAGAATCATGTGTGCGGTTCCGTATTTGTACCCAGCAACTGCCAAGGTCCAGATCATGAGCGGCCAGGTGAAGGATGATTGACGCAATTGAGGTGTCTTCCACCCAGACATCACTTCGTTCCGGATCGGCGAGAACCACAAAGGCAAGCGTCGCATTCTTCATGAATTTCGAACCGTGCGCCTTGGCCTCAGAAAGCTGGCGAACTATATCTGTATCAGTGACGACGATGAATTCCCACGGGTCCAGTCCCCGTGAAGAGGGTGAGCGCAGGGCCGCTTCAATGAGGAGATCCACCTTCTCCTGTTCTACCGGTCGATTTTCAAATTGCCGAATTGATCGACGACTTCTCAGCAAATCAATAAACATGCCACTCTCTCCTTATGGTTGAATCGTAAGCACTCTTTCTGTTGAGCGGTCTAACAGGAAAAGAGACCTCATAGCTCTGCCAAGGGTTCCCAGAGCACGCGTTCAGATGCTCCTCAACTCTATGCATTGGTCACAGAAAATGCCAGCTTTGAAACAGTGCTGCCTACACCATTGTCCCATTAAAGGTTGTGTAATATGTACTGATGAGCAGCGTTGTGTGGCGCATCCACAGGGATTATTGACCTGCTGATGTGCGGTAATCAGGGTCTGACAAGCGCACGCTCTTTCAGATCCAGACGGTTGTCCGGTTTGGTAGCGGTGATATGAACCACACTGATTGATCGCTCAAGAAATCCCCCCTCGCAGTAACTGAGATAGAATTCCCAGAGTCGTTTAAAGCGCTCATCGAAGCCGAATTTCTGGATTTCAGAAAAGCGCTGCAGAAAACGCTGGCGCCAATCCATCAGGGTGCGGGCATAGTCAAACCCGAAATCTTCTATTGATCTCACCACCAGGTCCGTTTTATCGCGCATGATATCAAGCATCTTGCTGTTCGATGGAAGAAACCCACCAGGGAAAATGTGACGCTGAATAAAATCAACATTTCTGGCATAGGATTTCATCCGCTGGTCAGCAATGGTAATACCTTGTAACAACATCACCCCGTCCTTCTTTAAGAGATCTGAGCAGGTTTTAAAGAAGCGCGGGAGATATTGTTCTCCGACAGCTTCAATCATCTCGATACTGACCAGCTTGTCGAAGCTTCCTTTAAGTCTCCGGTAGTCCTCTTTCAGCAGGGTAATACGATCCGTAAGACCATGAGCCTTTATCCGCTGGCTGGCCTCCTGGAACTGCTCTTCGGAGATTGTCGTTGTGGTGACATGGCAGCCGTAACGCTGAGCTGCATAGATGGCGAAACCACCCCAACCACTGCCTATTTCTACGATCCGGTCGGTTGGTTTGAGCTGCAGTTTTTTGCAGATCGTCTCAAGTTTATATTCTGATGCTTCTTCCAGACTACTCGTTTCACTTGGATAAATGGCTGACGAATACATCATTGATGGGTCGAGAAATGATTTGTAGAGCTCATTTCCCAGATCGTAATGGGCCATGATATTTCGTTTTGACCCGGTAATGGAGTTTCTTCTTAACAGGTGTCGAATTCTCTGAAATGGATATTTTACCAGCGCCATGCCATCATCAATCCGGTCCAGCATCGCACTGTTCACAACCATCAGTCGAACCAGGTTGGTGAGATTATCGACACTCCATTGTCCATCCATATAACTTTCGCCCGCCCCGATTGAACCTTCAAAGAGGATGCGGCGGTATGCTTGATAGTTATTGACGGTAATGGTAGCACTGAGCTGACCCTGGGAGCCAAAAACTTCCCGTCCTTGGTTATCGATGATGGTCAGTTGACCATCCTGAAGGTGGCTGAGTATTTTATGTAAAATCTGTTTTGCGATGCGCGCACTGATCGCAACAGACTCTGTTTCTCTTTGTTGGGTGGAAGTTGCAATACTATTCATGATGGCTCCTTCTTCTGGTAAGGGACGTATGGTACCCCTTTGAGATAGAGTTTGAGTGCCTGCCAGTAGATCGATGTGACAATAGATGCCGTCATTACGGGACGTCTGATCAGTTGGCGGCGAATGGTTTTTCTATCGAGTGCGTGTCTGGTTAACTGAAGTTCAGCTTTGAAAACATCTCCTCGCTCATCTTCTATTGCAATGGTGATCGCAAAGGTTTCATCCATCAGCTCAATTGTCCACTGGTAATGCTGGTGTTCATCGTTGAACGGTGAGACATGAAATTGCTTGGGGTGTGAAAAACGTGAACCTTCAGAAAAATGATGGGTGTAGAGATGTCGCTCGTTCCACGGAATATTTGAGACTTCTGCAAGAAAGTGACTCACCGCACCACTATGAGCACAGCCAAAATAAAAATTTACCGGGCTGAAATAGAGTCCCACCGTTCTGAGGTTGAGCAGGCCATAGACATCACCCTCGACTTGTCGCCCGGTTTGGCGCTGCATCTCCTGCCTGACACTTTCGGCAAGAGGCTCATCAACATTGCCGAAATAATCACTCCGGTGGTATTGACTCAATGACCAGCTGGTTTTGGAGAACCAGGGTCTGATGTCAGGAAGCTCAGCGATCCTGTCAAGGTTGAACAGCCACATGAACATCGGATAACTGAACCCGTGTTTTTTCGGAATGGCGCG
>QZLB01000203.1 GCA_004796425.1 Desulfobulbaceae bacterium | reverse complement strand
TTCAGCGCCATTCATTTCGGGCATTACAGAATCGAGAATGACATAGTTGATTTCGGCTGTATTCTTCTGGAGGTTTTTTATTGCCTCAAGCCCATTTCCTGCAAGAACAACCTCAAAGTCCAACTCTTCAAGCATTGCACCTGCCATATCCCTTACCGATTCTTCATCATCCACTAAAAGGATTTTCCTCTTCATACCGGGTTTTTGGTCTACGATCCCGTTTTCCTGCTTCTTTGGCTCCTCTCCCGTTGTCGCAGGTAAATAAATTGAAAACGTGGTGTAAACATCCTCAATGCTCTCCACCGTTACCGTTCCGAGATGCTCCTCGACCGTACCATAGACCGCAGCCAATCCGAGTCCCGTTCCTTTTCCTGTATCTTTGGTAGTAAAAAAAGGTTCGAAAATTTTCGGTATCACCTCAGCAGGTATACCATGTCCGGTATCTTCCACATCGATCCGGATGAAGGGCCCACTTTTCAGCCCGGAATTCAACGCTAAAGTTGATTCAGCTGTAAGGTTCAGGCTGGTAACCTTGATCGTGAGGTTTCCGCCCTTTGGCATTGAGTCTCGCGCGTTGATGGCAAGATTTAAAAGGGCATTCTGCAATTGTCCGGGGTCACCCGAAACAAAAGCCTTTCCTGGTTCAGATTCGATGGTGAGCTTGATTTTTCGGTCGATACTCCTTTCAAGAATTGTAATCACATCGACCACGATCGTATGGATGTCGATAACTTTGGTGATCAATTTCCCTTTTCTTGAAAATGCCAGTAGCTTTCCGGTCAACTCAGATGCTCGCTGGGTGGATTCAGTGATTACCCGTACATATTTCATCAGCGGTTCATTATCTTTCAGTTTGATCGCCAGAAGCTCACTCATGCCTAAAATACCCGCGAGCATATTATTAAAATCGTGCGCGATTCCACCGGCAAGCTGACCGATTGACTCCATCTTTCTTACCTGCTGAAGTTGTGCTTCAATATGTTTTCGCTCAGTGATGTCGATAAAACTGATGATCGATTCATTCCCGCTCCCATACCCATGTTTCTGAACCATCCGAACCGATACGATTTTCCGTTTTCCAGTCATTTGTTTTAACTGAAAATCCCCGGCAACTAATTGATTTTCATTTTTTTTCCCATTAGCTACGAGTTGCATGAAATCGTTTTTATCATCAACTTCCAAAGGAAGGATCTCAAAAAGTTTCTCAACTTGAAAGCCAAGCAGATCATCTTGCGACTCACACTCCATGATAGATAAGGCTGCGGGATTTACTCGTGAGATGGAGCCATGCTCATCTACTGTGATGATGCCTTCATGTAATGAATCCAGGGTTGATTTCAAATCCAACTCACTTCTTTTTAGTGCATGTTCTGCTCTTGCTCTCTGGTTTAAAAAGAGCAGGATAAACAGGCCGGCCACCACGATGAGCGTGCCAAAAGAAGCATATAGAAGGGTAAGCCTGGATTGCAGCTTCTCGTATGAGCCTTCATCCTTTAATAATGCGATTTTCCAGGACCAGGATTCGAAGGGGATGAGCAGAAGCGAGTAGTGATGATCCTCATTGCTGAAAGCCGTTAACACATGCATCGGAACATTCAACACTCTGGTTTCATCGATACCGGTTTCTATAATGGTGGAGAGGAGTAGATAGGGTTCTTGTATCGAGGTGTCAAAGACGATAATTTTAAATTCATTATTTCTGGCGAAATCCTCTATCAACTGGAGTGTCTCGGTTTGTTTCAGTAACAGTTCGACGCGATCATCGCCGCTCCCTACTCTTGCCAATTGATCATGGGCTGTACTGCAAAAATAAGTCACACTGTTGCCCATCCAACTCATGTGTTTCGCTATCTCATCGTTTCGAAATGCTTTCACTTCAGCTTGCAACATATAAAAAACACTACCACTGAGCACTGTCACGATCACGCCAATGAGTAACAGACCTTTGGTTGTGAGTTGTAAGGAGTTCTTCTTCATTCCAGCTCTTTGAACTTATATGGTGCGGTTTGGAGCTCTTTTGGCCAGACAATTTCTTTTTTCCCTTGCTGCCATTGCACCACTAAAGGAAATCTCTTGATCTGGACCCCGGTTTTATCCACAGCATATCTGCCGAGTAGGGTTAACGTATTCAGGTTTTGCAAGACTTCGCGGACTTTGTCACGATCAAGACTGCCGGCAGTTTCGATCGCTTTTTTCATTACCTCTCCTGCGGCATAAGCTGAAGCGGCATGATAGGTGGGAGGGTTACCGTATCTTTCTTTATATCGTTTAGCAAACTCGAATGAACCGGGGTAATTCAATTTAGGGTGTGGCTCCCAGATTGAAGATGAAAAATCGAGTTCAACCTTTTCACCAAAATCATCATAATACTTCTGGTAGGTAGGTGATACGGTGGCGAAAAATACTCGGGGTTCCCAATCGATGTGATCGAAGGCCTTCCTCATTGCTTCACCAACATAGTAATGACCGGTGCAGATTACTACCTCAGGTTGGCTCGAACGTACTCTCTTGGCTATATCGCTCAGGTCTTTGGTGCCATATTTAAAAGTGATGAAATCTAAAACGTTAAGCCTGAGAGCATTTGCCCATTTTTTTGCCCCTTCGGCAATACTGTACCCGAACGGATCATCAGGTGTCACAATTACTAGATTATCGAGTTTGTTGTAGGTAATCATCTTGAGAAAGCCAAGCGAATAACGGCTTGCCGGAGTCCACATACCAAAGATATTCTCATACCCTTGCTGCCATATTTTGTCCGACGCTGCCCCTGCAGCCAGGGTAGGGTAACCGTATTTTTCTACAACTTTTGAGATCGCCAACGTGAGCGTACTTGTGTACGGGCCAATAACAAAATCGACCTTATCCTTTACAATGAGCGTTTCGTATTGTTCAACGGCACGTTCTACCTTTGACTCATTGTCTAAAATGACAAATTTTACCGGTCTTCCTAAAATTCCCCCTTTCTCATTTACCTCTTCCTCGAAAAGCAAATAAGCATCACGCTGTTTTGATGAGGTCAATTTATAGCTGCCGGTTACTCCAAGAGAGACACCGAAACGGATTGGTTCAGAACCAAAAAGCAAAACAGGGAAGACTACCATTTGAACGAGACATACGAC
>QZLB01000049.1 GCA_004796425.1 Desulfobulbaceae bacterium | reverse complement strand
CCTAAAAGCAGGTGCGAAACCCGCCTCAAAAGGACCGCGGCAAACTACTTGATTACCAGGGCCTTGTCAATAGGTTTTTAGAAGAAAAAAAGAGAATCAGAAGATTAGTTGAAATCAGCTGATCCACTCCTGCAATGCATCGATTATTTTCTTGGCCTGATCAGCGCTTGAGATATTGAATTTGGCTTTCGGGATATAGTTGCCCTGGCGCTTCTGGTACCTTCTGATGGTGTACATATCTTTGCTGTACTCTCCATTAGCCTTGCTGTAATTCTGGTACCTAAACATGATTGTTGCCCAGGCGCCTTTGGAGAGAATTACTTTGTCCAGTTCTTTCACCAGCAGGATGCCGTCTTCTTCGTAATTGATGGTCAATTCGTCAACAGTTGTCGTCATGATCGTGGGGAGTGGTTTGTTATGATTTATAATAACAGCGTTTTCTCTCAGCTGCTTCCCGGTGCCTTCTCTGATCATCTTCACTTTGAGGCTGGTAGGAAGGAACCTGAGTCGGTTTGCCGTCTTCGTCCAGCGCCACAAAAGTAAGGTAGGCAGAGGCAATATGGTTGACACTGCCTTTCTTTAAGTCTTCAGCTTCTACCCGTACGCCGATTTCCATTGAGGTTCTGCCCGTGGCATTCAGGGATGCCTTCAAAACCAGGAGGTTACCGATGAATACCGGGCGGTGAAAGTCGAGCCGGTCAATTGATGCTGTAACGACCGTGCTACGGGCGTGTTTCATGGCGACCACCCCTGCGGCATCATCTATCAGTTTCATGATGTCTCCCCCGTGTACGTTACCATTGGGGTTCGCGTTGTTGGGCAGCATCATATGGGACATGATGATCTGGCAATCGGCTTTATTCATGAATTTCTCCGCATGGTGCTCATTGTTTTTAAACGCGACAATGCAACCATATCTGCAGAAAAAGGTAAAGGGGAATTCCGCTTTACCTTTTTCTGCTACGAAGAATTTGTCGATTTGATTCAGGCGATAATCTCGGCATCTATCGCTGTGGAATCAGGTTTTTCTTCAGTAACTTTGTTGAAGATAATTCCCTGCTCGTCCGCATCTACCAGAATGACTTCCGATTCGTGGAATTTGCCTTCCAGTATTTCTACCGCAAGCGGGTTCTCAACTGATTTCTGGATCGCGCGCTTGAGTGGCCGGGCGCCAAAAAGCGGGTTGTAGCCAATTTTTACCAGATACTTTTTCGCATTCTGGCTGAACCTGACGATGAGATCTTTGTCTGCGAGTCGCTTGGCAAGTCTCTTGAGCTGAATATCAACAATCGAAATCATTTCATCAAATGAAAGGGTCTTGAAGACAATCGATTCATCGACGCGATTGAGAAATTCAGGTTTGAAATGGTTCCTCAAAATATCTTCGAGCTGACTTTTCATCTCCGCATCATCTGAGCGGTTTTCCGCCAGTTTCATGATGACATCGCTGCCCAGGTTTGAGGTCATGATCATGATCGTGTTCTTGAAATCAACGGTTCTTCCCTTGCCGTCTGTCATTCTGCCATCATCCAGTACCTGGAGGAGTACATTGAAGACATCGGGGTGGGCCTTTTCGATTTCATCAAGCAGGATTACCGAATACGGTCTGCGACGCACAGCTTCGGTCAGATATCCACCTTCATCATATCCGACATATCCCGGAGGGGCGCCAATAAGCCGGGCGACGGAATGTTTTTCCATGAACTCGGACATGTCGATCCGGATCATGGCTTGCTCACTGTCAAACAGAAAATCTGCAAGGGTTCTGGCTAATTCTGTCTTGCCGACACCGGTCGGACCAAGAAAAATAAAGGAACCCAGTGGACGGTCGGGGTCCTGCAGGCCAGCCCGAGCTCTTCTGACCGCGTTTGCCACGGAAACAATAGCCTCGTCTTGGCCGATGACTCGTTTTCTTAAAACATCTTCGGCAAGAAGCAGTTTCTCCTTTTCTCCTTCCAGGAGGCGATCAACGGGAATGGAGGTCCAGCGGGCAACAACATTGGCGATATCCTCTGCACTCACTTCCTCTTTGAGCATCTGATGGTTTTGCTGCACCTCATGAAGCTTTTCGTTCTCCTCAATAAGCGCCTTCTCGAAAGCCACCAGAGTGCCATATCGCAGTTCAGCAACTTTGCTCAAATCACCGGCCCGTTCAGCTTGTTGCGCATCGATCTGAGCTTTTTCTATATCCTCTTTGATATCTCGAATTTTTTGAATGATATCTCGTTCAAGCGTCCATTGTGCCTTCATCGAGTTGAGCTCATCATTGAGGTCTGCGAGTTTTTTCTGAAGATCAGAAAGCCGCTCTTTCGAAGTTTTGTCTTTTTCTTTTTTCAGTGCCTCCTGTTCAATCTCAAGCTTGATTCTTTGCCGATCAAGTTTGTCGATTTCCGTCGGCATTGAGTCGATCTCAATTCTCAATCGGGAGGCAGCTTCATCGATCAGGTCGATTGCTTTGTCAGGGAGAAAACGATCGGTTATATAGCGGTTTGACAGCATGACCGCAGCAACCGTGGCCGCGTCTTGTATCCTTACCCCATGATGTACCTCGTATTTCTCTTTGATACCCCGAAGAATAGCGATTGAATCCTCTTCGCTCGGTTCTTGTACTACGACCGGTTGGAAGCGTCTCTCAAGGGCACTGTCTTTTTCAATATGTTTACGATATTCATCCAGTGTAGTTGCACCAACGCAATGGAGTTCACCGCGGGCAAGTGCCGGTTTGAGCATGTTCGACGCGTCCATTGAGCCCTCGGCAGCACCGGCTCCAACCAGGGTATGTATTTCATCGATGAAAAGTACGATTTCACCGCTGCGGGATTCAACTTCTTTGAGTACCGCTTTGAGTCTATCCTCAAATTCTCCACGATATTTGGCACCAGCAACGAGTGCACCAAGGTCCAGGGTAACGACCTGTTTCCCCTGGAGCGTTGCAGGAATATCTCCATTGACAATTCGTTGCGCCAGTCCTTCGACGATTGCGGTTTTACCAACCCCGGGTTCACCAATGAGTACCGGGTTGTTTTTCGTTCTCCGGGAGAGCACCTGGATAATCCTGCGGATTTCCTCGTCCCGGCCGATAACCGGGTCCAGTTTGCCGTTTTTGGCAATGTCCGTGAGGTTTCTGCCATATTTTTCCAGGGCCTGATATTTTTCTTCCGGGTAAGGATCTGTAACTCGCTGATTACCCCTGACCGTGGTTAGAGCCTTGAGAAATTCGGCCTCGCTGACTCCGGATTCGGCTAATTTTCGGCCAAGAGCGCCCGACACATTTCTGGTCATCGCCAGAAAGAGGTGTTCCTGACTGACATATTCATCCTGCATGTTGCTGGCGATTTTGAATGCCTCGTCAAGGGTGGCGGTGAGTTCTTTTGAGGCATAACTCTGTCCTGCCCCGCTTCCTGAAACCTGGGGAGTCTCAGCGATCATTGCATTGATAGCAGCAAGAAGTCGCGAGGGGTCGTTGCCCATTTTCTGCAAGACAGGCACAACGATCCCTTCAGGTTGCTCAAGGATCGCTTTGGCAAGATGCGGCGGTGCGATTTCCTGGTGACCAGCGGCTGCTGCAAGTTGCTGTGCTGTTTGCACAGCTTCCTGTGACTTTAGGGTGAACTTATCGAACTGCATTACTACCTCTCTATGTCAATTATTCTAAAAGAAAAAAATAAACGAACGATATGACAAGAAGGTAAGGGGAGAGAGGAAGGGTGTCAAGTTTTTGACACAAAAAAACCGGGTAAGCCAGCGCCTGGTCTACCCGGTAAGATGAGGTGCGGTTCTGTTAATTAGCCGCAATCCCCGCTGCTGCAGGAGCCGGATGAACATCCGCCGCCACCAACTGGATTTGCAGAAGTTATGCCAAATCCTGATCTCGGTCCTGCGTCTACATATTCAACATTAATGGTACCACAGGTATCAAGAAGGCTTTCCTCTACCAAAAAGGTGAGGTCATCCTGGTCATATACTTTGTCGTTTTCTTTTGGCTCATCCAGAGCCAGTCCCAGAGATGGGCCAGCTCAGCCGCCCTGCATCAGCGCAACTCTCAACGCTGATGAAATGTTATTTTGGCTGAGATATTCCTTCAGTTTGGTCACAGCCAGATCAGTTACGGTTAAAGACATGCATTCCTCCTTCGGTTTATATTAATAAATATATCATCATGTGTTATGGTAACGCTCATTCATGATTCAACACATTATCCTATTCGATAGAATAAGCCTCGCTGTTTAATAAGTCAATTAAACAAATATTTCAAGAGGAGGGCCTCGAAGAGCCCGGTACAGTGATAAAAGTGTAATGATCCAGGCAAGCATTATTGCGTTGATTATTCTAATAAATAGTGAAAAACAGATCAGGTGGGTAGCTCTGGCGATATCAGTGACAATATTTTATAGTGGATCGACTTAAAGATACCACCGGAACAATTTGTGAACAATATATGAGGGTCGGACGATGAAAAAAGTGGCGATTTCTACAGGTGGGGGTGATGCCCCTGGTCTTAATGCCGTGATCTATGCGGTGGTTCATGCCTGCTATCGGCGGGGCTGGGAAGTGTATGGGAGCAAAAGCGGATACGGTGGCTTTTTGGATATCGATGAAATGATTCGCCTTACCCCCCGTGATGTTGAGGAAATCTATGCCCAAGGCGGAACCATCCTTGGTACAACGAATAAAGGGAACCCTTTTTCCAAACCGGTTAAAAATCTCGCAGGTGAGATACAGGTCGTCGATATATCTGAAAAGATCATGAAGAATTACAAACGGATGGGTTTCGATTGTCATATCGCCATTGGTGGAGATGGGAGCCTTGAGATTGCCCATCGATTTTCCCTGCTTGGCATGCAGGTGATCGGTGTGCCGAAAACCATCGACAACGACCTGGAGATAACCGATCGAACCTTCGGTTTTGATACGGCTGTTGCAACGGCCACAAATGCGCTTGATAAACTTCATTCAACCGCAAAGTCCCATGACCGAGTCATGGTTGTTGAGGTGATGGGCAGAGATTCTGGCTGGATCGCCCTTTACTCAGGAATTTCAGGTGGAGCAGACGTTATCCTGATGCCGGAAATACCGTTTGATATTGAAAAGGTGTGTGAGAAGATTTCTGATAATGAGCTTCGGGATAAAGATTATTCAATCGTCGTGGTTGCCGAGGGAGCCAAAGCTGAGGGTGGTGAGGTTATCAGCAAGGGTGAGGGTGAGTTGGGACGAGAAGAAGTCGTGCTTGGTGGCGTCGGGGAGTGGGTGGCCTCTGAAATCCGGAGTCGAACCGATAAAGATACCAGGTCCCTGGTTCTCGGACATCTGCAAAGAGGTGGCTCTCCCACTACCTTCGATCGGTTGCTCGCCCTGCGATTTGGTGCTGCGGCTGTACGGCTGGTGGAAGAGGGGACCTTTGGGCATATGGTGGCATTGATCTCCTCTCAGATGAAAGCCGTTCCAATATCCGAGGCAATCAAGAGCCGCAAAATGGTTGATCTCAATAGTGATAAACTTCTGACCGCCCGTGATATCGGCATCTGCTTCGGTGATTAAGTGTGAATTCCCAGCAAAAGCAGGTTGAGACGATCTATCAATTGCTGTTTGAGCGCTATGGACCTCAAGGCTGGTGGCCGGCAGAAAGTGCATTTGAAATGATGGTTGGTGCGGTCCTGACTCAGAATACCAGTTGGACCAATGTGACCAAGGCACTAGAGCAGATCAAGGCGGCAGGGATGATGAACTACCAGTCGCTCCTGAATGTGCCCCATAAGCTTCTTGCAGAGCTGATCAAGCCTTCAGGTTACTATAATCTAAAAGCAGAACGGTTGAAAAACCTTCTGCAGATGATTGAAAACTCCTATGAAGGCAGCCTAGAGTTGTTGTTTGCGGATGAACCTTGGGCTGCCCGTGATAATCTGCTGCAGGTGAAGGGCGTTGGTCCGGAGACCGCTGATTCTATACTGCTTTATGGTGGCAAGCATTCTGTATTTGTCGTTGATGCCTATACCCACCGGGTATTCTCACGGCATGGGTTGGTGCCTGCTGAGTGTGATTATAACGAACTGCAGGAGCTCTTCATGGATAATCTCAAGGCAGATCATCAACTGTTTAATGAGTATCATGCACTCATTGTCAAGGTTGCAAAATCATATTGCAAAAAAGCAAAACCCAATTGTCAGGAATGTCCGTTGGGGGTTTTACAGGAGTGACAGGTTGTTGAGGTGCTGCTTTTCCTCAACAACCTGTGCGGAGAGGAGGGAGAGGGGGTATTGAAAAGGAACGTGCAGGTTCCTGTTTCAAGCTTTCAGGTCCAGCAGGCTGCCAAACATCTCGTTGGTTGCCTGAATCGTTTTCAGGTTAGCCTTGTAAAACGTATTACTCAGGTTCATCCCCGGTAACTCATCAGCGAGATCCACGTTTGACAGTTCTATCAGTTCGTAGCCGTCGGTTGTCTGTTCGTATATCTTTGCGCCTGGAGTTTCTACTTTTTCGACGTGAGTTTTGACACCGTGAGGTTGCTGGTCGGCAAATACCACCCGTGTCTTTTTGAACCCTTCCGTCGAAATATTTGCAACATTGTTTGCGTTTGACTGAAGGCGAGTGCTAAACGCTTGCAATGCTGATAATGATGATTGGTATGCTGATATCATGGTTCCTTCCAATTAGTTCATAAGGAATCGGTTCGTTACTCGATTGTCTGCAAGCCTCGTGCCTAGCCTATTGAATACGTGTGTTTCAATCGCTAAGAGGCTGGAACGATATGAAAATATTACCTGAGAAGGGGGATGGTGTTGGGTAAGGATTGGCAGGTTTGGGTTACTTTAGTGTAATTGGGGCGAAGGTGGTAACCAAATCGTAACTCGGGTTACGGCGGGTTGATAAAGAAGAACGATGCAGAGAGACTGATCAGTGCACCGTCTTTCCCTCTGTGAGGGAAACGATTATTTCATCAGCTTCTTCTGAGGTGTATTCAAGACGAAGCAACTCTTTCCGGTAATTGGCAATTACGTTTCGAGCCTTCAACGGGTTATGACGTTTTCGGTAGAGTTGATATCGTATGGTGATGCAGTCCTCATCAAGCGCAAGTATTTTATCTGTTTTCTCAAGTATCTGGATTGCTTCATCTAATCTCAAGGTATCACTGAGCATGGCACACCAGGCAACGATCATTTCTTTCATCTTGTGGTGTAGGTCATCGGTAAAGACGATTGCCTGATCACCGATGAACAGCTCCGCTGGTACAAATGATTGCCAGCAGGAGAGCGCGGCTGCAAATCCGTTCTCTGCCTGCCAGTAACGGTTCTGCTTCCAGCTGCTCAGACCATGCTCGGCAAATTGCATGAAGTTGATACCATCAATTATAACATTGCTTAGTTGAACATAGCCTTTTTCAATACTGAGGTATTGGATAGGATTATCGATTACTTCAGAGAGAACTTTTCTCAGTCTTGAGAGCATGGTGTCAAAGCTTTTCCGGGCTTTATCGGGGGCACTATCCGGCCAGAATGCAAGCTGAACCTGTTCCTGACTCACCTTCTGATCCGGTGAGGCGATCAGAAGGCCAAAAAGTTCCCTTTGCAGTCCACTGAATTTCTCCGGGCCAAGTCGTGGGCCAGATGATGGTCCCACTGAAAAGCTGCCGAGTATTCTGATATCAAGCAGAGGTAGGACATCACCCTTCTCAGAAAAGGCAATTCGCAATCGCTTTCTGGCACAAGCCCTGACAAAGTCTTCTTCGATTTTATGAGTGATCGCAAAAGAAAAGAGCGTTGCCATGATTTCAGGTACCCAGCCCCAGAAGTAGTTATACTGATTATCAATCATCAGTTTGAGCCATCGCTCAACGCTTTCTAATGCCGATGCAGGTGTACCATCCTGAAGTTCGATATAGGCCAGGTAGGCGCTGGCAAAGGTTGCCAGATACGGTGAAGCGATTGTTTCAGAGACAGTTAACGCTTCATTTAGCTTTGTCCGCGCTTCACTGTATTTCCCCAGAACTGCTAAAGCGGCTCCAAAAACACATAGATTGGTGGTGTAAAAGAAAGGGCCGCCTGATTCTTCTCTGAGATGCGCTGATTCGTTGAGGTCATCTATGGCAGGTTCTGGCTGTCCGTTGAGTGCCCGGGCAAACCCACGCCATTGAAGAAATTGACTGGTCATATGGTCGGTGGCTGCGGTCTTGGAAACCAGCATGCCCTGTTCAATGGTCTCTATTGCATCGGCAGCAGCTCCGATACTAATCTGGCCGATCCCTGACCATACATAGAGATATGGTGCGGCAATGGTTTGTCTTACCACCACCTGGTCGATGCTTTTCTTCACCATCTCTTTTTGATGCACAAATCCGGGCAGGTTGCCGCTCATGGATAAGCCGCACAATTGCATGACATGCAGGGTAAGTCGGTTACTCATACCGACCAGTGGATCACTCGCCAGAGAAAAAGAGCGCTCTGTCTCCATGGTGGCCGAGGAAAGATTGCCACTGAGCAGTTCGATATATCCAAGAATGAAACGCGTGGTTGCAATAAAATTCTTACTGTCTTTTGCCGTTGCCAGTTTTGCGGCCAGAGTCGCGTATTTGCGAGCCTGGTCGATGTTTCCATCGAAAAAGCAATAACCGGCTGCGAGGTTCCGGGCAACAATAATACCAATTTCATCAGGCAGTATCTGGTGGTTTCTCTCAAAGAGATCACGGGTTCTCTCAAGCAACCGGGACCCGACTTTGTAACATCCCGAAATAACAAAGTGGAAATATATAATCTGGGAGAGCGACATGAGCTCGCCTGCTTCCTCTCTCTCATCGGCGAACTGTTTGATGCACGATTCGAAAAATGGTAGTGTTTGACGTGGGGTGAAATCCGTTGCCAGCAGCCCCTGGAAAAAGGTAAGCCAGCCATGCTCAAGCAGAGTTTTCTCAGGCACGGTCTGAAGGATCCCCAGTATGGTTACGGTTCGGTTTGCCGAGAGGAGCTGCAAACCCCTGCTCTGCAGCACCATTTCCATCCGAGGGTAGTCCTCACCGCTTCTCAGGGCCTTCAAGGCCTTTTCTACCAGGTCATTTTCAAGGTAATAATCGGCAGCCAGCCGGTATATTGCCCCTATGATCTCCTTGCCAAGAGTATTGCGTCCGAGGAGTTGAAGGAATTCCTGGAAGAGATGGTGGAAGCGAAATACCTGATTCTGATCGTCAAGTCGATAAACGAAGAAGTTTTCGTTGGCCATTCGGTCAAGATGGAGTTCTATATCATCAATATTAGCAAGCTTGCGTGCCAGCCTGATATCGATTTCGTCCAGGTAGGAGAGTTTCATAAATGTCTGGTGCAGCTCTGGCGGGACGTGAGAGAAGATCTCCTCTTTAAAAAAACTCAGAATTATACCGTCCGAGCCGTCTGAAATTCTCTTGCTGAGCTTACGAGGGCGTCGCTCTCCTTTCTGGTCTTCGCTCTGCTTTCGAGAAAGGGGGTGTGCCGAGAGAACAATCCCCATAATCCAGCCGTTGGTGATTTCAAAAATCTCTTCAGCTTCATTCCTGGTGATTTCAAGATCAAAAATTTCGCGATAGAGTGAACTGATCTGAGCGCTGTCAAGTGCCAGATCATCGGTACCAAGGTACACCTGGTGGGGATTATTCTTTAACAATCGGGCATTAAGCTGAAGTGGGTGTCTGGAGGTGAAAATAAAATGCAGGCGCGGAGGGGAGGTATCTATCAGGTAATCGAGCAAATTGTTGGTCAAGGTCGAGTGAGAGATCAGGTGCAGATCGTCAAAAACAATATAAATATCTGTCTCAAGGCAACTGTCGATATCATGCAATAGAATATTTGCACAACCCTGCAAATCCATCGGGCCAACTTGCCCTTTCTCCAAGATTTCGGTCAATTGAGGAGATGAGAAATCATCAATGGAACGAGAGAGTGCTAATTGCAGCGCAGAAATAAGAATGACGGGATCGTTGTCTTCTGAACCGACCTGATACCAGATATAAGGGAACCCTTGCTGGTCAAGAAACTGATGAACCAGCATGGTTTTACCCTGGCCGGCCTGAGCTTCGACAACCACGATCTTCTTTGAGGGAGCGAGTGCTTCCAGTTGATCTGCAATAAGGTGATGGCGCGGCAGGGATTGTGACTGATTGATGATTGGAGGATAGAACTTATTTGAAGCGATACTCTGATGTAGGCTGGTCTGATCGTTATTCATTTGATTCCGGTTCCTCTCGGCTTGCTATTCTTGATCCTTGATACCAGAGGAATTGACGGCAGATCCCCCTGATAATGTTGGCATCTTTCTCAGTAAGTCGTATTCTTCCCAGAAACTGGCGAATATTTTTCATCCAATAGTGATGACTCTTTTCATTCAGGAAATCTATCTTCAAAAGCGCATTTTCAACATGTTCATACATCCCTTCCAGCTGAAAGGAAGAGGCATACACCGGTAGTGCAGCCGGCTCCCGGGTCGATTCGACGATGGAATAGTAAAGTTCGTAACAATGTATGGCAACGGCTTGGGCAAGGTTGAGTGAAGAGAAGTCTGCCGTTGGGATGGAAGAAGTGTACTGGCAGTACTTGAGGTCGTTGTTTGTTAGTCCACGATCTTCCGGTCCGAACAAAAATGCAATCTTGTTGTTTGGTAACAGCGGCAATAGGTCCTGCATGATGTCACGCGGCGTTTGCTCGGAGGTGCGTTTTCTACCGGTACGTGCAGTGGTGCCCACAATGTATGAAAACGGTGCAATTGCTTCCGGGAGCGATGTAAATATCTCCATGTTTTCAATAATATGCGCTGCATTGTGGGTCGCCATCCGAGCCATTGGCTCTGACTCTGGGCTGGTCTCGCTCACCAGGATAAGCTTTTTGATGCCCATGTTATAGCAGGAGCGTGCGGCGGCGCCGATATTTCCCGCATACTTGGGCGATTTTAAAATAATTGCCACGTTTTCCAGCATAATTGCATCGCCTGTGAAATGAAAAAAGAAAAGGGGGTGCCAGATTATCTGACAACCCCCTTTTGAAAAACCGATAACTCCCTGAGGAGTCGCAGATTTTTCTTATTTAGTCTTTTCTACCCGAATCCTCAATGGAAATTTTACTAATTTTTTCAAATTCTTCAGCTTGTTTGTCTGGTGTGGTGGGCATGAGTCGCTTGAGCAGTGGAACCACACCTTTTTCTGATTTCTCAAAAAGGCCTTCTGCTTCTTTCAGCGTAATCTGCCATGCCGGAGCAAAACCAGGTGCTTTTTCAAACATAATATCAAGTGCGGTCTGATAGACAAAATATTGTCTGATCTCTTTCCTACCCGGCTTCTGGTTGAGGGATTGCACCGTTATTCGTAAATTATCGCGCTCCTGCTTGAGGCGGTCCAGTTCTGCTTTTCTACGCTCATTCTCTGAAGAATCAATCTCAAGCTTGGTGTGGAGGTGGGCCCGGAGTCGATCAACCTCTTTGGCTAACTCTTTCCTTCTTAAAAAACCTCGTATGTAAATAACTATGCAAAATACCAGCCCGAGTATCAGGCCTTTTGCAAATGGATTGGTAATAAGTGTGATAAACCAGTTGGTTTCTTCCATTATGACTCCTCCCTGTGATCGGGTTTTTTTGTTCGAAGGTACGAGAGAAAGGAATTTTTATCCTATTGATTAATTATGATAAAATGGGTTCCAAGTCAAGCGACAATAATCAGACAAATCAAAAGATACAGGGAATATGTCTGAGAAGGCTTGATCAACAATCTAATAAATTGACAAAACAAAAACCGGGCTTAGACCGCTTGCTGCCTAACGATCTCTTGCGTCATCAGTATCAGTTGGGTCGAGTGTGAGCGTTATTCTTTTTCTGAGCGTATCAACCTCCTCTACAATAATCTTTACCCGTTGGCCAACCCGGAAGAGCCGTCCACTTATGTCCCCGATGAGTCGATGTCGCTTACTGTCCAGGAGGTAGTAATCATCTTTGAGGGAGGCAATTGGGACCAGTCCGGAGATAAAAAGATCATCCAATTCCACAAAGAATCCATTGTCATTCACCCCGGAGATGGTGCCATTGTATGGTTCGCCGATTTTTTCTGCCAGATAGAGAACCTTCATCCGTTCTAACAACTCTCTTTCTGCCTCGACCGCTTTTCTTTCAGCATTGGAGAGGTGCTCACCACTCTGGGCAAGACTTTTTGCGGGTGCGAGCTCTTTGGCAGGAGCCCCTCCTTTTTTATGGCTGTTAAGCAGATTTATGATTTGGCGATGAACGATCAGATCAGGGTATCTTCTGATCGGGGAAGTGAAATGGGTATAATGTTCGATAGCAAGGCCGAAATGACCCTCTTCCTCAATACTGTAGCGTGCTTGCTGCATGGATCTGAGCAGCAGACTGTTCACCACAAACTCATATTCTGTTGATTCAACCTGTGCCAATAGTTTGTTTATCCAGCGCTGATCAAACGGTGGGGTGGGGATACTGAGTCCCAGGCTTTTTGCAAACTCACTAAACTCTTTTATTTTTTCCTGATCCGGCGGTTCATGAATTCGCAACATTGGGGTTTGGTTATTTTCCAGCAGAAATTGGGCCGCAGCCTGATTGGCGGCGAGCATAAATTCTTCGATTATTTGATGGGCAAAATTTCTTTCTGCCGGGACGATTGATTCAATGGTTCCAGACTCATTAAGCAAAAGTTTTGCTTCTGCAACCGCAAGTGAGAGTGAGCCCTGCTGCGTTCTTCGTAACTGGAGTATGGTGGCCAGCTCGTATGCCCATTTCAATGGGGTAAGAAATGGCTTATGTTTTCTTCGTGTGAGGGGGGCTTTATCTATGACAATGTGCTTGACCGTGTCGTAGGTGAACCGGTGGGCGCTGCGGATTAAACCCCTGGTAAACCGTTTTTTCAACAGTTCACCGCTTCTGCTGAATTCCATGATAACCGTG
>QZLB01000314.1 GCA_004796425.1 Desulfobulbaceae bacterium | reverse complement strand
TTTAAATGACCCCTGAGCAGCCCCATTGCGTCAAACATTCTGTCAAAATCGCTGATTCTTGCAAACATGGCGTACCTCCTGTTAATCGGATTCATTTAAGTTGGTGTGATGCTCCCCGAGGAAAAATCCTCTAAATTCATTTACCGGAAAAGTAATATCGTAAAAGTGATTGTCAACATAAAAATGTTAAAAATATTTTTTATTAAATATTACCAATAATTTTTATTTGAAAAAGTAACACACAGTGCTATAGTACATTAGTAACAGGAGGTATCAGACATGGAAAAAAGTTCGATTCAGGAACAGGCTATCAGTAGCTTGAATATCGGTGAATTGCGTGGCAAACAGTCGGTCAGGGCCACTTTTCGACTCTCCGATCGAATGATAGATCTGCTTAAAGTGGCAGCAAATCATCTTGAAGTTAAACAGAAGTCTCTTATTGATGAAATAATCCAAGACCGTCAGACTCTTGAAAAGGTTGCTTTGAATCCGCATAGAATTGATCGTGAAGAGGCTGATCGAAGACAAAAAACCTTCGTTTTGAGCCGAAGTGCTCTTGATTCTCTCGATTATATTGCACGAAAACATGACCTCTCGCGGGACCATTTAGTCGAACTATGCATTGGTAGATTAGTCCCTCTTGTCGATGCAGAACAGGAAAAGCATGCGGTAAGACGTGCATTCATGAGCGATGTTGAGCGCTACCTTGATCAGGGGAAACAACTGCTGCAAGAGGCCAAAACCCAGTTTGACCAAGATGATAATTTTCGGAGAAAGCTGACTGAAACAATTAATTCGGTAGAGAATGGAATTATTAAATTGAGAAAGAGTGTTAAGGGTGAAGATTCATTAACCTATTAGTCTCAGACTGGCTGGAGATTAATCCATGAAATGACACTATAACTACGCAATCTCAATAATAATTCAAACGGATCTTTTACAATTTTTTGTGAGTGGAGGATCTACAATGTCTAAAAACTATTACATTGTCCTAGGGGTGCCCTCAAAGTCGACTCCAGATGAAATCAAGCGCGCATATCGTCAACTCGCCAAGCGATATCATCCAGACTATTTCGGTTCTGATAATCTTCCCTTCCAGCGTATTCAGGAGGCATATTCGGTGCTGAGTGATCCTGTTGCGCGAAAGAAGTATGATCACCGCTTGGGTGATAAACCTGGGGGGGCAAGAAAATCATTTCGTAGAAAAGTCCCGGTTGAGCCAATGAATCCTGAGAAAGGTGTGTTTCAGTCGCTAAACACAGCGCCAATCATGCAGGCACACTCTCATTTTCGAAGACATCCTTCACCTTTCGACAAAAGACTACAGCCAGAAGATATAACCGAACCACACTCGAGCCAAACGCGAATTCGGAATGTGAGTGGTTCATGTGGCAGGAACCTGAATATGAGTGTGGAGATTTCTGAAGCCCAAGCATACTATGGGGGTGAAATATCTCTGCGCGTTCCAATCATAACGAGTTGTCCCGCCTGCTCCAGATATTCTTCATCAATTCATCATTACTGTCTACTCTGTGATGGAAATGGGATCATACATTGTGAATACCCCTTGTATATCGAACTTCCACGCCACACCACTGAACATCAGACAATCGAGGTTGAGTTAAATCCCTTCGGTTTTGAAAGGTGCGTTTTTACGTTGCATGTCACGGTTGTTAGTTAGACGTTTGGCTGTTGGCTGCATGTATCATCCTGATTTAATGCAAAATTGTGAGTATGGGTATACCAGGAATCGTGAGCACTACCAGTTTTAACCGTTTTCTGTATTGGAATTGGCTATTGTTGCTCGGTTATTGATCGTTTTTTCCATTTTGACTTCTGCTGCGCCACCCATTAGCTTGACTGAGCCATATACGATAGGTGTGTGGGATTGAGCTTATCGAGGACAGTATACGGATTTATACAGGAACTATGAAAAACCCCGAATCACTCTATAGCTTTTCACCGACGAGATCATGTGCGGCGGCCGAGACCATCACTTTTGCTGCCTCGGCCCGGTGGGATGCCGATCCCAATCGATTGAGTTGGCTGCATGACCAGGGACTCTCGGTCGAATATACCCCTGATGCCCAGCAACTCGAACGGATCAAGCCCTGTTTGTCTCAGCATCTTGAAAAGGGGGTGGCTGTGCGTCATCACGCCTATTTTCCCGGTTATGAGATCGGCGATGCCAGAGCGTCCAATGCCCGGGAGGCGATGGAGTTACACCTGCACTACCTTGATCTTATCCAGGGAATTGGGGAGCCGCATGTTACGGTGCATATCGGCTTGAATCCAGACCAGGCTGTCGATCATGAAACAGCAGTTGCCAACCTTACCAGGCTGGTGTCTCACGGCAGAGCACGTGGCATTACCGTGAGTCTGGAAAATTTACGCTTTGGGCCCACCAGTAATCCGTCCAGGCTGGTAAACTGGGCTGCCAGGAGCGGGGCGGGTATTACGCTGGATATCGGGCATGCCTGTTCTTCGCAGGCAGTAATGGCGGAAGGTGTTTCCATCACCGAAATCGTAGACATGGTTGGTTATGGGCTCAACGAAATCCATCTCTATGAAAAGGAGACCGATGTTCATCACGCACCGGTAGACATGTCGATTATTGGTCCTGCAATCGATCGTGTTATGCAGACCGACTGTACCTGGTGGACCATTGAGCTCGATTCGTATCAGGAAATACTTCACACTCGTTCGATTGTCAAAGAACACCTCTGTCGTACCCAACCTGCTTGATAACTTTTGTCGACTCCGCCTGTATGTCATGCGGCTGATATCCGCTCACTTCCCTCAGATCGTCGCCACAAACTAACACCCAATAGCGGTTTGTCTCATCGATCGGAATGGTTGTCATGGTGCGCACCGGACTTGCCGCTGCCGAAGAAAGCGAGATTCAACATTGAATAAATCAGTTATGTCGATTATGTTAATCAAAAAAATTGATTTAACAAATTCAAGGAGTGAATCATGGGCAAGAAATGGGTCTATCGTTTTACCGATTTGGATGAGGTGGAATCTTATGTAGGGGGAGATTGGGAAGGCGTTCGTGGCCTTCTTGGCGGTAAAGGCGCGAATCTTGCCGAGATGGTTCGGATCGGGGTGCCGGTACCGGATGGATTTGTTATTACCACCGAGGCGTGCAATGAGTATCTGTCACTTGGTGAACGGTTACCGGATGGTCTCTGGGCCCAGGTGCTTGAGTCTTTGAAGGCAATGGAGGAGGAGACGGGGAAGGTCTTTGGTGATCCCCACAGACCACTGCTGCTTTCCTGCCGTTCCGGTGCAAAATTCTCCATGCCCGGAATGATGGACACCGTGTTGAACATCGGTATGAACGATGCCACCGTGGAAGGACTTATTGAAACCACGGGGGATCCAAAGGTTGCCTATGATCTTTATCGCCGCCTGATTCAAATGTTTGGCAGTGTGGTAATGCACATACCCGATGAGAAATTTGAAGAGGTGATCACCCGGACGAGAATCAGTGCGGGGGTGAAATCTGATACCGAAATGCAGGCGGAGCATTGGAAAGGGGTCACCGAGGAGTTTAAAAATATCTTCAGGTTCCATACCCACCACCATTTCCCAACGGAACCGTATGCCCAGCTGCAGATGGCCACCGAGGCGGTCTTTATGAGTTGGAACGGCAAGCGCGCCATCGATTATCGAAATGCGGTCGGAATCCCCCATGATCTGGGTACCGCCGTCAATATTGTTGCCATGGTATATGGGAACCTCGGAGATGACAGTGGAACCGGCGTTGCGTTAACGCGCAGTGGCACAACCGGCGCCAAACAGATTGAAGGTGACTACCTGACCAACGCCCAGGGTGAGGACGTTGTAGCGGGTATTCGAATGACCAGGGATCTGAGTGATCTGCAGCAGGAAATGCCGAAAGTCCATGCGGAGTTTGAACACATTGCCGGGTTATTGGAAAACCACTACCGCGAAATGCAGGATGTAGAGTTCACCATCGAAAATGGCAAACTTTGGATGCTGCAGACCAGAGACGGTAAGCGGACCAGCCAGGCGGCGGTGAGAATTGCCGTGGATATGGCGCAGGAGGGGTTGATTACCAAGGAAGAGGCGATTATGCGGATTACTCCGGATATGCTCGATTTCTTTTTCCATCCGCAATTTGATCCCGAAGCCATTGGGGCGGCGGCAGCCGAGAACCGGCAGCTGGCGAAGGGTTTGAATGTTTCACCAGGTGCTGCGGTCGGCCTTGTTGCCCTTGATGCCGATCTGGCTGAAACCTGGGGCAAGGAGGAGGGTAAAAAGGTGATCATGATCCGTCCTGAAACAAGACCTGATGATGTCCACGGAATGCTTGCCGCTCAGGGAATCGTGACCAGCAGAGGTGGTCGTACCAGCCATGCGGCACTGGTAGCCAGGCAGTTTGGTACGCCTGCAGTGGTCGGGGTTGATGAGATGGATATCGATTTAACCAGGCGACAGATAAGTGTAGGAGACACCATTATCAAAGAAGGTGATTGTATTTCGGTAGATGGTACCAGTGGTGAGATCTATCTTGGCGAAATTGATACCAAGGAGCCTGATATCAAGGACAAGTGGCTCCTGACCCTGCTGGATTGGGCAGATCAGTATCGGACCCTTGGTGTCTGGGCCAACGCTGACTACCCGGTTGATGCGTCGCGGGCCCGTGAATATGGCGCTGAAGGAATTGGTCTCTGCCGCACCGAGCATATGTTTATGGAGAGTGAGCGCTTGCCGTTTGTGCAAAACATGATTTTGGCGGAAATGGAAGTTCAACGAACTGAAGCGATCAAGAAGCTGTTGCCGTATCAGCGAGAAGACTTCACCGGTCTGTTCAGAACTATGAATGGCTTGCCGGTGGTGATCAGGCTGATTGACCCACCGCTGCATGAATTTTTACCTGATCATATTTCGCTCATGAGGGATCTGGCCGATCTGAAGATCCAGCTGCAGCATGCCCCAAGCCTTGAGGCGATCGATGATCTTCTCAAGCAGGTCAGGGAGAAAGAGAAGGTCCTTCGCCGGGTAGAGACCCTGCGGGAGGATAACCCGATGCTTGGTCTCAGGGGGGTACGACTGGGAAATCATTTCCCTGAGCTGCCTAAAATGCAGGTGCGTGCCATTATCGAGGCGGCCTGTCTGGTTACCCGCGAAGGTGGCGATGTCCAGCCTGAAATCATGATTCCATTGACCTCCCATGTAAATGAGCTGAAAGTACAGCGCCAATTACTTGAAGATGAAGCCCGCATCGTGATGGAGGAGCAGGGCATCGAAATCAATTATAAATTTGGCACGATGATTGAAATCCCGCGGGCGGCGCTCACGGCAGACCAGCTTGCAGAATTTGCCGAATTCTTCTCTTTTGGTACCAACGATCTGACTCAGACAACCTATGGTATCTCGCGGGATGATGCTGAATCCGGCTTCTTGATCGAATACATGGTTCATGAAATCCTGCCAGAAAACCCATTTGAGACAATCGATTATGATGGTGTCGGTGAGTTAATGAGAATTGGGGTGGAGAAAGGAAGAAAAACGAACCCCGATATCAAGCTTGGCATCTGCGGAGAGCATGGCGGTGAAGCGAAATCAATTGCCTTGTGTCATGAGCTGGGCTTGAATTATGTGTCCTGTTCGCCGTTCCGCGTACCGCTTGCCCGTCTGGCGGCAGCACGCGCCTCAATAACGGCCCAGCCGTGAACGCAGGCATGAGAAACCAGCGGTGATTGTAATACTTCGGTGTGAGAGGGATTAATTCGACTGAAAGGCAGAATCAGTTGAGCTCTCTTACTTTTTCGAGCAGTTCCCGTGCCTTGCTGATGGAGGAACTCGCGTTCAGGTGATGGGGGTCCAATTTAAGGGTATACTCCCACTCCAGAATTGCGGCGGTGAGGTCTTCCTGGATAAAGTGACTGATGCCTTTTTTGAAGTGGACCTCTGCTTCACGCTTGAGCCGCCCATTGACTTGGGCGAGCACGGACTCTCGATCCTTAAAACCCGGATCAACGTCTCTGAGCTGTTCAAACGCCTGGTAATAGTTACCCAGGGCGAGCGATGTTTTGCCCTGGATCAGCAATTGATTGTTTCTCAATTCACGTTGTTTACTCAGCTGTCCTTGGCGGAGCTTAGAAAGCTCACCAATTTTGTCGTCCAATTTGGTAAAACTCGGATCAACCAGGGTCAGGGTGTAGAGTGCATCCTTATATTGTTCCTGGCTCTGCTGCAGGTTGGCAATTTTCAGCAGTGAATAGTTCATGATATAGGATGCTTCATCATCACCGGGATGGTTGTCCAGGATTGAACGGACGATGGGAAGCAGCTCATGGTAGTGTTTCTGGTGGAATAATTTCCGAGCGGTGAGGATATCCTGTCGATAATCCTTGAGCGGTTGAGAGTAGAGTGTATCAAGATCGGGCAAGGTGATGATTGTGCGTGGCAACAGTTCATTTTCAGCACCCGCGTCTGAGAAGTGTTTCACTGCGAAGCGATAGCGTTCTGACCCGTAGACCTCAGAAGCAATATTTCGATAGCTGTCGTTTTCCTGAATGCTATAAGTTATCAACCGTTCTGGTTTATAACGAGAACGAAGGTATTGGAGCGCGATTTCGTTATCGGGATCATAAGTCAGTGACAGCAGAAAAGATGCCAGGGCTTTGGCGCCTTGCTTTGCCTGATAAAATTCAACTCCTTTGCATGCGTGCTCTTCGGAGATCTGCTTGACCTGGGCGGAGAGTTCTGAGATTTTCTGCTTGATTTGTGTTTCAGCTGCCTGCCAGTATTCAAATGCAGCCAGATATTCCTGGTTGCGTTCCGCCTCGATTGCCCGTAACTGATGGTCTGGTCGCAATGGTACATCCAGGAGCGGGTCCTGGATACTACTTGATCGGTTTGTCTCCAGACCAGTACATCCGGTCAGGCCGATCAATAGCAGTATGAGGGTACAGAGACTGTGTATTGTCGCTCGCATACTCGAAACAATGGGGTAGTTTGTATTCTCTGCGGATTGTTTTCACTCTAGATGAGTTCGTTCCAATCCTTAATTATATCGGCTGAGCGATACGGTTTGATTACAAAAAACAGGGCCTACTATACTCGTAAAAGTAAAATTTTCAAAATGGTTAATTTTGATGAAGCCCAGAAAATTCCTTGATTATTTGGCTTTAAAGCTTCCCGGCAAGGGTGGATGAGGAAAAATAAGAAGGGCTCAGAGCTTTAACTGTTGGCTTGGTTTCTAAACAGAGGCTTGAGTGAAAAAACGTGTCGACTCAGTTCTTATGTTGATTGGTTATTCGGTAGATGTTGACCAGCCCCTCCCTGCCCTTGATCTTTTGAGGTTCAAGCGGGTCTGCGGCAAAAGAGTCATACAGCGCGATCTTCTCATTGCTACCAATGATGATCTCTCCCGGGCCGGCAATGGAGTTCAGATAGGAGGCAACATTGACACTGTCGCCAATCACGGTGTATTCCATTTTGATCTGTGAACCGATATTTCCAGCCACCACCACCCCGGACGCAATACCGATTCCTATTGAATGGAGCAGGGAGTTACCGTTATTGCCGGCCTGGGCAAGTTTCTTCTGGAGTTCTATTGCCGCCTGAATGGAGCGTTCGAGGTGATCATGCTGAGAAACGGGAACACCAAAAACTGCCAACACTGAATCTCCGACAAATTTGTCAACATATCCCCGGTGCTCAAGAATCACTTCGGTGGCAATGGAGAAAAACTCATTGAGCTTTTCGACCACCTCTTCAGGCTCTTTCCCTTCGGAATAAGCGGTGAATCCCCGAATATCTGCAAACAGAATGGAGGCCTCATTTTTTCTGCCTTTAAGCCATGACTGACCTGAGCTTTTCATTATCATGTCGAGGACTTCGGGGCCAACATACCGGCCGAAGGATTTCCTCATCATCGACTGCCTGAAAAGTTCGGTGGCCATGTTACTGAATGCCTCTCCCAATGTACCCAACTCATCATTGCGATTCAGGTTTACCTTAATATCGTAGTTACCTCTGGTGATCTCGGAGGTTGCCCTGACCAACTGGGATATCGGACGGGAGAATCGGAGACCGAAGATAACGGCCATGAACATCCCCAGAAAAATGATGATCAGTGTTGAGTAGGCCAGAAATGCACGCTCATCGATAAAAAGTGACTGGATAAATGAGAGTGACAGACCAACATGTACTTCCCCCAGCCGCTTGGACTGAAACATGATCGGCATACTCAGGTTCAAAACAGGAGTATTATTATGGACCGTATGATTGAAATAGGTGACGGTGCCATTCCGATAATTTTTCTCCACCTTTTCGAATGGTTTAAAACGCTTATCAATTTTGGCATGGTCGGTATGGGCCTTGATGGTACCTTCCTGATCGATAATAAAGGCATAGAAATGGCTGTCCACTGAGGCGATATTATTGATCAGCGTATTAAGGGCGAGGGTGTCCTTGGTGAGCAGAGGAACTTTTGCATTATCGGCGATATAATTCAGGCTGACCATCCCTAACTCTATGGAATGATTGTATAAGTTGTCCTTTTGGCGCTCCATTATCACATAGCTCAGGATGCCAATCGACAAGGCAAGAACCAGCATGGTCGCGACAGAGAGCTGAAACCATATCGGAATGCGCGGAGATGGAAACTCCTCCGGGATGGTGCCCCGTATTTTGTCAAACAATGTCTTCATATATCCATAGTAGTGTTTCGCCACCGGGTAGAGAAACACGGTTTCTCACAAACTTCGAGCGGCTCTATCTTATAGTAAATTTATTTCAAAGTAAATTGTCGGTTCACTCCAGAGGAAAATTTTGGCTTGAGAGCAAAGGAGGGGAAGCGGGTTATGACTTCCTGCGGGGAGAAGGTCTTAATTGTTGAGCTCATCGGCACCACAATCAGGTTTTAAATCATCGATTTGCTCTTGATCAATGTCGTAGGTGCGCGATTTTAAGGAGGTTGTGCAATCCAGGGCGGGAGCTCTACGGGAGTGCAGGTGCAGATCACCGGATCGTGCATCTCTGAAATAAGAGGGTTTCGCTTTAGTCAGGTTGTTCCGCACTTGCACATCGGCCCCATCCCGGTCAGGGAGGATTGGTTCATCCACAAAATTATTACGAATGATAGCATTTCGTGTCTCGGGAAACCTGGCTTCGATGGAATAGGGCCAACTGCCGGGAGAATATATGGTATTATGCTCAACCCGGCTGTTTATCGAACGAATAATGCCAATACCGAAATCGGATTTGTTATAGCCTTTGATGAAATTATTTACAATGACACCCCCATCATGCTGAACTCCTTCACCTGATGCATTGCCCAGTGAGATTCCGAAATCGCAATTAATGATCTGATTGCCTTCTATCAGGGTGCCCGAAGAGGACTGCCATACCAGAATTGCAGGGCCCGCCAGCGTAGACGTGAGCGCTGGATTATGGCGAATGTTTTTGAATAGATTATAGCGAATCACCCAGTTGTGACTGTTGAGCAGATCGATACCATTGGTGTACCACCCGTCATCACCGTCATCGAGTGTGTCGCTGTATTCAAAGGATGAGCATTGCACAGTTGAATCGTTTTTGGGTGGTAGTTCGGGACCGCCGCTTGCTTTCAGGAGCTGCTCCCCACAGTCTAGACACCGGACATTATGGATCAGGTTACGGTGACTGCCGGGGTTGATAAAAATTGCATGGTTCCTGATATCCCGTATCGTCAGGTCTGCAATGGTTGTATTTGAACTGGAGATAAAGAAACCATGGCCGACTTCAACACCATTACGCATTCCCTGACCAACGATTAGTACCCGATCCCGGTCTCCACTTTTTGAGCGGATCGTAATACCCGGTTTATTTACATGTATCACCGATGATGGTGAAACGTGATAGGTACCATCTTCAAGAAAAATAGTCTTGGGACCGGTAGCCCGATTTATTTCGTCCGAAATTTCGGACACACTGGTGACGGTGACCGATTCCTGATTGTCAGAGGTAACCGGAAGTGTTGAACAGATAGAGCGAGCCAAAAGTAAGGAAGGGGCTGACAGAGCGATAAGCGGAAGTAAGAGAAGTGTGCTTAGTATTCGCAACAATGATGATCTCATCATTCAGGATTCTGCTCAGAAAGATTTTGGACGCTTTAGAGGTTACTATGGTTACATGCTATGATGACCAATGGTGTAAAAAGCACCCTGTTATAATGTGTTGGGGGCCGTTCCGGGTAAGGTAGAGACAAATCCCAGACATAGATCGAGCCACTCTTTAAGACGTGTATCTGTTTTCAAAGCTTCCGGCTCTACATAAACCATCCCGGTGAATGAATTTCCTGTAAAAATCATTTTGCGAACATGATGTTTTCGAAGGCAGCGTTGGTAATGCTCCGGTCCAACCCGGGCAATGAGTAGATTATTAATCACGCCAACACAGAGATGGTTATTAACCATGAAACCTACGCCACCAAACATCCTCACCTGTTCTAGGGCTGTTTGGGCTCTCAAGAGATATCTGATACGCTTCACAAGCGTTGGATCATAGGCCATATCGCAATTCTTCACGTTTGAGCAGGTTCGGTAACTACTTCGAAAAGTTATCTGTCTCCCTGTACACCGGTTACTTATCTGTCAGTATATCATATTCTCTGGCTGTGGGGGCGGTAGTTTTCTCAAATATTTGCGAACCGAAACAAACAGGTGCTTTGCAATGATACATACGATCACTTCTTGTGGACCTGCGTAAGTTGTCGGTATCGGCTGAAATCGTAAACGCTGTTCACTGCTAATAGCCCATGGCGCATATATATCCCATGGTAAATTCAGATTATTTTGTTAACGCTTTACCTTGAGGACGTCTCTGATTTTCTTTCTGATTGCAGGCATTTGTAGAAGAGGGAAAAATTCCGGGCTCAGTTCGGCGCCATAATAATATTGTCTGAGTGTGTTGAGGTCATCAATAAATTCAGGGTGCTGGGTCCTCCGTGCGGGCTTTGGTTTGAGTTGCCAATACGGGTATTCGTTCATTAGAAGAAAAGTTTTGGCAAAGGAGTGTAGAACTCCACTTCTCTTGCAATCGTTGACCTGTACTTTTTTGAATGTCTGTTCAAGTAGTTCTGTTGGTTCAACATAACCTTTCGTTAGATTACCGGTGGTTATGAGTTCCGTGATGGAAAAGAGCAGTGCTGCTTTGGCACTACTCTCTGGATCGGTTGATTGAGCGAGTTTTCTGAATTCATCAATATAAAAGTCTGCTCTTCCACACATCTTTGCAGCTCCTTAATCATATTTAATACCAGTCGGTGCTGAAGACTGAGACATTTTGCCCTATGTCTCACGTTGACTAAAATATTATTATCAGATCGCTATTTCTTTTATCATGGTTAGTCTTTTATAACATACAGATGGTCATGGAGAAACCATCGAACCTATTGTTTTGAAGAGGATTATAATGACACGTGTTGTAATGGGTTTATTATTTGATGTAAGTGGAAACATACTGATTGCAAAAAGAAATATTACAAAAAAATATGGTGGGTTATGGGAGTTTCCCGGTGGGAAGGTAGAAGGGAATGAATCAGTTGAAGAGGCCCTCGTTCGAGAAATATGGGAAGAGTTGGATGCACCGATAGATATCGATCGTGTTTACCGGAGTTACCTGTTTTCTCACGAAAATCTGGAAGCGGAATTTATCCCAATCAAGGGAAGAATCTCCCCGGCAGACATCACGCTGATAGAACATGACGAACACCGCTTCATTCGATTGCAGGATTTGGAAAAATATGAATTCTCTCCGCCTGATTACGGGGCCATCAAGCTGATAGAAAAAAAGCGGCAGAGCATCAGGAATCACACCTGATGCTCTGCCGCTTTGGCAATATTAGTATATTTATTGAGGAATTACAGACTTAATAGGAGTTACTGTCTGTAGGGTTGAACTCAGCGTTTTCTACCCACCATGAAGGATTCTGGACCATCTCCAGCAGATTTTCCACGGTTCTCAGGTGGTAGGTTTCCTGCTTCATGAGTAGCTCAAAAAGCTTCTTGGAGGTTGGGTCGTCAGCCTCTGAGAATTTCTCCTGGTAGAATTCCATTCCCCTTTTTTCGATCTCCACTGCTTTCTGGTAATCTTCTACTGCATCTACAGAGATGTTCGTCAGTTCTTTGTCGTCTTTCATCTCGTCAAATACTGTCTTGATATCAAGCGCAGTACCAGGAGCAGGATCAACGTCGAGTTTTTTCTGGAGATTCTCGATCGCAACCCGATGATGAACTTCATCTTCTGCCAGCATCAGCAAGACCTTTTTGATGCCTTCAACCGGGGCTTCGTCAGCCATCTTCCTGTAAAGAGATTCTGCATCCTTTTCCATTTGGATCGAAAATTCGAACATGTCCATAAACGCCTCCTGTTATCGGGGTAAGAAATAGTAAAAACTGAAGACTACACTATAACCATTGTAAAAATCGATCAACCCATCCAGTACAATTTCTTCGATTTGGTGAGCTTTTTTTTCATAACCATGTCATTTTAATAGATCAGGTACCTTTCTACCAGAGAAGTTAGATAGTGAAAAGAAATAGTAATGGAAAGAGAATTTTCTTTTACATTGACCGTTCCCCAGGAAGAAGAGTCTGCAGCTGATCGTTTTCTGGCTGAGACCAGAAAACGCTACCCCGGTGTACGGGTGAGCCGCAAGCCGGACCGGAAGAACTGTGCCAGATATTACATTAGTTTTCCCCAACTGGGATCACGGCCTGACCTGAGCTTTCAGCAGGAATGTCTTACTGCAGGAGGGGCGAGTTGGGAGCTTTTTGGTCCCAACCACGGACGATGGGGGTTGGTTTAGGGGTCCTATCTATAAGGGTTCCCGTGGTATTCGTGTTTTTT
>QZLB01000297.1 GCA_004796425.1 Desulfobulbaceae bacterium | reverse complement strand
CTCATGGAGAACCTTAACCACAAATACAGTATTTCCTGTTAGTTTTTTGTAGATGTATTTCTTCTTTATATTGAGACATATTAGTAGCGCGGAAATACCGGATTAAGGAACCCTGCCTGCTTTTTACCAAGGCGGGAAGTAGGTGATGGAGGCAGGGAGCCAGGATCTTGTCACACACTACAAAATCAAGAGGATATTATATGCGATGTCATTTCTAAGCCCTCCTGCTCCCAAGGCGTCCGACCCTGTTTTACACCCTTCCACAACAAGCCGTTATCAATGGAAATTGACGATTTAGCAAAAACAGCGATTTTGTTTTACCCCCCACTTATTTCGGCTATGGGATCTATTTCGATAGGTAAGCGACCGCAGGGAGACTCCGGGTACGTCTAAAAATCGTCTAATTAGTGGCGACCTGATCCCCCCCTATTAAGGCATTGTCATTAGACATTTAACCTCTCACACAATCTGAATAAAAAGACTGTAGTTCAACCATTTGACACCAGCATCCCGCTGATATAACATATATTTACAATTAAATTAAATAATACTCTAGCGTGGCTTTATGGACTTATTCAAGTTAGGAATACGTGGACATTTATTCATTCTGACCTGCATTACAATTATCCCCGTGGTTGCTGTATTCTGGTATATGGGGGCCAGCCAACGTAAGCAGTCAATTAACCACACTGAACAGCAGATATTTCAAAGCATCCTGCTCTTTTCCGAAAGACAAGCAAGTCTAATCACAGAAACAGAGCATATCCTATCTGTAGCCGCTAATTTGCCAGAATTGCAAAACGAGATGAGTCCAACATGTGACGATGCTCTTGCAAAAATAATTACTTCTTCTCCATATTATTCAACCATCGTTCTCGCAAACAATGAGGGATTCATAAACTGTTGTGCAGTACCACTAACAAAACCTATTGATATTTCAGATAGAGAGTGGTTTCAAAGGGCACATGAAACTAAAAATTTTGTTGTTGGGAATTACATAATAAGTAGAACTTCAGGCTATGCCTCATTACCTCTCGCATACCCGGTTAGAGACAAAAACAATCAGATTAAATTTGTTGTAGGTGCAGCTTTAAACCTTGAAAAGTATAGCAGCATTTTTGATGGATTAAGCTTACCACAAAAATCGATAATCCATATAACTGACAATAATGGAACCATTCTCTTTGGTACAGATGTAAATATTAAACATGCTGGCGTTTTACTTTCTGAGGAACTAGGTGTTGCTTTTCCTAATGACTTAGGAGGGAAAATTTTAACAGAAAGAGGTGATATAGATCAAATACACTGGTATAAAAGGATAACCGTCGATCAAAATCAAAACCACATTTATATCATTGTCAGCGTTCCAACTGAGGTAGTTTATGCAACTGCCAACACATTATTTCTTCTCCATCTGACAATTTTCACCATCCTTCTCGTTATTGTCTTTTTATTCTCCTGGATGTATGGAAGTCATTCTATTTTAAAACCTATTCAAAGTCTTACTGATACAACAACCAGGATAGCTGCAGGACAATATAATGAGGCCGTAGGAAAATCCTTCCTTCAGGGTGATTTTCGAAACTTAGAAGGTGCGCTCAATGATATGGCTATAAAGCTACAAAAGCAGCGTGACCAGAGAGATTTCGCGGAACTATCCCTAAAAGAGAGCGAGAGCAAACTGAAAACATATGTAGCTTCAGATATCATCGGCGTGTGGTGGCTCCAGCTAGACACTCCTATTTCTGTTAATGATCCCATTGATTCTCAAGTTGATATAATTTTTAACAACGGAAGAATAACTTACTGCAATGATCTTTATGCAAAGATGTATGGCTCTGAAAATAGTGAAGAAATTATTGGAAAGAGAATGATCGATCTTGCTAAAGGAAATCCAGATCGAGCTAAAATACAAATTCGCAATTTCATAACAAACGGCTACCGATTAACAAATCATGAGTTTGAAATCGAGTTAAATTCAAAAAAACGTGTCTGGTTCTTAATGTCTAGCTCCGCAATTTTAGACAAAGAGAATATCTCTTTGATAATGGGATCCCAATTGGACATTACCGAATTTAAGCGTCATGAGAACCTTAACAAAGCACTTCTTAATCTTGTTGACTATTCAGGAGAAAAAGATGGTTTACTAGTGCTTCAAAAATTTCTTGATGAGGCAGAGAGACTTACAAACAGTAAAATAGGCTTCTTCCATTTTGTTGATGACGATCAAGTCAACATTGAACTACAGACATGGTCATCAAACACATTGGCAACAATGTGTGAAATTGCTGATTTCGAAAAACACTACCCAATTGAGCAAGCTGGTATTTGGACTAATTGCGTAATGACTAAAAACGTTACAATCCATAACGATTATGGAGCGATAATTGAAAAGAATGGGTTGCCGGATGGCCATGCACCACTTGAACGCGAACTGGTCGTTCCCGTTTTACGTTCTAATAAGGTTGTTGCAATATTGGGAGTAGGCAACAAGCCAACCTTGTATGATGACATTGACGTGAAATTGCTCCAGACATTGTCAGATACAGCATGGGAAACCGTTCTTAGGATACGAACTGAGCAGCGACTTCAACAGACTCTGGATGGTCTTGAAACCCAAGTAAAAGACCGTACCCATAAACTAAATCAAATGGTTTTAGAACTTGAAACTATCTTTGAAACAAGCAGAGTTGGGATGGTAGTACTAGATGATAAAAGGAGGGTAATAAAGGCTAACAGGCGTCACGCTGAAATATTTGGGTATGACTCACCTTCAGAAATTGTTGGAATGTCCAGCTCACATTTTCATCTCTCCGATGAGCAGTTCAATAAATTTGGCCAAATTTATTTGAAATTAGTCGAAGGTGAAATCCTTCAAACTGAGATACAGATGAAGAGGAAAGATGGAGAAATAATCTGGTGCTCTTTATCTGGAAAAGCTTTAAATCATGAAAATCCTGAAGACCTTAGCCAAGGTGTATTATGGGTAGTTGATGATATCACTGACCGGAAAAATGCTGAGAGCGAACGCCAATTATTGGCTCAAAAACTACAAGCCGCTCATCAACTTGGGAAATCCGGGTGGTGGGAGTACGATATTGAGAGTGACACTGTAAACTGGCCTGAAGAGACATATGCGCTTTATGGCTTAACACCGGGTGAAGATTTAAGTTATGACAAACTGCTTAATCTGATTCAGCCTGATTACCACAACCACCATAACAAGCAACTTAAGCTCATGCTTGAAAATGGAAAAGCAGAGTTTTCTTATGTAATTGACCGACCAGACGGTGAAAGTCGCTGGATATGGGCACGTGGTGAGGTCGAACATGATGAAGCAGGGAAGCCCAGAAAATTATTTGGCACCTTACAGGACATCACTGAACAAAAAAAAGCTGAAGAAATACTGCAAGCGAGTGAAAATCGTTTCAGAACTCTATTCGAGCGTAACTCTTCAATTATGCTTCTTATCGACCCGAAAAATGGCAAGATAGTTGAAGCAAACAATGCTGCCTCTGATTTCTATGGATGGGAAATTGGAGAGTTGACCGAAATGAACATCCAAGACATTAACACTCTTTCACCTGAAGAAATTCAAACTAGAATGAAAGAAACAGCCATAAGTGGCTCTAGGTATTTCATTTTTAACCATAAAAGAAAAGATGGTTCAACAAGAGATGTAGAAGTCTTTAGCAGCCAACTCACAATGGGTGACCATGAACTTCTATGCTCTATCGTTCATGATATTACAGCCAGAAAAGAGGCGGAGCAAGCGTTGAGAATCAGTCAGTCTAGGTTACAGACACTTCTCGATACTGCCAGTGACGGTATACACATCCTTGATACAAAAGGCAATCTAGTTGAATTCAGTCGATCATTCTCTAAAATGCTCGGTTACTCAAATGAGGAGGCGGCAAAATTAAATGTAAGAGACTGGGAAGGATCCATTCCTTCTAAACAAGTTAATGATAAGATAAAAGAACTTGTTGCAAAGCCAACTACTTTTGAAACACTGCACCGACGCAAGGACGGTTCTTTATTTCATGCTGAGATCAATGCAAAAGGTATCACTCTCAATGATCAGACATATCTTTATGCCTCGTCTCGAGATATTAGCGAGCGAAAACAAACCGAAAAAGCACTCATTGCAGCTAGAGAGCAGGCTGAAAAAGCCAATCGCGCAAAATCCACTTTCCTTTCTAGTATGAGCCATGAATTACGCACGCCATTAAATGCAATTCTTGGGTATACTCAGATATTTTCTAATGACGAAACATTAACTGCAAAGCAGCAAAGTGGAATAAGCACTATACACCTTGCCGGTGAACACCTGCTGATGATAATCAACGACATTCTTGATATGTCTAAAATTGAATCAGGGAAAATTGAGATGGTTCTTAGTGAAGTCCATCTTGACTCTTTCTTGAAAAACATAATAGATTTCCATAGATTTAGAGCCCAACAGAAAAGAATCGATTTCATCTTTGAACCAAGTATAGATCCTCATTTAACCGTTATGTTGGATGAACTTCGCTTGAGACAAATATTATTCAATCTACTCTCAAACGCTATTAAATTTACCGAGAGAGGGTACTGTCGCTTTCAAGTCAAAGCAGTACAAAAAGAAGATGATGAGACACTACTCACATTTATTGTTGAAGATAGCGGCATTGGCATCAAAGAAAGTGATAAAAATCTAATCTTCGAACCATTTAAACAGGTTGGAGACCGTTCCAAATATAGTGAGGGCTCAGGGCTTGGTTTAGCCATATCAAAACACCTCGTTAGATTTATGGGTGGAAAGCTTGAGGTTGAAAGCCCTTTAAATGATGCACCTTTAGATGAAGATGTAGGTGTTGGTTCCCGCTTCTTTTTTACTGTAAAAGCAAAAAAAACATTTTATAAATCTTCTTTTCTCTCTGAAATATCCCAAACTTTTGCTACAGGTTACCAGATTAACATTGATCGCGAAGCCCCTATTCGAGTTCTGATTGTCGATGACGAAACTTCCAACCGAGCTGTACTTCGAGATACTTTACAACCTATTGGATTTGAGTTGCAGGAAGCAGTAGACGGTAACAGCGTCACAGCTACATGTATTGAGTTCCTACCGGATATCATTCTTATGGACCTGCGTATGCCTCGTTGTGATGGCTTTACTGCATTATCACAGTTGAAACTCAACAAGGAATTAAAGGACATACCAGTTATTGCAATTTCGGCCTCCACCGCAGAGGAAAAAGCCCTCGAAGAACGATGTAAAGCACATGGGTTTGATTCATTCATCCAAAAACCATTTACCACATCGTTGTTATTCGAGGAAATAGAAAAACTATTGCCAATAACCTTAGTCTACAAGAACAAAAAATCACCTGAAGAGAAACCATATGAGCAGTCAATAACTGTCGAGCGACCACAGTACGAAACCTTGGTAGAACTCTCAAAACTTCTTAATAGGGGTGATATAAGCAGCATCATTCATATCGCAGAATCTTATGAGCAGGATGGAGAAACTAGGTACAAATTATTTTTTCAACAGGTCAAGGAGTTTGCTGAAAATTTCAACCTATCTGAATTAGATTCGATGTTTAGTCAGAGAGAGGAGTAAATTGATGAAAGATGTAACATACTCAATCTTGGTCGTGGATGACCAGCCTGCAAACCTGCAAGTGTTACTTAAGTTTCTACAGGAAAACAATTTTCAGGTGTATGTAGCTGATAGCGGCAAGAGAACACTCTCTGTCTTGGAAAACTTAGAACCAGACCTCATTTTGCTAGATGTAATGATGCCAGAAATGGATGGATTTGAAACTTGCAAGCAGATTAAAAACGTTGAAAAGTGGAAGGACATTCCGATTATTTTTATGACTGCACTAGATGATATTGAAGATAAATTAACAGGCTTCGATTCTGGCGGTGTTGATTATATTCCCAAACCTTTCAAACAAGCGGAAGTTCTTGCACGTGTCACTACACACATAAAGCTACGCAGAAGAGAGAAAGAGTTACAGGAAGCTCTTGACGAAATAAAAATATTGCGTGGTTTTCTCCCAATCTGCGCTAATTGTAAGAGTATTCGAGACGATCAAGGTTATTGGAACCAGCTAGAAACTTACATGAGTGAACATTCAGATGTCAAATTTTCTCATAGTATTTGTCCCGATTGTGTTGAAAAGCTATATCCAGAATTTGTTAACAAGGGTAAAGACTAATATGTGAAACCAAATTCAGATACAAGATTTACTTGGTGTGTATAGAAGAATAGATTATCTGGTTCATATCTTAAATAATTTTTACCAGACAAGAAAAAATCACTAAAATTACTTATTCATTTTCACACCACACATACAGATATTATCAAGTAAGCATTATTCACATACTCACACACATTTCGTTAGAAATAGTCGAGGGTGCCTTGAATCTTGCTTCAGCTCAGCGCCTTTGTTAGTGCGAACATCAGCTTCATCCAACAAGAGCAGATGAGATTAAAAACAAAATCTACTTTGAAACAATTCTACACCTCAAGCAACCAAGGAATGGAGTAATTTCAATATGAAGATATCCAAAGATTATATTCTTTGGCGGTGTTGAAGCATAACGGCTTTTGTTGTTCAAAATCAATTTCAATGACAAAATTTTGCAGTTAACATTGCCAGATCGAAGCTGCCAAATTTGGTTTCATGCTCCAACTTGAACTTATTCCTGTAAATCTTGGCGGCATGTTTCAGAAAATATCTGATCAAGTTGAACCCTGATATTAAAATGTGTCCTGTCGGGTCAAGATTATTACACCTAAACAGTCACTGATTCACCATTGGCGGTATCAATCATCCTGGCAAGTTGTGCGAAATGTTTCTGTTCTTCTTCAATAATTTGATCCAACTGCTTTTCAACCTGTGCATCATCAATGATACCTTTGAGAAATTCATAGAACAGGACCGTGTCCTTTTCAAAAACCTGAGACTGTTTCACCATCTCCCGAAACGAATCGACTTTGCTCAAACTCGTCTCATCCATCGTGAAGGTCTGACCGGCAATCATCTCTTTGAGCAACTGGCGACCCATTTCTTCTAGCGCCAGTTCTTCTTCGCTCAACACTTTATCGATTTTGATCGACTCAAACCATTGGCGGTGTTTTTTCTCCTCATCAGCCATATAAAAGAAAATTTCTGCCAAAGCGCTATCTTCTGCTTCCTCTCCTGCACGTCGATATGCCTCTTCACCGTTTTTTTCAATTTGAATGGCAATATCTCTAATGTCTGCTACGGTAAACATCTTACTCCTCAATACTTATTTAACGAGAAAAACTCAGGGTGAAATAATGTGTGAAAACCAACGCCCGATATCCCTGATCTGCTCAACACAAACACTATGATCCATTGGGTAGGTTCGATACGTTAGCTGATAACCTTTCGATTTAAGAAATGTAACTGATTTTTGACCAAGCTGCTCAGGCACCACCTGGTCATGAAGGCCATGATGTATTTCAATTGGAATTGATTTGGTATTATCAGCACAAAGCGCATTGCCAGCCGTGGCAAAATAGGTCGACATAGCCAGCAAACCACCAAAGCGACGCGTCCCGTTCAGGACAATCTCAAAGGCGACGGCGCCACCCTGGGAAAAACCGGCAACAATGATTCGCTCGGCAGCAATTCCCTGCTCGATCTGCGCTTCGATCAGTCGATTGACCTGCCCGGCAGAGCGATTGAGCCCCTCCAGATCAATCCGCCTGTCAATCTGCATGTCATAAATATCATACCACGCGGGCATGACAAATCCACCATTGACGGTGACCGAGATCTGAGGTGCATGGGGAAAGATAAACCGGATCGGTACTACTTCTTCCAGATGCAATTCAGGGACAATCGGGGCAAAATCGTTGCCGTCAGCTCCGAGTCCATGGAGCCAGATTACCGCATATGAGGGGTTTGAACCGGTTTCAATAACTCGGGCCGGCAAAAGTTCCATCGCTCTCTCCTTCGATATTTAAGAAATAAGCTTTACCAGTTTGCGATGAAAAACTCAAGAAACCCCGATCACCAGAGGCTCACGGCTCTTTATAGTGGAAACCGGCCTGATCAAATTGGTCACGTAACAATTCCAGCGCCCGGGTTACCATCTCCGTATTCCCCTCCGCTCCAACTTCAATGACGAACCGGTCCTGGTCAGGAAATTTTGGCAGGCTGGAAATTTTTGCGTCTGGAATCTTATCCTGGGTGTTTGATAAAATCTCTACCAGATCACTTTCACG
>QZLB01000084.1 GCA_004796425.1 Desulfobulbaceae bacterium | reverse complement strand
TAAAAGTTCCTCTCGGTATGTGGTCGAGGAGCAAAAGTAAGAAATTCCAGCCCGGCATTTCTGCCGAGCGCAGAGATGTCTTTGAGAAGCTGTGGGATTTCCTTTTGGCTCGGCAGTTTGGTTACTGCCAGCTCGAATTTTTCTTTCTCCGCAGCGGTTTGTTCCCTGAATAGATCAAGATTGTTTTCAGTTGTTTTCAAGCGAGAGATCTCATCTCTCTTCTTTTTGCTCTCCGCTTTCAACCTGCTAATATCAGCACTGCTCGGTTGATAAAAAACGAAGAAAAACAAAACAATGGGGATGAGCAAGACCACAATGGCAACTGCCAGTTTGATCTTAGAATCCATTGGAATGTATTTATTGTCAATGAACGCTGTAAGTTTGGAGTCACCGGTATCCATGATGAAATACTATTCCATTTGAAATTAGTTGGTTGTTTCTTCTTCTACGGATTCTTTGCTTGCTCGTGGATCAGTTATCTTGCCTCTCATCTTGAACAATTTTAAATCTTTTTCCGCATACTCTTTCAGTGCCGACTCGGTTAGATCAACGCTGACGATATAAGGACTCTTCTTGAGTTCGTCCATAAACTGCGCAACGGTCTGGTTATCAAGCGCGAAACCTTCCAGCGTAAGGCTGGCATCTTTCTGATCGAGTGTTGTCAACCACATACGGTTACTATCGAGAAACTTGGCTACATCATCAACAATGTGTACCGTCCTTAAAGATTCGCCCTCGAGTCTGTCGATAATTCTGATCTTGGTTTGAAAGAGCTTCTTCTCTTCTTCCAGGCTCTTTACTTCAGCCAATACCGCATCATATTTCTTGATCTCTCTGGCGAGTCGTTTGTTTTCCTTATCCAGCGCACCAACCTGATTCTTGAGCAGAACAACGGCAAAGCCAAGAAAAACCAGTACCGTAATAAAAACAATGGCAGCTGCGATCATTTCATTACGCGCTTTAATACGCTTTTCCAGCTGCCGTATGGGGAGTAAATTAATTTTCAGCATAGGTCACCTGATCACAGGAAGCTCCTATATAGCAGATGGTCTGATGGCAATGCCGGAGGCAATCGCCATTTCAGGCCCAACACTATCGAGGTAATTCCGATCCACTTTTTTATCGCTACTCTGCATGTTCTGAAAGGGGTTGAAAAGCTCAACATGGAGCTTTGTCTCCTGGCCGAGAAAATCGGTAAGGCCGGCAACCTTCGAACCACCGCCGCTGAGTACCAATTTGGCGAGCGGCGCATCCGGAAAATTTGAATGATAGAGATCAATTGCCTTTTTAATCTCGAGTACCCATTGGGTGCAGACGGTCGAAAATATTTCTTCAATCTCCGCCTGTCTGTCTCCTGCGTCCGCATGACCAAGCTTGAGAGCCTCAGCCTCTTCAAACTCCAGGTCAAACTGAGACTGGATCTGCTCGGTAAGCTGGCGGCTTCCTACAACTATGTCCCGGGCGACAACCGACATGCCACCTGAGATGATGTTGATGTTCATTTTGGAGGCGCCGATATCAACCAGGGCAACATTCTCGGATTTGGGGACATTATGCTCGTAAGTATTTTCAAGGGCGAAACCATCAACATCAACGATGGTTGCCTGCAGTCCGATTGCGGAGAGCATTTTGAGATAATTGTCGACGATTTCCTTTTTGGCCGCTACCAGCATCACGTCAGTACGTTCGTTTTCTTCGGTATTGGTCTTCAGGTCTTGAAAGTCAAGATAGACGTCTTCGATGTCAAAAGGAATATACTGCTCCGCTTCTGAGAGGATATGCTCTTCAAGCTTTTCCTCGTCCATAACCGCAAGGTTGACCTTTTTAACGATGACGGAATAGCCGGAAATTGAGAAGCCAACCTTCTTGCTTTTTATCTTGAGATGCTTGAACAACTCAGAGATGACCTCGCCCACCACTTCCGGTTCGTTGAGCGTCCCATCATCAACAGCCCCGTCGGGAAGAATTGCACTGCCAATGGTGACGACGGAATATGCCTTGTCGGTCCGTTTGAGTTGGCACACCTTTACCGCATGGGAGCCTATGTCAACACCGACGACCAATTGCTCTGATGATAAAAACGGCAGTTTCATCTTGATGACCAGTTTTTTTTGAGTATCAATTTTTGTACTTTGTGTCGGAACAGTCTGTAAATTGAAGACATTCCATACTAAATTACATTTAGGACATAAAAAAGGATCTTTGTCAAGAAAAACGACAAAAAAATACAAAACTTTTTCTTATTTTAACAGGTATTTATTGGGATGAGTAACCATTTTGAAACTGGATTACTACAATATATTGGTATTGTAACCCGGCTATACTCTGTATGTGGTATGATTGCGCAAAACCTTGATATTACTAGGTTGATGGTAAATATATTGAGACTTTCGGTGGATGTTTCTTGTAATAAAAATTGATATAAAGTAGCTTTGCCGAGACTAATAATCCCGGTTAGAATGAGTTGAATCAAGAAAAACGAGGAATTGCAGGTGAGTGCGGAGAAAAAAACCAAATCTGTCTTTCGAGAGTATGCAGAAGCAATCATTATTGCCGTACTTCTGGCACTCTTTATTAGAACATTCGTGATCCAGGCCTTTAAGATTCCCTCGGGCTCAATGTTGCCCACCCTGCAGATTGGTGACCACCTGCTGGTTAATAAATTTATTTATGGAATCAGAGTTCCGATGACCGGGAAACTTCTGGTACCCATCAAGGATCCGCAAAGGGGTGATGTGATCGTTTTCAGGTTTCCCGAAGATAATTCCATCGATTATATCAAGCGGGTTGTCGGAATTCCCGGTGACCGAATCGAGATTGTTAACAAAAGTCTCATCGTCAATGGGAAAAAGGTCGAGGACCCGCATGCCAGTTTTACCAATACCATTAATCTCCCCCCTAATGTCAGCCCCAAAGATAACTATGGACCGGTAGTGATCCCTGACGGTAAACTCTTTGTCATGGGAGATAACCGGGATAACAGTTATGACAGCAGGTTCTGGGGCTATGTTGATAACAACGAGATCCTGGGCAAGGCGATCATCATTTACTGGTCCTGGGATCTGAAAAAAAACCTGTTCTGGTCATTTGAACGATTTGGTGCAATCAGGTGGGGGCGGATAGCCGATTTGATTCATTAATTTCCACACGAGGGAGCTATGGTAGAAAAAGAGAGCAGCAACTCTGGACAGGCCTACCAATTTGCACACAAACATATCTTCGGCATCCGTCAACTTTCCAGCACTGATATCGAACACATTATTACCACCGCCCAGTCGTTTAAAGAAATCTCAAATAGAGCGATTAAAAAAGTTCCGACCCTGCGGGGTAAGACGGTTGTCAACCTGTTCATGGAACCCTCTACCAGGACGCGATTGTCCTTTGAAATTGCAGCCAAACGCATGAGTGCGGATACTTTCAATATCGCACCCTCGAGCAGTTCGGCCACCAAAGGTGAATCACTGGTCGATACGGCGAAGAATATCGAGGCGATGAACCCCGATGCCATCGTTGTGCGTCACTCAAGCTCGGGTGCTCCGCAATTGCTGGCCAAACACATCGATTGTTCAATTATCAATGCCGGTGATGGTATCCATGAGCATCCGAGTCAGGGATTGCTGGATATGATGACCATAATTGATCATAAACCATCGATTGAGGGGTTGAAAATTGCCATTATCGGAGACATTGCCCACAGTCGGGTTGCCGGTTCCGATATTTTGGGCTTTACCAAAATGGGAGCGCGGGTTTGTCTGGCAGGTCCCGCAACTTTTCTGCCCTACGGGGTATCATCGCTCGGCGCTGAGATTGCTACAACGGTTGAAGATGCGATCGAAGATGCTGATGTGGTTATGGCCCTGAGAATTCAAAAAGAGCGACAGAATGATCCCTTGATTCCTTCTTTGCGTGAATACGCGATCCAATACGGTATTAATCGTTCACGACTGAAAAAAGCGAAACCTGATGTGTTGGTAATGCATCCAGGGCCGATAAACCGGGGGGTTGAGATGAATCCTGATGTGGCAGATGGGAGTTGGTCGGTTATCCTGGACCAGGTGACCAATGGGGTCGCAGTTCGTATGGCGCTGCTTTATCTGACACTGGGCGGAGCAAAGTCTGGACAGGAACAGACGGAGAGTTGAGATGGGAGCGATAACGATTCTTCAAGGAGGACGGTTGGTTGATCCCGTATTGGGGATCGATACGATTGAAGATCTCTGGATACAGAATGACCGTATCATCAAGTCGGAATCAGCCACCCCCAAGCAAGCTCGAGTGTACGATGTGTCCGGCTGCTTGGTAATGCCCGGTTTTATCGATATGCATGTGCACCTCCGGGAGCCGGGGCAGGAATACAAGGAAACGATCCAGTCCGGAACCAGGGCGGCTGCTGCCGGTGGGTTTACTGGGGTTGCCTGTATGCCGAATACTAATCCGGTAAATGACTGTGGCGCCGTGAGTCGATTTATCGCCGAGGCGGCACGCGATGGTTTTGCAAAAGTATACCCGGTTGGGGCGATTTCGAAAGGGTTGCGCGGCATAGAACTGGCAGAATATGCGGAGATGAAGGCAGAGGGGGTTGTTGCACTGACCGATGACGGGATGCCGGTTGTGGACAGTCAACTGATGCGCAGAGCGATGGAATATGCCTCCAGCTTCGGTCTGAAAATCATTTCCCATGCAGAAGATCCTGCATTGAGCTTTAACGGTACGATGAATGAAGGGTATGTTTCCACCCGATTGGGGCTTAAGGGTATTCCCACGATATCTGAATCAATCATGGTTTATCGGGAAATCGCGCTCGCTGAATTTGTCGGGGTACCGGTGCATATTGCCCACGTTTCTACCAGACCGGCGGTTGAGCTGATCAGAGCGGCCAAAAGTAGAGGAGTTAAGGTTACCGCCGAGACCGCACCGCACTATTTTACCCTTACCGATGAAGCGGTTGAAGGGTACGATACTCATGCCAAGATGAATCCTCCCTTAAGATCAGAGGAAGACCTGCTGGCAATAAGGGGGGCGCTCTCCGATGGGACCATCGATGTTATTGCCACCGATCATGCCCCCCATAGTGAACTTGAAAAAGATATTGAATATGACTTGGCTGCCAATGGTATTATCGGTCTAGAGACTGCCGTGCCTTTAGGTTTTGAAATGGTCCGACAAGGGGTAATTGACGTCAAGAGACTGGTTGAACTCTTTTCTTCCAATCCGGCAGAAATCCTCGGAGTTCACACTGGCTCTTTGCAGGAAGGCGGCCTTGCTGATATTACCGTGGTCGATCCTGAGAAGGAATTTGTCTACGCAGAGGAAGCGATTGTTTCAAAATCAGTCAATAGCCCGTTTGTTGACTGGAACCTGAAAGGGAAACCGGTACTCACCATTTGTGAGGGGGCGGTGACCCATGACCACTCTGGCTCAGTCGAGTGAGAAGGGCAGTTGTCCTGACACACTGATTCCGACCTTGCTTACGCGCGCCTGGTAGACCAGCACTTTTACTCCGCTCCTCACTACCTGCTTAAGTGTCTGCCCATAGATCGGGTCAATCTGAAAGGCGGGTTTGAATTTTTTGCCATCTGATCGCTGCACCAGGAAAAAGATCATTGCCTCATGACCCTGCTTAACCAGTTTTTGCAGTTCATTCAGATGCTTGGTACCACGTGTTGTTACGGCGTCCGGAAACTGGGCCCAGCCATCCTCGACCAGTGAACAGTTCTTAATCTCGATATAAGTCTTTTTACCTGATTCGTATTTGAGCATCAGGTCTAATCTGGAACGCTCAGATATCTTCACTTCGTGTTTGAGTTCAGAGAAATCTCGATAGCCCTCGATTTTTCCTGCCAGGAAGGCCTCTGCAACAATGCGATTTGTCAGGCTGGTATTCACTCCAACCCAGATACCTTTCGATTTTACCATCTCCAGGGTGTGAGGGTACTTTCGTTTGAGGTTGTCCGAAGTGGAATACCTGACAAGGCTCCCGGGCTTGGCGCACCCCATCATCGACCCCGAATTGGGGCAATGTATTGTGGTGACACTCCCATCGGGATGTTCAATATCGGCGAGGAAACGTTTATATCTCCGGACCAGTTTTGCTTCCTGTAATTTTGAGATAAATTTCATGAATTCTCACTGGTATTTTATAGACACTGGTGCTATTAATAAGCCGTGTTTATCCTCGACATTAGTTTTAATGAACAGGACATGCTGCAACGGGTCTTGCCCAGAGGCTTTGCAAGGAAAAACAAGGTCGTCTGGGATCATCTAACACTCTATTACACAAAAGGGAAGGTTTACCATGAAATTAGGTATCAACGGCCTGGGGAGAATCGGAAAACTGTCATTGTGGAACCATGTTTCACGGAAACATTTCTCCGAAATAATTGTCAACATCGGCCGTGATGTCGGAAAAAACCTCGAGGATCTTGTTGCCTCTATAGAACGTGACTCAACATATGGGCGTTTGGGTTCCTATCTTTATGGTCACCGTGGTGGCCGTGTCATCGAAGAGCTTAACGAGGCAGATGGCTCAATGTTGATTAATGGCGTTCCAGTAAAAGTCCTGCGTGAATTCCGGGACCCCAAAGATATTGGCTGGCGTAATTATGAGGCAAAACTGGTGGTCGATACGACGGGCGTGTTCAATGATCCGACAACCGACGCGGGAGCATCCCGCGGAGCGCTGCGAGGGCACCTGGAGTCAGGTGCTGCCAAGGTACTGTTGTCTGCACCTTTTAAAATCAAATCAAAGGGCATCGAGATGCCTGATGATGCGGTTACCACCGTCATGGGCATTAACGACGATGACTATATACCTTCTCAACATAACCTGATCTCGGCAGCCTCCTGTACGACCACCTGTCTATCTTATATGATCAAACCACTGATCGAATCAATCGGGGCGGAAAACCTGCTCAGTGCATCAATGGTCACGGTCCATGCCGCGACCGGCAGCCAGCAGGTACTTGATCGTCTGCCGGGAGCAGGGGCGGCAGATTTGCGGAAGAACCGGTCAATTCTGAATAATATTATCCTGACGACCACCGGTGCGGCGAAAGCGCTTGCCCTGGTGATACCGGAGATGAAAAGTATTGGCTTTATTGCCGAATCGGTCAGAATACCGACTTCCACCGGATCATTGATTGTGCTGGTGATCAATATACAGGATGAACCAGGTCAGCCGACGCAACGGGAGTTTTTGAATTCACTCTATCGGGATTTTGCTGGAGCAAACCCCTATCTGGTCTATTCCGAAAAGCAGAATGTATCCTCTGATATTATCGGGGTCCCGGTAGCAGCTGCGGTGATTGAAGGTAGTGAGACACACACCAGAACCGCTTCAATCAGCGTGAATTTGGCTAAAACGGAACTCACCGCCGAGGCAGAATCAACACTGGAGGTTCCGGTTACCCAGGCGGTCATTTATGGCTGGTATGATAATGAGTTGGGAAGTTATACCAACATGCTTGGTGACCTGACCATAAAAGTTGCAGAAAGCATGGTCTGAAAAAATCAGGGTGAGAGATTATCACTCCGATGATCTCCAACCTGTGGGAGTTCTCGAGGCGCAGATTCCGTCATCCTGGAGTCCTCATGCCATTGAACAGGCTTATGCACAGAGCGGAACGATAGCACTCGTCGCACTCGTGTCTGAACAGACGATTGGTGGCTGGTTATGTGGCCGGTATGCGAGTGATGAAGCGGAACTGTTTAAAGTTACGGTCGACGCCTCATTAAGACGAAAGGGTATCGCCCAACTCCTTATTGCGGACTTTTGCCAACGGTTGGTGCGAACGGGTGTGAAAGCGCTTTATCTGGAGGTGCGTTCCCACAATTTGCCAGCCAGGCGATTATACGAAAAACTCGGTTTTTGTGGGATCGGGCAAAGGTCCGGCTACTACCGAAACCCTGATGATGACGCATGCCTGTTGATGCGTGAACTTCTCCCCTGAAAATCTGGAGCAGATAGCCCATGAAAAGCATGACTGATCTCGACCTTGCGGGTAAAAACGTTCTGGTCAGAGTTGACTTTAATGTACCAATTGATGAGGCGGGTAACATCACCGATGACATTCGTATGCGTATGGTGCTGCCGACTCTGGAATATATCCTCAAGCAAGGTGCAAAGCTGATACTCTGCACCCATCGTGGTCGCCCGAAAGGAAAGCGTGTGGAGGCCTTCAGTCTGACTCCTCTGGTTCCTCACCTGGAAAAACTTCTGGGCAGAAGTGTTACGTTGGCCCCCGACTGTGTCGGTGATGAGGTGGAATCTCTTGTTCAAAGTGTTTCCCCGGAAACGGTCATACTGCTCGAGAACCTGCGCTTTCACGAGGGTGAGACCGCGAATGATCCTGGTTTTTCTGAGCAATTGGCGCGACTTGCTGAAGTCTATATCAATGATGCCTTTGCAGTGTCCCATCGGGCACATGGATCGGTGACTGGTGTCGCAGCACAGGTGGCTGAAAAGGGGGCGGGATTTCTTCTCCAGAAGGAAATGGATTATTTTGCCAAAGCCATGACGAATCCGGTACGGCCATTGGCTGCGATTATCGGTGGTGCAAAGGTCTCGTCCAAAATAACGGCACTGCAGAATATGCTTGATACGGTTGATAAAGTGATTATTGGTGGTGCCATGGCCAATACCTTTCTGAGTAGTCAAGGGGTGGCGATGGGCGCGTCGATGATCGAAGAAGAGTATCTTGATGTGGCGCGCGAATTTATAGAAAGTGCAGAACGAAAAGGGGTGAGAATCTACCTGCCGATAGATTTTGTGGTGGCTGATTCATTTTCCGAATTGGCGGTGACGAAAAATGTTACCTTCCGGGACATCCCCGACAGTTGGATGGCCCTAGATATCGGACCGGCTACCACCACATATTTTGGCGAAGCACTGGCAGATGCTAAAACCATTATCTGGAACGGTCCGATGGGGGTGTTCGAGAAGGATCCGTTTGCCCGCGGTACCATGGCGCTCTGTCATACGGTTGCCGCATCTCATGCCCTTTCCATCACTGGGGGTGGAGATTCGAATGCGGCGGTAAAAAAAGCGGGCGAGGAAAAGAATATCGGTTACATGTCAACAGGCGGCGGTGCTTTTCTGATGTTGATGGAAGGCAAGGTTCTGCCAGGCGTTGCTATCCTTGAATGAGAAGGTGAATAAAATGAAAAGAAGAGCGTTGATTGCCGGAAACTGGAAAATGCATACCTCGGTTATTGATGGGTGTGATTTGGCCACCAAAGTGGCAAAATCTGCAGTCGGTGCAGACGATCGCGATGTCCTGCTGGCTCCTCCGTTTACCATCATAAGCGAAGTGGGCCATGTCTTGAGAGGCAGCTCGGTTCTGCTTGCCGGGCAAAATGTCTGCTGGGAGGCCCAGGGTGCCTTTACCGGGGAAATCTCTCCGGTGATGCTCACGGATATTGGTGCCATTGGTGCGATTATCGGTCACTCTGAACGAAGGCAGATTTTTGGTGAATCCGACGAGATGATAAACAAGCGGGTGGTCGGTGCCTTAGACCATGATCTAATGGTTATTTTGTGTATTGGAGAAACCCTTGAGGAGCGAGAGCAGGAGCGCACCTTTGCCGTCATTAAGCAGCAGCTCAGTGCCGGGCTTAGTGGGGTAACCAGGGAGCAGACCTCACGATTGGTGATTGCCTATGAACCGGTCTGGGCTATTGGCACGGGTAAAACAGCCAGCAAAGAACAGGCCCAGGAAGCACACGCCTACATCCGTTCACTGGTCTCTGAACTTTTTGAAAAAGAGGTTGCCGAGCAGATGAGAATATTGTATGGTGGCTCGGTCAAACCTGCGAATGTCGATGAATTGATGGCTCAACCAGATATCGACGGGGCGCTGGTTGGCGGAGCCGCCCTTGATGCTGAATCATTTGGGCGGATTATTAATTTTAAGTAGATGAACTTTTATAGATGGAAACTCTATTAATAATCGTACACGTTGCGGTCTGTCTCTTTCTGATCGGTATTGTGCTTCTGCAGCACGGCAAGGGTGCAGATATTGGCGCAACCTTTGGCGGTTCCAGTCAATCGCTGTTTGGGACGGAAGGACCATTACCACTGTTGAATAAAATAACAACGGCAGGTGCGGTTATTTTTATGGTGACCTCTGTATCTCTGGCATATATATCGGCTCAGAGCGGTAGTGGCTCGGTAATGAGTGAGTTGGCGGCCGAACAGGCGCCGGTTGAAGCGACGGTGGAAAAAGAAGCAGCCCTGGTCGTTCCAGAGGAACAGGAACTGGTGAAACCGTCGGAAGAAACGAACGCCGAGCCTTCACCTGCACAGCAGTAATCTTTACATGCCGAAGTGGTGGAACTGGTAGACACGCTATCTTGAGGGGGTAGTGGCCCACGGTCGTGCGAGTTCGAATCTCGCCTTCGGCACCATCCATACAAAAGGCCTGTAACTTTGATGAGTTACGGGCCTTTCTGTTGGTCACATGGAGATCCGTTCCATCTCATTTTTTTTGACGTCTATATTTGCTGATCAAGAAGCTTATCTTCGAGAAGTGGGGTTCTGGCTAAGGTCACGACAATTAATCGGGACTGAAGTAGACTTTTCATTATTCAGTATGGCGGACAGAGTTCATCAGTCACACCATTCTCACGCAACTTTCTCAACAACACCTGCGGGAATTTGTTATTGGTCTTGAAAATGTTTCTGTGGAATTTGTCAGGGCAATAAAACCTGCCTCCCCGTAAAGCAGAATTTATACCTCTGCCATCTTGTTCATCGTTTGAGTAACCCAAACAAAACCCATTAACCAGGCAAATACATTGGCTGCGGTGTTGATGCATGTGAGGGAAGTTCCTCTTTTGATTCTGATGACCAAATCATGATGAATCAGCATATCTAAGACGTATAGCCAGCGATAGGATATGTTTTTAAATGGGAAAGTTCAGTAGCAAAGATGAGGTGTTCTGTATGTTTGCGCGGAGTCAAATTATGATGATTACAAAGTAGTGGAACAAGCTGAGGACTATAGATAAGCAAGTGCAGAGTAAAATTTGGGGTGTAGGAAAAAAGGGTGAACACTCAGGCGCTCGAAAAAGCAGCTTCTCATAACCTTTGGAAACAAAAAGCCCCCGTGCGCCAAAGCATGGGGGCTTTTGAGGACTTCATCGGCAGGAAATAGATTAGTTATCAGAGGTTATTGCCTTAACCGCACTCCGCAACTCATCTGCATGGGGACTGGAGACCGCGTTGTTGATCAAGATATCGGTGGCGCTTACCTGCTGTCCGTAATACGCTCCACTCAAGTCGTCCCGGGCCTCGATGACCGCTCCATCAAAAGACATACCAGCAAAAGCGCCTTTTGACCGTGCATACGACATGATATCAGCCATTCTGGCAGTCGTCCCTCCGCCAACCGGTCCGGCAGCGGCCTTAATGTCCGCTCCCATTTTAAATGAACTGGTCAGCAGACCATTCATTGCTTTGTCCGACATAATCATCAAAATAATCTCTGATGAAGAAGCACCGGCCTGGAAACCGAGTGAAATTGACCCCATCGAATAAAATGCAGGACTACCCCACTCATGTGTTTCGCCATCCTGGGCAATCAAGACCCCAGAACCGCCGGAGCCACCAACCAGGAAGGCGCCCTTCAATTTCTTCGGGATAATCAGCAGTGCTTTGGCATCCTTTACCTTTTCGCGAAACCAGACAAGATCGGGATCGACGGAAAAACTGTTCACGACTCTGGTCGCCTGCTCGACGAGTTTTTGCGCTTCAGCCTGTTTTGCCTCATCGGCCAGCAGGGGAGTGGTTGAAAGTAGCAGGATAATGCCAACCATAAGTGCCTGGAACCTTTGTTTCATGGTATACCTCCGTTAGATTTAATGATTTTCTATGGTTATAAATGCTCAATCGCATTTACTTATCCATCTGTGACGTAATCGTCGTGTTTTACCGTTCTGTTCAGAAGAGTTTGGGCAGCACAAAAGTAGCCTGGAAGCGAAAACGCACCCCATCAGGTCCGCTATCGGGAGACTCCAGCCAGTAACCAACTCCCGCCTGCAGGCTGACCGGCAGTTTGCCCCAGGTGACGAGCTTGGTGACACCGAGGTTGATGGGCACCGACCACTGCTCGGATTCCCAGTTATAGGAACTCTCGGATTGAAGAGAAACCGTCCAGGCACTCGGCCAGGTGTAGGCGGCAAATGGCTGCAAAAAGGTATTACTGATATCATCACGGTTGCTGTCCCCACCATAAGACCAGACATGGTTGGCAAGCATACCGACGGTCCATTGTCCGTGAACCCTCAAGATTACCGCTGTTGGTCCGGCTCCCCACTTTTCTGTTCCGAGCAACGAGTCCGAGGCAGTGGGAATGAGCAGGACTGGCCCAATTCCCCAGGTGACACCCTCGCCGCTTGGATTGTCAGGCGATAGAAAGAGGCTGAGGTTAATGTCACCCAAGCCATTTTGCGAACCCGCCCCAGGAAAAATCTCATCCTGAGCGGTAAGCGGTATGATCGTGCGGGTAATAAGGTTCCAGTTATCATTCAGGTTCACGGGAATAACCGGCTGGATGTTGGTCTGCAGCTTCCAGCCATCCTCCTCTAATCCGATATCACCGTCGTAGTTGATCTGTAATGGAATCGACATCAGGTCGGCAAGCGGATTGGACAAATCCTGAGCGAGATCGGCGTTGCTGCTGGGTTCCTCAGCGCTACCATATTCAGGCACGGCTATCAAGATCACGGAACACAGGACAAGTATAAGTTGTTGTGCGGGTTTTCTTCGTAATGTTTTCATTAATACGTTCTCCTCTGTTTCAGCTCTTTCAAGATCAGAATTTCCAGGCAACGGTGAGGGTGATATAGTCTGATTCGAACCGGTTATCAGCACTAAAATCGTGCAGCCATTTGCCCAGCACTGTCAGGCGACTGTTGCCAAACCCAGGCATCCAGATGACCCCAGGTCCTACTGCGAAAGATTCGGACTCGAAGTCGCCAAGGGTTGCCCCCACACCACTGTCGCCCGACAACTGCTTGTAATAGTAGCCGCGCAGACCAAGGGCAAAAGTCTCTGAGAAGAACTGGTTAAACACGAAATCCAGGTGGAATTCCGTGCCTGTCTGGTAGTCTGTATCCGGGTTCTCCGTGTTAAACATGATCCCGGGTGCGATCGATATTTCAGTCCCCGAGTCGGGGTTGAACCAGGTCACGGCCGCCACGGTGTCAAAGCTCCAGTAATTGCGCCCGAGATTGGCGAGATCACTACCCGAGGAATCGTACCCTCCGGTCGGGGCAACAATTGACTCCCCGAGCTTGAAAGACCATCGTCCTGCACTCCAGTTCATCTGAAAGGGGATAAGGGCAATGTCGCTCAGGTCGAAACTGTCATCGGAGAAGCTCAGGCTCCCGCCACGCGGACCGGTAATTGAGCCTTCTAACCCGGCATAGCCGAAAGGAACAGCCCCACCAACGGTGAAACGCCCGCCGAGAACGGAATGCTCGAGGGTATATGAGAATGAAACAAGGTTGAGGAAGAGCTCAAGATCGATGCCCAGGCTGATCTGTCCTTCGAGGACCGCCGTATCGGCACCCCCTGTCTGATACCAGAACGTGTTCGCCGCCGTAAGTCCAGGCTCAGGCGGTACTGCGAGAAAAGCATCGCCCACTGCACCAGGCAGATAATGGCTCGAAGCCCCCTCGGCTGCAACACTCGTTGTCGGTGTGGATGCACAGATAACAATCAGACCGGCCAGGATCATCATCGACCCCTTTATGTTCTGCACCGTAATCTTTTGGGCCTCTTTGTTCAGGGTAATACCTGTCATGCGTTACTCCTCCATCTTTGAATATCTCCTTGGGCAATTTTCCTAACATTCATTAAGTGGCTCTCATGTTCGTTAAAGACTTTACCACCTCGAACAGTATCGCTCCAGTTGAGTCGAGGTGTGTTTTCGTTGATCGTCATCCGTGTTCGCCCTAAAATGATCACCCTGTTCTGGCTCAGAGTCCGATGCTCATTGCCGCCTCGGTCATCAGCACAACCCCCAGGATGGCGATGACTCGGTCGCTGGCGACCGGCAGATACCGTTGACGGTAAATCTGGGCACCCGCTGGACGACCGCACGTCCGGAAATAGAGCGATCACGGAGGAGATGAGCGCCAACCCACGTCTGGGTGGTCAGGTCGACCCAATGCCGATGACTAAGGCGTGTAGTTGGTCATACCTGGTCCGGTCTTGTCATAGACATTGAAGAATTCGTCCTTCATGATGGTGGCGACTCCGCCTTCCGGCTTCTCGATCAGATCCTCCTCAAGCGTCTTGACCCGAACCTTCCAGCCCTCCGGGAGCTTCTGGTAAACGTTTGGCAAGGCGGCAATAAATTCATCGTACGTATATTGGGGTTTAAGGCCCAACTCGAACCCTTTCATGACCCAGGTGTTGCCTTCAGCATCGTCCAGGAGAATCACGGTCGTGCCCTTGTTCCAACCCAACCCACTGTTCCGGGCGATCGTCACGGGCTTGTAGGTCGCGATTTCTCCCACGCTGGCGTTGTTGCCCATGTTCAGTTGGGCACACCACACGGCTGCAAGACCGCCGAAATCCCTTTCGGCCCCGACATCGATTTCCACCCAATCAGGCAGGCAGAGTTTCGGGCCGTTCAAGGACGCACCGAGGACGCCGTATTCCTCCTGAATGTGGTCGAAATTCAGGGCCTCGAGCAGCGCTTGCGGTGAAGTGTCTTTCGATGCCGGGATGCCCTGAGGGGTGTACATGGTGTTGTAGACGGCGGCGATGAAGTCCCCTGTGCTAGCCTCGCGGCCGACAAGGAAGATTTCGACGAATCGCACCTGGTGTACATTGTCAACACGATCGTACTTGGCATCGGCGCCGTCGCCAAATACTGCGGGTAGCGCAGAGTCGGCCGGTGGTGTTGAATCTTGTCGTGCGCAACTCGCCAGCAAGGCTATCGAAATGAGGATCGCCAGCAAGGCAACATGCATTGTTTTCATAATCTATTTCCTTGAATTGGTATTTTATTTAACAGGTTCAATCTTCGGGAATGTCCACGAGCCGTCCAGGATCTCCTTTCGAGGCTGGTACATGCGGATCGCGTAGTTCCAACCCTCGGTGATCGGCAGATAGTTCATACTCTTGGGATCCCCGCCGAAATGTATCGTGCAGGAACCGTCCTCGTTGAACGTGGCGGAGGAGTTGTTGAGACTGTTCCGGCCGATCTCGTTCTTCTCGAGATAGCCGTCGGCATTGTAGACCGTGATGGACCAGAAGGCATCCACCGGCACGTCTTTCACCGCTACCGCGTGCGGCGTCTTGCCGTCGTTCTTTTCGACGCTTGCCATGATGTAGAAGGCGGCCGTGCGCGGCAGGCCGCCCCAGCCGGCGCCCGCGGCGACGAGATGATCGACCGGCCGGACCTCTTCCTTGGTGCCGAAGGCGTAGGTGGTGTCAAATCCGAGTTTCC
>QZLB01000231.1 GCA_004796425.1 Desulfobulbaceae bacterium | reverse complement strand
GACCATGATTACATCCGGGCACTCGAGCACGGGATGCCATCTGCTGCTGGTGAAGGTATTGGTATCGACCGGTTGGTCATGCTGCTGACCGATGCACCTTCCATCAGGGACGTGATTCTCTTTCCGCATATGAAACCGGAAGCATCTGAATCAACAAATGCACCCGTAAACGATACCGACGACAGTTAGCCTCATGTATGAATGGTTTATAAGCCTGCGCTATTTGCGTGCCAAACACCGACAGGGCTTCATTTCACTGATCTCGCTGATCTCTGTTGCCGGGATCACTGTTGGCGTGATCGCCCTGATTGTGGTTCTGTCAGTCTATGCCGGTTTTACCGATGGACTCAGAGACCAAATCCTGGGGATCAATTCCCATATTATTGTGCAGCGGGTTGAGGGACAAATCAGCGACTACCAACTTACCCGCGCACAAATTCTCGACACCAAGGGCGTAACCGCTGCAACCCCATACCTCTATGCCCAGACCCTGCTCAGCAGCGCTTCCGGAGGTTCCGGGGTGGTGATGAGAGGAATCGATCCGGAAACAGCCCACGATGTCATCAGCCTCGGTAAGCAGATGATTTCCGGTTCCCTGCAGGACCTTCAACCAGATAAAAAGATACCGGTTCCGGGCATTATTCTCGGCAAACAGCTGGCGACTAATCTTCGGGTCGGTCTTGGCTCCAAAGTGCGGCTTATCTCTCCCTCAGGCCCCCTGACTCCGATGGGAATCATTCCGAAGATTAAAACCTGCCGGGTGGTCGGCATCTTTGAGTCCGGCATGTACGAATATGATTCGTCCCTGGCCTATATGTCAATTCCGGCGGTTCAGGAATTTCTGGAGATTGGTGATGTGGTACATGGAATTGAAGTCACCGTTGCCAAGAAAGATTTGAACCGGGCAGACCGGGTGGCGGCAGCCATCAAAGAGCGACTTGGCGCAGGTACCATCGCCCGTGATTGGATGGCGATGAACAAGAACCTTTTCGCCGCCTTCAAGTTGGAGAAAATAGGGATGTTCATCTGTGTCGCCCTGATCATTCTGGTTGCTGCATTGAACATCATTTCCGCCCTGATCATGGTTGTAATGGAAAAAGCCAAAGATATTGCGATTCTCAAATCGATGGGTGCAACTTCAGCCTCGATCATGCGTATCTTCTTTCTCCAGGGGCTGGTTATTGCCTTTACCGGCACCATTGTCGGAGTGCTGGGAGGTCTCGGGGTATGCGAACTGCTGTCACGTTATCAATTTATCGAGCTTCCCTCAAATGTCTACCCGATGACCACGCTGCCGATAAAAGTACTCCCGCTTGATGTCACGATTATCGCCGCAGCCTCCATTATCATCAGTCTTTCAGCCACCCTGTATCCTTCCTGGAAGGCCTCCAAAGTCAAACCGGCGGAGGTTCTTTCATGAGCGCACATCTTTTTGAGGCAGTCGATATCTGCAAGGCTTATCAAAACGGAGTCAAGGATGTTGAGGTCCTGAAGAATATTAACCTCAACCTTGCACCGGGTGAAATGAAAGCAATTATCGGTGCTTCGGGCTCAGGCAAAACTACCCTGCTCCAGATCCTGGGTACCCTCGCGGTACCGACCAGCGGTGAACTCCATTTCAACGGGACCCGACTGGACAACCGCTCAGACAGAAAATTGGCCGATTTCAGGAACGAATCACTTGGGTTTATTTTTCAGTTCCATCACCTGCTCCCCGAGTTCAGCGCTCTGGAAAACGTTATGATGCCGGCACTGATCGCCGGTAAATCACGCCAGTCCGCCAAAGCACCGGCCCAGGAACTTCTGGCTGCAGTTGAGCTTGATCATCGCCAGGATCATCGGGTAAATGAGCTCTCCGGTGGTGAACAGCAGCGGGCAGCGCTCGCCCGGGCACTGATCATGGAACCGGATATCCTGCTGGCCGATGAGCCGACCGGAAATCTGGATAGCCGGGCGGGGGCAATTGTCTTTGACCTGCTCCACCGTCTCAGCCGGGACCGCGCCCTTGCCGTGCTGATGGTGACCCATAATATGGAACTTGCCAACCGAATGGACCATTGCCTCACGCTCAGAGACGGTGCCCTGATCGGGGCCTAACAGGCTATTTTCCAAACCAATCCCACCAAAGTAACCCTACAGCTGATTCCATGATGAAGCAGGCCAATCGTCTGGACATACGTGCTTTTCCCATGATACCATGATTCCAGTATCTCTCTGGAATAAGGCGCGATCAATCAGATCCATTTATTCGATCGTTTGAGCACACTACAGACCAACTGATTCCCGGAACGTTTCCATGAAACCGTCGCCAGAATTTCTCAGCCAGATATTAGACAGTGTCACTGAGAGTCTTGTCGTGATCGATGAGAGCGGAGACATTATCTTTGTGAATAGAAGCTGGGTTACTTTCGGTTTAAATAATGGCTGCTCTATCGGTGATAACTGGTTTTCTATTAATTACCTTGATGAGTGCGATAAAGCGTCCGGTATGGGTGATGACTTTGGCCTGATTGCCGCAGATGGCATCAGATCGGTAATCGATGGCAGGGAACGATCCTTTCATTTCGAGTATCCCTGTCACGGCGAACGTGAGAAACGATGGTTTATGATGCGGGTGACTTCATTCGTCCTGAACGAACAACCCTATTTTGTAATTTCCCACCATAACATCACCAAAAGAAAACTGGCAGAAGAGAAAGCTCTGGATCTGTCACAGACCGATGGACTTACAAACATTCCCAACCGCCGATTCTTTGATGAGTTTCTACACCATGAATGGAAACGTTGCATACGGTTGCAGATGCCTCTTTCGTTGGCTTTCATCGATATTGATCACTTTAAGCTGCTCAACGACACATATGGCCACCATAAAGGGGACCAGTGCCTCAAAGCACTTGCATCCACTATTCAGAAATTCGCGCGAAGGCCGGGAGATAGTTGCGCCCGGTTTGGCGGTGAAGAATTCGCGATGATTTTCGGCAACACGGAAGGTGCTGCAGCAGCGGAGCAACTCAACAATCTGAAACGTGCAGTCAGTGACCTCCGGTTACCCAATGTACAATCACCGGTAGAACCCTTCCTGACAGTGAGCATCGGACTTGCCACAACTTACCCAACCCTTGACCAAACTGAGAAGGATCTGATTAAAAGAGCGGATAGCCAATTATATCGAGCTAAGGAAAATGGTAGAGATCTGATCTGCTGGGATTCTGAGTCTTCATAAACCATTCATCTTCATTTTAAGTAGATAGCTTCTTGTGGTGTAATTCAATTTAAGGTAATGAGAACTGTGCCCATCAAACCGTCAAACTTATCATCAGGAGTAACCATCAGATGAAATTTAGAATCTCCCTCGTCTTTGTGATTTCTCTTTTTATCGCCGCCCCTTGTTTCAGTATGAGCATCGGGGTGATTTCGGCAATGGATGCAGAGCAGCGCAGTTTTCTTGCAGCAGTTGCAGACAAACAGGTGCTTGCAGACCAGGTTACCAAAGGAACGTATGGAAACCATACGATCTATGCGACCCTGTCCGGCATCGGCAAGGTTAATGCTGCGGCGGTTGCCCAGAAACTGATATCGAGTCATCAGGTCGATGCGATCATTTTCTCCGGTGTTGCAGGGGGAATCAATCCGGATCTGAATATTGGTGATATTGTCGTGGCCTCAGCAGCGTTTCAGCACGATTACGGGTTCCTGGGTGCGAGTTTTCTGGTTCATGCCACCGGAACAGTTCCGGAACTGGGGATTGGTACCGGTGATGAGTCGATTTATTTTGATCTTTCACAAAACTGGCCACCTGAAATGCTGAGGGCGATAAACACCCGGTTGGGCCAATCTACCGAACCTTTGCAACAGGCCATGGTTAATGGACAGAGCTATACCCCTCTGTTGAAAATTGGCGGCATTGTGGCGACCGGTGATCAGTTTATTGCCAATGAGACCAAGAAAGAAGCATTGCATAAACTCAAGGCAGATGTGGTTGAAATGGAGGGAGGCGCAGTTGCACAGGTGGCAAGCCAAAACAAGATCCCGCTGTTGATCATACGCTCGGTTTCAGATAAAGCCGGAGAACAGGCTGAAATTGATTTTAAAACCTTCTTCGCCGCAGTCGCTCACAACAATGCGGTTGTGGTAAAAACGGTGCTCGAAACCATACCCTGATGGTCGTGGGAGCCTTGATCAAGCAATAAAATGAAACGTTAGTTATAGGAAATGGAATTCTCAGAACCACTTAAACTGTTGGGATTAACTACGGAAATCCTTGAATCGATCCCGAATGAAGTTGCTCAGGAGCTGGAACTCGCCAGGGTGATCTCCGTTCATCGAGACAGCTATACCATCTCCAATGGCACCATCGAGTTGCAGGCTGAACTATTGGGCAAATTACTGTTTAACGCCTCAACTCCCAATGATTTGCCAACAACGGGTGACTGGGTGCTGGCACATATCTATGATAAAACTGGTGGAATCATCCATCAGGTCATGGAGCGCCGTTCACTGCTGACCAGGAAAACTTCGGGTAAGAAAACCGATTACCAGCTCATTGGAGCCAATGTTGATGTTGCATTTATCGTCCAGTCGCTTGATGAGAACTACAACCTGCGGCGACTGGAGAGATATCTGGTGATGGTGAGAGAGAGTAAGGCAATCCCCGTTCTGTTACTCAGCAAAAGCGATCTGCTCAGCAGTGAGGAGATCCAGCAGATATTGTCAGATATCAGTACCTTAATGCCGGAACTTGCGGTTACTCCGTTCAGCAGTGAGGATCAAACTGGTTTATCAGAGGTTAAATCCCAAATGCAGCCTGGGCTGACCTATTGTCTGCTCGGTTCTTCCGGGGTTGGTAAAACAACGCTGATCAACAAATTGATCGGTACGGAAACCTATAAAACAAGCTCCGTCAGCAAGATAAAAAATAAAGGAAAGCATACCACCACCCAGCGACACCTGATCCAACTTGATTTCGGACCGATTATTATTGATACCCCCGGTATGCGCGAGTTGGGAAGCCTGTCCGTAGAAGACGGTCTCGACCAGACGTTCTCAGCCATCACTTCACTGGCCCAACAATGCAAATTCAACGACTGCACTCATACAAATGAGCGTGGCTGCGCTGTCCTTGCGGCCATTGAGAACGGAACAGTGTCTGCCGAACACTTTAGTAGCTATCTGAAACTCGCAAAGGAATCAGCTTATAACGAGATGAGTTACCAGGAAAAGCGCAAGAAAGACAAAATGTTTGGCAAACACGTGAAATCGGTGATGCAGCAGAAACAACGTAAGTATTGATTTTTTTATCAACCCCAAAGGAAAATACATGTCCCCCACTTCAAAATGGAATCGTCCGGAGATTCTATTATTTATTATGGCAGCAGCCGTGCCCCTGTCGATGGGGACCTGGCAGGCCCTGCTGAATAATTTCGCCATTGAGCGTGCTGCTTTTACCGGGGTGGAGATCGGTATTTTACAATCCCTGAGAGAAATCCCGGGGTTCTTATCATTTGCCGTGGTCTTTGTTTTGTTGCTGATGCGCGAACAGACACTGGCCTTGCTCTCTTTGCTGCTCCTGGGAATCGGCACGGCAGCTACCGGATATTTTCCTACAGTCCTTGGGCTTTATGCCACCACCGTATTGATGTCTACCGGGTTTCATTATTATGAAACGGTGAATCAATCGTTGCAGTTACAATGGTTTGATAAAGCGACAGCCGCCCATAACATGGGACGTATGGTTGCGATCGGTTCCTTTGCCTCATTACTGGCGTTTGGGTTGGTCTGGCTGATGCTCGATATTATGAACGCCACCATGGAAACAGTCTATCTGGTCTCCGGTGGTGCGACCGTTGTTATTGCCGTTTTCTGCTGGGTACTCTTTCCGCTCTTTCCCCAGAAAGTCAAACAGCATAAAAAGATCATCCTGCGTAAACGATACTGGCTGTTTTACGCCCTCCAGTTTTTAAGTGGTGCCCGTCGTCAGATATTCGTCGTTTTTGCAGGCTTTTTAATGGTGGAAAAATTCGGCTTTGATGCCGCTGCCATTTCCATCATGTTCCTGGTGAACGGTGTTTTGAATATGATTTGTGCTCCGCAGATCGGGAAGCTGATCGGTAGATGGGGGGAGCGAAGATCACTCACCGTGGAATACATTGGTCTGGTCGTTATCTTCGTCGGCTATGCCCTCGTACAGAATCCCTGGTTTGCCGTCGGCTTGTACATTTTGGATCACCTGTTTTTTTCCATGGCTATTGCCATGAGAACCTATTTCCAGAAAATCGCCGATCCCAAAGATATGGCCCCGACAGCCGGTGTATCTTTTACGATCAACCACATCGCAGCGGTTATCCTGCCGGCACTCTATGGCGGTCTCTGGATTATCTCACCGGCTGCAGTGTTTCTCACCGGCGCGGCACTGGCCTTTTTATCCCTCGTATTATCGCGTTTTATCCCGATTGTCCCGGAAGAAGGCAATGAGGTATCCTGGCGTCCTGCACTCAGGTTGTAACGGGTGCTGGTTAGGTGCGCAATGCTCATCTATTGCCTTATATAGGCGGTTCTGCAATCTCATATCTTTGCAATTTGAGGTTCATCTATAATAATACAAGTAAAAAATATCTTTGAATTACACTGGAAAAGACTGCAAGAGAACCGAGGAGACAAATCTTGGAAAACCATACAACTCGAAATAGGCAGACAGAGCACATTAACAAGATTCTTTTCGATATTGCAGACGCTGTCAATACAACAGAGGATTTAAACGAGCTGTATAATTCGATCCATCACACCCTCAGTAGCGCCTTTGATGTCACAAACTTCTTTATCGCAATTGTAGATCGCGAAGAACGAACGCTCTACTTTCCGTATCACGTTGATACCGTTGATGATGATTTTTCTCCCCTCGACGACTTTGATACAGAAAGCTCCTTAACCGGACTGGTTGTTACAGAAAAAAAGCCAATTTTACTAAGAGAAGAGGATCTGAAACGAAGGCGGAATAAAGATGGCATCTGGGGCCCCTCCCCGTTGATCTGGATGGGATGCCCTTTGGTTATAAGGGATGAGGTTATTGGTGTTATTGCAGTTCAGAGCTACACCGATGCTGATATTTATGACGAGAATGATCTGCAACTTCTAACCGCCGTATGTCATCAAATTGCGATGGCAATTGATAGGAAACGGTTCCTTGATAAACTTCAAGAAAGTGAGAAGAGACTAAATTCCCTGGTAAAAAACTCTTCTGACAGTCTAGTAATTGTTAAAGCCAATGGAGACAGAACATACATCAATCCTGCAATAGAGAGTATTACAGGGTTTACAATCCAAGAACTGGAATCAATGCCGTTTAACGCGGTAATCCATCCAGATGATTTAACTAAAGTCATAAAGGCTTGGAAAAAGGCAATCGAGCACCCTGACAAGCCTGTTACTCTTGAATATAGACATATTCATAAAACGAGAGGATGGGCTCACTCAGAAGTTGTGATGCAGAGCTTTTTTGAGGAGCCTTCGATCAGTGGAGTAATCGCAAGCGTAAGAGATATTTCAGAGAGAAAGGAGCGGGAAAAAGAGATGCTCACAAACGAGAAACTCTCCTCGCTCGGTATCCTCGCCGGGGGAATCGCTCACGATTTTAATAACATATTGGCAGGTATTATGGGGAACATCTCTTTGGCTCAAATGTTTCTTGATAAAGAACATAGATCCTACGAGCTCTTAAGCAAAGCAGAAAGAGCGACCAGCCGAGCAGAAGAATTAGCCTATCAACTCCTTACTTTTTCTCGCGGTGGAGAGCCTGTTAAGAGTTTGATATCAATAAATAACCTCATCAGGGAATCAACCTCATTGACTCTTCGGGGAACAAACATCAAGGCATCTGTTGAAATTCCGGAAACTATCTATGCCATTGAAGCGGATGAGGGACAGATAAATCAGGTCTTTAATAATTTGATAATAAATGCTTCACAGGCGATGCCTGATGGCGGAACGTTAAAGATTTCCGCCAAAAACGAAGCTGCCTTGCAGAGTAGCTCGAACAAAAATCCCTATGTCAGAATGACCATTACCGATGAAGGTTGTGGGATCCCGGACAGTAGTTTAAAGAAAATTTTTGACCCGTATTATAGTACAAAACCGGGAGGTAATGGGTTAGGGCTTGCTTCTGTCTATTCAATTATTAACAAACATGGTGGGCGCATAGAAGTGCAGTCCGAGGTCAACAAGGGTACCACGTTCCATATTCTATTACCTTCATTGGGATTGGTCTATGAAAGCGTAGTGGAAAAGCAAATGCAAGATCAACCCCTAGACCAAAGGGTTGGGAAGATATTAGTCATGGATGATGAAGAGATGATTCTTGAGATTGCACGCTCAATGTTAACTGAACTGGGGTATGAGGTTACAACGTGCAATAATTCAGAAGAAGCGGTCAGACTTTACCAGGATTCTATGGATAATGGAGAAATTTTTAAAGCTGCAATTATGGATTTAACCATCCCAGGAGGTACTGGTGGCAAAGAAGCCGCAAAACAAATTCTCACTATTCATCCAGATGCATACCTTATCGTATCGAGCGGCTATTCCAACGATCCAATTATGTCCAAGTTTCATGAATATGGGTTTTGTGGTACGCTCGCAAAACCATATAATCTGAATGACATCGCAAACGCCCTGAACCAGATAGAGCATCTGTTAGATAACCGTAGTGCGACGATTCCAGACGCTTAGCCACCAATTTTAACGAAAAGAACATATGCCTATTGTCGCTTCCTCCCACTATTGAGTATATAGGCGATATTTGCCGTCGGTTAAATCACAGTGCTGCAGTCATCCTGCAGTCATCCTGCCGGCACTTTATGGCGGTCTCTGGATTATCGCGTTTTATCCACGATTATCCCGGAAGCTGGGAATGAGGATCCTGGCGTCCTGCATTACGGCTTGTGGCAGGTGGCATTCAAGAGATCACGTTCGACGTTAAGAATTCACACAAATTTACTCTTGCATGCTTCGGGAATAGGCCTGTTCTTATTTTCAATTACTTGATAAATCGTATCTTCTTTGAAATTTCTTCAACAATCGGGACCTTTTTCTTATTAAATGCAGATTTATTTTCGTCGAACAGGTTATTTCCTTTGGCATCGATTGAGATAATAAGTGGCCCGAAATTCTTGACTTTTAATACCCAGAGAGCCTCTGGCATTCCTAAATCGAACCATTCGACCCGTTCAATTTCTTCTACTTTACTCGCAGCCAGAACGGCGCACCCCCCAGGAAAGACCGCATGAACTGCTTTGTGTTCAGCACAACCCTGAACGGTATTGGGGCCCATGCCACCCTTGCCAACAATTAATTTTACACCCGTTTTTTTGATAAATTCTTTCTCATGTACTTCCATTCTCATACTGGTTGTTGGCCCGATTGAAACTATTTCCCAGCCATCACCATTCTGAGTAACAATTGGACCAGCATGTATAATCGCAAGTCCATCAAGGTCAACTGGTAGATCCATACTCAGATCTACAAGGCGCCTGTGAGCCATATCACGGCACGTAACGAGGTACCCATCCAAAAAAACGATATCTCCCGTTGATAATAGCTCGAGATCTCCGCTTTTAATCGGTGTTTTGAGGATCTTGTTCACAGCGTCACCCCTTTATGAGAAAGAATCTCATAGTTCAAATCTTTATCAAGACGGATCGTTCCACGGCGATGAGCCCAGCAACCTACGGAAACAGCAACGCTAATTGTTGACGGATGTCTTGCTGCTTTCTCAATATGGACACCCATAACAGAGTTGCTGCCGGAAACACCTTGCGGCCCGATGCCTATCTCATTTAATCCATCCTCAATCAAAAGCTCCATTTCAGCTCCACGTAGGTCAGCATTACGTGAGCCGATAGGTCGAAACAACGCTTTTTTTGAGAGAATTGCAGCAACCTCTATCGACCCTCCAATGCCAATTCCTACCAAAAGCGGAGGACAGGCGTTCACCCCGTAGGATGTCATCACATCGAACACAAACTGTACCACACCTTCATATCCTGCTGCTGGCATCAATGTCTTGCCCTGACCGGGAAGACTACACCCTCCACCAGCCATATAAACCTCGAGTGTAATCCCTGAATCGTTTGGAACTATTTCCCAATCAATCCAAGGAATCCTGTCCCCGGTATTATCTCCTGTATTTTTTTCTACAAAAATCTCTACTGCATTGTGTCGCAAAGGTGCGTTCTGGGTGGCAGCTCTGGTCGCATTGTCAAGGATCTGCCTGATATCTGATAAGAGTGGAAAGTTGGCACCAGCTTTGAGGAAATACTGAATCACACCCGTATCCTGGCAGCAGGGGCGGTCGAGCTCATCAGCCTTCGCAAGGTTTTCAAACATTGAGTCATACACAACCATTGCAAGAGGACTTAATTCAGCAGAGCGAAGCTGTTTCAATTTCTCCATGATGTCATCAGGGAGATGTTTCCCGATGTAATTGGTAAACTTCGCCATGATTTCCGTCATGGTCGAAACCGCATGATCATGCTGCATATATTCCTCCTTAACTTTACCAGAAACCGAGTCGTTCTCTTGCAGACAGAATCAGCAATCCATGGTTTGGTCGTCTGGTGCTTCCTTCTTATAAACTTCCACGAGCAAATGTGATCAGGTACCAGATCAGTACTATTACACCAATCACCCCGACGATTTCAGGTATCCAGCCGAAATCGTACGTGTCGTATTCTTCATCCTTCTTTTCCATCTTCCTCTTTAACCTCCAATACCTGGCAACCAAAGTGCGATTTGGGGAAATGTCATGACCAGTGCCAGGCCGATAATTTGCAAACAGATAAAGGGCAAAATTGAAATAAAAATTTCCTGCAATGTTACATCTTTTGGTGCCACAGATTTTAAATAGAAACATGCAGGACCAAATGGTGGTGAAAGCATGTAAATTTGGATGTTCATTGCAAACAGAATTCCGAACCAGACAGGATCGTAACCAAGTTGAGCAACAACTGGAGTGAAAACCGGTACGGTAATGAACACAATGGCAATCCACTCTAAAAATGTTCCCAGGAAAAAGATAATCAACATCATAATTATTATGATACCGATCGGGGGAAGGTCGATCGCGGTAAGCAGACCACCCAAAAACCGTGTACCGCCAAGTATATTATAGATCCCAACGAGACTGACAGCACCGATGATAAGCCATAAAAGAGCACCTGCGGTCAGAGTTGTCGCCCATAGTGCCTCACGAACTCCTGTAAAGGATAACTCGCGACGTGCTGCAGCAACAATGAGTGAGCCAACCGCACCAATTGCTGCTGATTCTGTAACAGTGGCAATCCCTCCATAGATCGAACCAAGGACCCCAAAAATCAGGAGAAAAGGAAGAATCAACCCCTTGAGGTGTGCGAGTCTCTGGAAGAATGGCAGTTTTGCTTCAGGTGCATCGTACACGGGCCCGAGAGCAGGATTCAATCGAACCCGGACAAGGACATACATAATGTACAGAGAAGCCAGAAGAATTCCGGGCATTACACCAGCAGTGAATAGATCCTTAATGGAAACATTTGCTTCTGCTCCATAGACGATAAGGACAATGCTCGGAGGAATCAACGTTGCCAATGCCCCTGAGGAGGTAAGCACACCAATTGACAGCTTTCTGTCATATTTCAAACGAAAAAGTTGCGGGAGAGCTATGACGCCAAGGAGAACGACTTCACCCCCGACAACCCCGGACATGGCGGCCAAAATAACGGAGACGATACAGGTTTGCACCGCAACTCCGCCACGCAACTGACCACCAAGAATTGCCATCGAGTTAAATAACTCTTTGGCAACCCCTGATCGCTCCATGACATTTGCCATAAAAACAAAAAAGGGTACTGCCATAAGAGCATGCTTATCCATTACTTTCCCAACCGCAGAACTTACAAGTATGAATCCGTTTTCACCAAAAGCAAGGTATGCAGTCGTGACCGAGATAAGGAGTGTTGAGGCACCAAGCGGGACACCAATGGCCATCAGGCTGAAAAGCGATACAACTATCGCAATCGTTATGTATTCGATGCCCATTATTCAGCCTCAATTTCAATAGATTTCGACAACGTTTTTGATGGCGCCAGCAGGTTTGCCAGGAGTTGCAGCAGATAAAGAATAGCGGCAATGACAAGCATCGTTTTCACGTAAGTGGGAGACGGCGGATCAAAAGCGCTGCCAGTGGTTTGTGGATTTTTCAGGACTTTGACCATCGGTCCCCAGAGCATTATTATCAAGCCTGTTACACCCACCATCGAAATTAGAATTGCAACTTTGGACAACCGGTTCCAAATCTTCTCGCCGAGCAGTAGTTCCATTGTGGTAACAGTGATATGTCGTCTTTGCTGGGTTACCGCACCAACACAGAGAAGCCATGCGGTCGCAACAAGCATCATGATTGTCTCAGATGTCCACGCGGTAGGAGCATTAAAGGCATAGCGCATAACAACTTCAAAGACGGAAAGGCCGATTGCGGCTAAGTAAAAAATACCACAAACCCTGCCAAGAAAGACACTTAACCTACCAACGCTTTCCACGAAACGTTGCATAATAATCCTCACTTCCAAAGTAAATGACCGGTGAGATCATCCTCACCGGTCGAGATGCACTTTTTCGCCAGAGTTACTCGAGAAGGCCGATAGTCTTCATGTATTTATAGTGTGCATCAAGTGCAGCACGAGCTTCAGGAGACTTGCCTGCAGTCTCCTCCCACGCTTCTGATGCCAGTACACGGAACTTGTCACGTTCTTCCTGCGGCCAATCAACCACTGTGATAGTGCCAGCGGCCTTATCTTTTGCCACTTGAGCCTTGTCCTGCAGGTCGAGCTGGCGACGAACATCATCATAGGCCGCATAAAACCAGGTCTCAAGTGTGAGCTTTTGCTCATCAGTCAACTTATCCCAGATACCTTGATTGATTGTAAACTGTCGAACCGCCATCGAATGGATTCCCGGATAAATCGGATATTTGGCAATTTGATGGAATCCGCTTGTGGTGTTATTGATGTAAGCGGATGCGTCGGCAGCATCGATTACACCCTTTTCAAGAGAGGTAAAAACGTCGCTGAGAGACATTGAAACAGGTGCTGCACCGGCCGCTTTAAAAACAGTAGCTGCAAGTCCACCTGGTGAGCGAACCTTAACACCTTTAAAATCATCAACTCCTTTGATAGGCACTTTGGCTACCAATGCTTCTTTTGCCACCGCACCACATCCAACAACATGAAATGCTCCCGGAAGTGTAGCATCCCAGAGTTCCTGAAGCGCTTCACGACCACCACCATATCGACAGAAGGTCTGAACCTGGTCAACGGTATCATAGCCAGCAATAAGGTCACCAAGAATAGCAAAAGCCGGGTTTCGGCCTGTGAAATATGAAACGGCCGTCAAATCTCCACTAAGTACTCCAGCCATGACGGCCTCAGGTGTTTCTTTTCTATCGACAATTGAATTGATCGAATAGAATTCAGTTGATAATTCTCCTCCCGACATCGCCTTCAGGCGCTTACCCCATTCTTCATTAATGTACTTATACTCGTACGCACCTGATTGAGTAGAAGTCTGTAGCTTCAATACGATTTCAGCATTTGCCGTCGCAGATACTAATGCGAACGCTGTACAACAACAAGCCAACAGAGTTTTCTTCATCATAGCCTCCTTCCCCGACTGTAGCGGGAATCTTGTTTTACAAACAGACGTTCATGGTAAATCTGGTTAGCCTAACAAACAGACTCTCAATAGCGAGTACACCAAAACATTTATTTGTGGATGTGTCAATGTATACATTAATTTATTTGACGATTCTCCATGAAAGGAGTAATCTCTTTGCAAACGAAAGGAACTAAGTTATGCCAATGACAAATAAATTAAGCCGTGTAAACGACGCCTACTCTCGAATAAAAGAAGAGATTCGTACCAACAGGATGCCTCCTGGTTTTCAAGCCACAGAACCTGAAATTGCTTTACGTCTTGGAATGAGCAGGACTCCTGTACGTGAAGCGCTCATTCGCCTTGAATCAGAGGGATTGGTTGAACTCATTCCTCGCAGGGGAGCCCGGGTTTTACCCATCAACGTCAACGATATGAAGGAAATCTATGATATCCTTACCTCTCTTGAGCCTGACGTTGCTGCAAATGTCGCAGCCAAAAAACCAACGCTTGCTGAAATGCGGCCCCTTGAAAAGGCCGCCAAGGACATGGAGCGGGCGCTTGCACGAGAGGATCTTGACGCATGGGCAGATGCAGATGATCGTTTTCATCTCTACATGCTCGATTTAAATGGTAACAGACGACTTCGAGAGATCGTACTCGCGCTCAAATTTCAGGTATGCAGAAGTCGAATTGTAACCCTTCGGCTGCGGGACAAACCGGAAAAGTCTAATAAGGAACATAGGGAAATTCTGGATCACATTCGTAAAGGAGACGCTGAGGCGGCAAGAAAAGCATTTCGAGCACACCGGCAACGGGCAGCAGAAGAGCTGATCAAGCTACTCAAAAAATTCAGAATTACCAATCTTTAGACCCATTGAGGATGTTCAATTATGGCCGGTAGGCTTCGTATAGCCTTAATTCGTGGTGATGGAATTGGGCAAGATGTATCAGATGCAGCGGTAGCTGTAATCGAGGCGGCACTCCGTGAAATTGGCAGTAATCCTTTGCTGTATGAAGAAATCCTTGCCGGTGCCGGGTACTACAGAGAAACAGGTTCAGACATCGAACCTTCAGGGGAAGAACGTGCAGGTGATGCTGACGCAATCTTTCTTGGGGCTATCGGCCTGCCATCAGTACGTCACACCGATGGAACAGAAATTTCACCACACCTTAGGATCCGGGATAAATATGGCCTATATGCAGGAGTACGCCCTGTCAAAGCCTATCCTTCAGTGCCCCTGCAGCTCGCTGACCCACGCGCCCGTTTCATTGATCTGGTAATCCTCCGTGAATCGACCGAAGGATTGTTTTATACCGCTGCTGTTCATAATCGTAGTGATATTCGCGGGGACAGCGAGGTACGCGATACACTGAGGATCACTCGAACAACATCAGAGAAGCTCCATCGATTTGGATTTCGTCTTGCTGAACGCCGCAAGGCCAAAGGACGCCCTGGCCACATTACTTGTGTAGACAAAGCCAATGTATTCGCTTCCATGGCATTCTTCCGAAAAATATTCAAAGAAATATCCCTGGAATTCCCCGATGTAACCCATGGATATAATTACGTTGACGCGCAGGCACTGGAACTAATCCGAAGGCCCTGGGATTTTGATATTTTGGTAATGGAGAACATGTTCGGCGATATATTGTCGGATCTTGCAGGTGGACTTGTTGGCGGTATGGGCATGGCTCCATGTGCGGAAATTGGTGATGCACATGGCCTCTTTCAACCGGCCCATGGAAGTGCACCGGACATCATGGGACAAGACAAAGCTAATCCGCTTGCTGCAATACTCTCCGGTGGTTTGATGCTTGATTATTTAGCTGAAAAGACAGGTGATTCTAAATATTCAGCAGCAGCAGCGCTGATAGAAAATGCTGTACAAACAGGTTTTGAACAAAAACGACTGCGTCCCATGGAATTTGGTGGTGATATGGGTACAAAAGCTGTTACACATGAATTAATGGCTCTCATAGCAGAATAATAAATCCCCATATCAAAGAAAGAGTGGGTACGGCGGGAATTCAAGCCAGTATGTAAGCTCACTACCGGCCCTGTTGAAAGTTCTTTTCCTGCTGTTCCTGGCGTATCTTTTCTTCTATGCAGAGGGTTGCTGTTGGCCGAGCAAGCAGACGTTTAATGCCAATTGGCTCGCCTGTTGCTTCACAATAGCCAAATTCGTCTTCATCAATTCGCTGTAAAGCCTCTCGCAATTTTGCCAATAGTTTCGTTTGTCGATCAATTAAGCGCAACTTTGTTCGAATATCTTCTTGACCATGCGCGACATCCAGTTCATCGGCTGCGTGTTGATTTTCTTGTAATTCGTTACGCACTGAATCAATGTTAGCCAGAATCTCATCAACTTGAGTTTCCAGCAGGTTTTTAAAGAATGCCCGTTGCTTCTCATTCATATAATCGCTTTCTGGTGAATCTATAAGTTCCTGTTCGGTCAACATTCTGATCACTCCTTTATT